>JBBSFG010000428.1:0-1514 GCA_038238965.1 Candidatus Acidiferrales bacterium | reverse complement strand
TCCTTGCTAGGTGATACGGAACGAAACCGTTTTTGTTTATAGCGCATTCAGTTCCGCGATTCTGTGTTGTATGACGCGCGAGTATCCTTCGACTTCTTCTTGAGTGTAGCCACCCGCCCGGAAACAGTCGCGAATCTGTTCCTGGCTTAACTGCCCGAGCCGTTGCCCCAGCCATTTGGCATCCCGGCGCGGAATATGTTTGGTAACCTTTTCCATCGCCGCTCGCTCATGATAATTCGGCGCGTCCAGGGCAGCGATCAAAAGTGGCCGGCTGTGCAACACAAAGTCCACATGATCGGCTGTGACTTTCTCGATAAATTTCGAATCCTCAAAATCTTTCAGGTTGCTCTTCGACCGTACCGCCGTGTTCCCGGTCTTGCCGAACGTCGCGCCCACATCGGTGACGGCATACACGGTCTGGTCTTCCATCTGGTAAATGGAGTTGTTGACCGTTTTCAAATCCCAGTTGTTCACCAGTGCCATCATCACCCGCAGCCCGTTCAGCTCTTTACTGCCGGTGAAGGGGTTCTTATCCCATTCCCAATTACCCAACTTTTTTACTTCTTTCGTCCGGCGTTCCAGGCGCGCTCCGTGAACGATGCCGCCCCCGGAAACGAACGACTGCCCTCTGTGTAGCTTCGGAAGGTCTTCGACCTGTAAATCCTCGACGTAATAGTCTTCATCGACAAAATATCCCGCGGCGAATAACAAGCGCGTAGCCGCGGTCTCGGCGCGCGGCTCCGGTCCCAGCTTCACTCGCCAGCGCACGCCGCTGTCGTCTTCGACATCAAATTTTGGACTGCTGCCGCTCTCATCCTCCTTCAGAAATTTGTATCTGGCATTGGGAAGCGGCGCATCTTGCTTTCCTCCCGCCCCGTGGATCAAGTCCAGTTGCGGCACATCCACCGTTTCGTGCCAGATCACCACCGGAACGGGTGCCCGCGACTCTATGGCTTTGCTGACCGGGTCTTGACCGCACACGCCTCCCGCCGGCGCCAGTAGCAATATTCCTGCACCGGCAAAGCACACCGCCAGCAGTTTCCATTGTTTTCGCATGTGATTTCTCAACCCCCGCTGGTAATCAAGCCCCCGGACCCGCGGCTGGCTGATCCGCGCCCAACTCCGTTTGAATTTTGTGCAGCTCTGCATAGGTCCCACCTGCTGCAAGAAGTTCATCGTGAGTACCTTGTTCCACGAGTACCGAATCCTTCACTACGAAAATGCAATCCGCATGCCGAATGGTTCCCAGATGATGGGCTATCAGCAGGGTTGTGCGCCCTTTCATCAGGCGATCCAGAGCTTCGATTACACTCTGCTCCGAGGCGGCATCCAGTCCCGACGTCGGCTCATCCAAAATCAATATGGGAGTATCACGTATCACCGCCCGGGCGATGGCGATCCGCTGCCGCTGTCCCCCTGAAAGAGAAACACCGCGCTCGCCCACCATCGTGTCATACCCTTCGGACATTTTTTCAATGAACTCATGCGCATTTGCCAGCTTGGCAGCTTCTTCG
>JBBSFG010000427.1:0-1516 GCA_038238965.1 Candidatus Acidiferrales bacterium | reverse complement strand
TCGCTACCGTCCGAATAAGAAACGTTTAAGGCGCCGCTGGCGACAACCAGTCCGCCTCGCGGCATGCCCAGGAGGAAGCCGGCAATGAGCGGCAGCGCTACGCCGACGGCGTTGCGAAACGCGCGGTGGGTGGAGAGCTTGGTGGAGTCGAAGTGCGTGAGGATTTGCCAGAAGGCGTGAGCCGCGCCGGAGCCTGACCCTGAACTGGAGCCTGGAGCTGTTTCCGCAGTGGTCGCCGGCGAGGCTGGATTTGATTCAGGAGGCATGGCGAGGCGTAATTGTAGCTAAATTCATGCAGACGGCGTTTGTTGATGATGCGCGAGTGTTTATTTGGCGATGCGAACGGTGGGAATCAGCGGCCGCCGGTTTTGAGCGGCGGAAAATTAAATTTTGGCGTGATTTCTTTTCGCTGGGACCAGTCGTGATAGGTGTGACATTCGAAGCAGCGCGACTCGGCGTGGTCCGGACCGGGAGCGTGGCAGGTCTGGCAGGTTGCAATCCCGGGGAGAAGCAGATCGCTGGAATCCACGCTGGCCAATGCTTTTTCGTGGCAACTGACGCAGGTAAAGCTGCCGTGGGCTTCGTGGTCGAATTTTGAGTGGGGCATCCAGCGCGCGGTTACCCGGGAATCGGCGATTTGAGGCAGAGCGTTGGAGCTTTGCTCGGTGTTCTGTTGAACGCGGGGCAGTGAACCGCTTCCGCTTCCGCTGAATGAAAGCTGATGGCATTGCAGGCACGTTTTGCGCCACAAGAGTTGTTCGGCGTCAGAGGTCCTGGCGGTGACCCACTGTGCGGGAGTGAGGGTTTGTATCCGGGGTGCGAGCGGCTTGCCGGTTAAATCGCGATCGGGTTCGCGCGAAGCTCGCAGCTCGGAGGGATGCGCCGCGGCGTACTCCTGGAATTTTTTCTGGAGGAAAGCGTGGATGAGTTCGGGTTTGTCGTGCGGGACGCCTTCGTTGAAGCGCTTGTCGAAGGAGAGGAGATGGCAGGACGCGCAGGAGTTTGCGAAGGTGACGGGGGCCATCAGTTCGCGACCGGTGGAAGGAGTGCGAGGAGCAAGCGAGCCGCCGTGCGCGCCGATCGAGCGCATGTCGGATCGCACGCCGGATCGCACGTCGGGGTTGCCGGATTCGGATGCGGTCATAGAGACGTAACTGGCGTCGGCGTAGTTCCAGGAGGTTTTCGCGGCAGCGGGGCGGTGGCAATCGGCGCAATCCAGTTGCACCATGGGGCCGGTTGGACCGCGGCGAATGGGCTTCATGTGGATAGCGTGATTCAGCTTGATGGTAGAAACATCGCGACGATTTTCCCGCAGCACCGCGAATTCCGGATGGCCGAAGCCGAAACTGCGAATGTGGGGCGAATATCGCGTGGGCTTGCCGGTGGTGCGCAAGTCGCCGTGACACTCGGCGCACGATTTTTCGCTGACGGCGGCGATATTGATGCGGCCGCGATGTTCGGTATGACAAGTGGCGCAGTCCGGAGTGGTGATCTGCGTGGCGTGATGGATGGGACC
>JBBSFG010000426.1:0-1537 GCA_038238965.1 Candidatus Acidiferrales bacterium | reverse complement strand
CCACGCAGATGAAAATCGCTTGGCCGGCGCGGATGGCCTCACCCGCGTCGGTGGTGTAAGAGATGCGGCCAGCCTCGCGCGCGGAAGCGAGGATGGCTTCCAGATGTCGCTCGTAGATCGGAACAATGCCGGCATTCAATGCGCCGATACGTTCTCCGTCAACGTCTGTACAGGTTACTTTGTGCCCCGCTTCAGCCAGGCAGGCAGCCGTTACCAGACCCACATACCCACACCCGATTACAGAAATGTCCACGTCGAACTCTCCTCATGTTGGAATTGGCACCGCAGGGACAAAAACAAAAAGTAAACTTAATTGTGCACGGGGCCCGTGACGGTGCTTGAGCCAGCGTTAAAAACGGCGGCGCTGACGATCGGGCCCACACATCGCGCGAAACTATACTTTCGTTGATTTCATCAGCGAGTGCGCAATCTGTTTAGTCATAGATCATCAGGTGGGCTTAGGCGATTGGATAATACCGAATGATTTTTTGCGGTGCGGGCGCACGAACTGTTTCCGCAAAGCCTTGCTCGCCGAATCGAGGCGGTGAGTCCAGCGAACAAGGGTTTTTGCGCAATTAGTCGTGCGACATGTCGCCGTGCGCAACAGGTTCAACTGGATTCCACGCGGCGTCGGCGCATAAATGTGGGCGCGTGATTCAACCCGCCGCAAGTCACCGAAGCACTGCCTGAGTTGGATGTTCCCATAGCCGAAATCAATCGTTGTGATGTCCTCTTCACAAAGGTCTTCGAGGATATTGAGAAAGAGAAAAATGCCAGGTGAAAACTCGCTCCAGGCGGGGTCGTAACCCGTATGATCGCCCTGAAGGCAGCGATCATAAAGGGTGCCCATCCAAAATGCGGCGGGCTTCTTCTGGAGATAAAGGATGTATATTCTCAGCCAGCCGTTTTCGCTCGCGGCGGTCATCTGATGACGAATCTGGGGAGTATCGAAAAAACCGTCTCCAAACACTCTCCGCTTATCGGTTTTGCTGGCGATGGTCTCCATGTCCGCAATGGCTGGCGCCAGATCGTCGACGGAACGGAAACTGCGAATTTGCACTTCTTCTGCAAAATGATTCAGAACTTTTTTGTATTTGCGTTGCAGTTTAGAACGCTGTTTCCTTCCGAGACTCGTTAGGAAGGCCTGCCGGCCCTTAGGAGCGCTTCTGAGCCACCAATGGTCATGAAGCCAGCCGGAATGATCTCGCGAAGCAAAAGTCGGCAATTTGAGGACGCAGTCATACATTGAGGACTCCACCTCGAGCTGTTTCCATAGCGCTACATCGGCAACTCCATCGTCTAACAACCTGATTATTTCCCGGACCAGAACCTCACAGTTCTCCGGGTTCGCATTGCCGCGCAAGCCGCCGTAGACCCACTCCAGAACCTTGACCTCCGGCTGGCAAATAGTGAAGGAGCCCAGCCTGAAGCGCAGCTTCCTCCGTTCGCACAGGCCGATCAATACTGCATCCGGTCGAGCGTCACGAGTCAGCAGGATAACGTGTGGTTGACAGTTCGTCCCCCGCGATCGGACGAT
>JBBSFG010000425.1:0-1547 GCA_038238965.1 Candidatus Acidiferrales bacterium | reverse complement strand
GACCCGCCCAGTTCGCCTTGCAGCGCTTGCACACGCGTCACCGCCGAGCCGAAGCGCTTTTCGAACAGCCGGTTGAGAACGTTTGTGATTGCGATTTCCAATCAATCCACCTGAAGAAAATCTGCTCGTTTGATGATAGCCGAATCCCAGCCCGCCCTCCGCAACTAGGAAATCGCGAGTTTCGTGAAGTTATTATCAATTTGTCGCCACGCTCTGCCCTTTTCGCACCCCGCGTCCCGAACCGCCGCACCCCGCGGCTATAATGCCACCGTGCCCTCCAGGTCCAGGGAATATCGCCGCAGCGAGCTGCGCAACCCCGCGTCGAAAAATCTCGACCGCCTCAGCGCCGTACAGATCGTGCGGCTCATGAATCGCGAAGATCGCAAAGTGGCCGACGCCGTCGGCCGCGCTCTTCCTGCTATCGCTCGCGCTGTCGACGCCATCGTAAAAGCCATTCGCGCCGGCGGCCGCCTCATCTATGTGGGCGCAGGCTCCAGCGGCCGCATCGCTGTCCTCGACGCAGCCGAATGCCCGCCCACGTTTGGAACTTCTCCGAAGCTGGTCCAGGCTTTTATCGCCGGAGGCCGCCGCGCGGTAACCGGCGCGGTCGAGGGCGCCGAGGATTCGCCCGCCAAGGCCGAGCGCGATTTGCGTGCCATCAAACTGACGCGCCACGATGTCGTCGCCGGCATTTGCGCCAGCGGCACCACGCCCTATGTTTTATCCGCGCTGCGCTTCGCATCAAAAAAACGTGCCGCCACTATCGCTATCACCGTGAACCGCAACACACCCATCGCCCGCTTGGCCGGCATCCTCATCGCCACCGACGTCGGGCCCGAAGTCCTCACCGGATCCACGCGCCTCAAATCCGGCACCGCGCAAAAAATGGTATTGAACATGCTCTCTACCGCAGCGATGACGCGCCTCGGGCACGTCTACGAAAACTTGATGATCGACGTGCAAGCCTCGAATCACAAGGTTTCCCAACGCAAAGTGCGCATCCTGGCCGACGCCAGCGGCAAAACTCTGTCCGCCGCGGAACACGCTATGCGTCAATCGGGACACCATCTTCGCTTGGCGCTGCTCATGCTGAAACTGCGGTTGAACGCAGCAGAGGCCACAAAGCAGTTGCGCGCCGCGAAAGGAAATCTCCGTGAAGCACTCGGTGAATAGCATTCCGGCACAGCTCTAATGGACAAATTTCTAATCAAAGGCGGGAAACCGCTTCACGGCACGGTAGCCATCAGCGGCGCAAAAAATTCCGCCCTGCCGGTCATGGCCGCGGCGCTGCTCACCGCCGAACCCGTTACGCTGCACAACATTCCCAAAGTCCGCGACCTCATCACCATGAGCAAACTTCTGGCCTTCATGTCCGCCAAAGTTTCCACCACGGAATTTCCCCCCAGCGATTACGTCATCCAGGCCGCCACGCTCGACGATGCCGTCGCCCCTTACGAACTCGTCAAAACCATGCGCGCCTCCATCCTCACCCTCGGCCCGCTCATCGCCCGGGTCGGCGTCGCGCGCGTTTCGCTTCCCGGCGGTTG
>JBBSFG010000424.1:0-1582 GCA_038238965.1 Candidatus Acidiferrales bacterium | reverse complement strand
GAACGCAAATAATTAGAGCGGAGAAACTCGCGGCTGGCGGCTAAAGCGCGGAAACCATGCGGGCGATGGCGTCGTCGAAGGTGGATTTGCCATCCAGATAAGGCTGCCAGAACTGCGTGAGAAGCTTGAGATAGCCGTCCCAGCCGCGCTGGTAAATGCCTTCGCGGATGGCGTAGGGGACGTAGCCGGGATCGGAACCCGGACCGTCGGAATTGTTTTCCGCTGCTGTTGCGGCGATGACCGGGCGAATCACTTCGCCGGTGGTGTAGAAAATCAGGGCGTGCCAAAGATCGCGCGGGATGGCTTTTTCGCGCTGCCGACATTCGCGGAGGATGGCCTGCTGCACGGGATCGGCAATGCCGTGCGAGGCTTCGTGAAAGAGCACTTCCAGGGCTTCGGCGCCTTGATTGCGCCCATCGGTGCTGGAAATGGTGACGCGCAACGGGTCGAGCGTGGTGTACGCGCCGGAGCGATTGGCATAGGCGCAGACGTCCACGCGAATTTTATCCTTGGGCCATTTCGTTTGATAAATATCGGCGAGACGCTGCGACAAGCCTAGTCCCTGCTCGCGGACCAGCGGCGCGACGCGCAGCACCCAGCGGCGATTGGCGAGGTCGTGGCTGGGCCATTCGTGTGCACGGTATACCGGCGCGGCGACTTCCAACACATGAGTGAGATTCGTGGGCAGCCCGGCGTCGCAGGTTTTCTTTTTTCTTCCTGACAATTCATCGCAGCCGTCGAAATCACCGAGTTGGTTTTTGATAAGGATCAGCTCGGTGGTGAAGAGCAGGTCCTTGTCGATGTAATTTGCCGCGTAATAGCTGAGGGCTTCATCCCAGGCGCGCTGCTCCGCTGGGGTGAGCGGAGATTTGGAGGAATTTTTGAGCGTGGGCCGATTTTTGGACGGGTTCTTTTCGTTTACTGGAGTTTCGGAAATGCGGAATTTCGCTTCCTGATACAGGGTGTGATGGAGGTTTACCCAGAAATCGCTGTGGAATTCAAAAACGGGTAGAGGGCCGTAGACGGAACTTCCGCCGCTTTGCGCCGAAGCGCGCGGGGCCGATAGCAGCGCGGTGGCGAAAAGGAAGAGCCAAAGTGCGGTAAGTGGCCGGCGCATGCGAATCGAATGATAGTAGCGTTAAGTCCTTGCGCGGACAAACAGGTAATGGCGCATTAATTTCGATAGAACAAGAAACGGCGGGTGCGGTTTCTTTGAATTTGCGTTCGTTCATCGCCAAAATCCTCCGACGCAACTACGGCGTCTGGGGCACCCAGCGGCGAGGAATTGAGTTACAGATTGTGGGATTGGCGGAAATCGCGGACGACCGCGGCGACGTCGCGCTGTTCACCGTCGACGAGGTAATTCAGGTGGCGCATGTCGGGCCCGTTAATTTTGCCGCCCAACTCGGCGAGTACGGCGCGCAGTTGCGGGAACTGCTCTAGCGTGGCCTGGCGAACGATGGGGACGGCGTCGTAGGGGGGAAAGTAGTGGCGGTCGTCTTCCAGGATAACGAGATGCAGCGAGTCGATGACGCCGTCGGTGGAGTTGCCGGCGACAATGTCGACTTTGTGGTCCTCCATT
>JBBSFG010000423.1:0-1592 GCA_038238965.1 Candidatus Acidiferrales bacterium | reverse complement strand
GCTGCCAGCTCCTTTTCACCGGCATTCCCGGCTTTGTCGCTCAGTTCTACCAGCGGCGCATCGATACTCAGGTTCTTGTTGATGCGTTGAGATAATCCGTCGGCGCTGAAATTCGCTAGAAGAATCGGGTGGCGCTCCACAATTTGTCGCACCGCGCGGCGAAACATCTCTACGTCAAAGGGGCCGCGAAATCCCAGTTTCAGCGACTCGTTGTAGCCCAGTGCCGCGTCGCCACCCATTTGCGCGGCCAGCCAAATCTCTTTCTGCGCTTCCGTCAGAGGAACGGCGTCACTAGCAGACCCGCCGTGCGCGACGGTCACCGGTTCTTTTTCTCGTTGGGATTTCGAAGCGGGCGGCCCTGGTGGTGCGTGACTTTTTTGCGGCGCGCCCCCGGACGGCGGCAAGAATCCGCCCGTCTGCATCTCCGACAAACTCTCCCGCAGCACGCGAATTAAATGCGCCAGATCCTCTTCGCTGTGCGCGGTGGTCATCACAAACGCGCGATTTTCGTAGATATGAATGCCTCGCTCGCGAAGCAGGTAAAAAAGCAGGCCCGCAAACTTTTGATCCGACGGGTAGCCCAACTGAATCAGCGAACTGAATTGCGTCAGATGATACGGCGCATGGAACTCCTCGATCACCGCGCGCATTTCATCGGCAAGCTGCGCGGTGCGAGCCGTGAGGTTCTGCTGCAGCTTCGGTCCCTCCTGCTTCAGGTGCAGCAGGACGGCTTTGGCCGCCGCCAGTGCCAGAGGGTGTCGCACAAACGTGCCGGCAAAAAACGTCACACCCACCTCAGGGAATGAAGAATCGCCGTATTGCCAGTTTCCGCCGTCCAGCGCGTCCATGAATTTCGAAATACCGGTAACCACGCCGATGGGCAGCCCGCCGCCAACCACTTTTCCGTACGTGGCGAGATCCGCACGCACCCCAAAATGCGCTTGCGCGCCTCCCGGTTCCACGCGAAATCCTGTGACCACTTCATCAAAAATCAGTGCTGATCCCGTTTCTTTAGTCACACGCCGCAAATTCTGCAAAAACTCTCGAGGTTGCAAGTCCAGCCTGCGGCTCTGCACCGGTTCCACCAGCACAGCGGCAATCTCCGATCCGCGGGCACGGATAATATCCAGGGATTGCGGGTTACCGTAATCCAGCACGATCACCTGCCCAACGGCGCTGTCAGGAATTCCCGGCGCAATCGGCGCGGTACGCGTTTCGCCGTTGATCGTCAGCGGACGAAACAGAACCTCGTCAAAAATTCCGTGATACGCGCCGGCGAACACCGCTATCTTGTCGCGGCCCGTAACTGTGCGGGCCACGCGCGTTGCCGCCAATACCGCTTCCGAGCCGGTATTGGTGAACCCTACCCGCTGCATTCCGCTGAATTCTTTTACCAGCGCGGCAACCTCGCCCACCACCGGCTGGATCGGGCCGATTTCAAACCCGCGATCCAGTTGTTCGTGCACTGCCTTCACCACGAAGGGCGGACGGTGCCCGAACAAGCTGGCGCCAAATCCCATCACGAAATCGACATATTCGTTACCGTCCACGTCCCACACCCGAGAGCCGTCCGAGCGGTTCGTGACGATCTG
>JBBSFG010000422.1:0-1641 GCA_038238965.1 Candidatus Acidiferrales bacterium | reverse complement strand
GCGGGCGGCCATCCTGGCGGGGAAAGTGGTGGAAGGAGCGGTGAAGTTACTGAAAGGCGGGGTGCGGGAAATCGAAATCGCGGCGGAGATCGAATACCAGATGAAGCAGGGCGGCGCCTCCGGTCCGGCGTTTGAAACCATAGTGGCGTTTGGAGAGCGCAGCGCCTTGCCGCACGCGCGGCCTAGCGCCAAGCGATTGAAGAAAAATGAGTTGGTGGTGCTGGACCTGGGTGTTATACTCGCGCACTATTGCAGCGACATCACGCGCACATATTATTTTGGGAAAGCTCCGGAGCGCATCCGGCAGTGGTATCGCGCGGTGCAGGACGCGCAGGTGGCGGCGATCGCCACGGTGAAAAACGGGGTGCCGTGCGGAGATGTGGACGCGGCGGCCAGACAAGTATTCGAGGGCCAGGGCCTGGGCAAATATTTCGTGCATAGCACCGGCCACGGGTTGGGATTGGAAGTACACGAAGAGCCGCGGATAGTGCGGGGGCAAAAAGCGCGCCTGGAACCGGGAAACGTGGTAACTATTGAGCCGGGTATCTATGTCGAGGACATTGGGGGCATCCGCATCGAAGACGATGTTGCGGTGCACGCCGATCGCGTCGAAGTACTGACCCGCATACCGCGGGATCTCATCGAGATTTGAAAACAGGTATGAAGCGCAAAAAGACGACGAAACAGGCCGCCGAGACGCTCGCCACCCCCGAACTTCAGCAAATTGAGCAACTCCTCCAGTTCATGAACGAGCACCACCTGGAGGAGTTGGAATACTCGCGCGGGGACCTTCGGATACGGCTGCGCAAACCATCTTCCGGAATGATGTTGACGTCGTCGCGCAGCGGATACGTACCGGAGATTATCGTTGCCGGCGGCGGAAGCGAAGATGCGCGGATACTGGAAAGTCACGCTTCCAGCGCGGAAACGCGAACGGGCGAGGATTTACATTTGATCAAGTCGCCGATTGTGGGGACATTTTATGGCGCGCCCAGCCCCGGCGCGGAAGCATTCGTGAAGCTAGGCGCGCACGTGGAAAGTGGGCAGACGCTGTGCATCGTGGAAGCCATGAAGCTGATGAACGAAATCGAGTCGGACGCTAGCGGGGAAGTCATTCGCGTGTACATGGAAAACGGGCAGCCGGTGGAGTATGGCCAACCGCTGTTCGGCATACGGCCCAGCAGGAAGAAGTAGCCGGGAACCCCAGCCGCCATGTTCCAGAAAATTCTAGTAGCCAATCGCGGGGAAATCGCCCTGCGGGTCATCTGCGCCTGCAAAGAGCTAGGTATTTCCACGGTGGCGGTGTACAGCGAAGCGGATCGCAATTCGCTGCATGTGCGCTTCGCGGACGAAGCGGTGTGCATCGGGCCGGCGCGTAGCAGCGAAAGTTACCTGAACATTCCCCAGGTCATCAGCGCGGCCGAAATCACCAACGTGGATGCCATTCACCCGGGATACGGGTTTCTGTCCGAGAACGCGAATTTCGCGAAGGTGTGCGAGGCGTCGGAGATTACGTTTATTGGGCCGACTCCCGAGATCATCGAGATGATGGGGGAAAAAGACCGGGCGAGGCGAGAAGTGCGGGCCGCGGGGCTGGTGACCGTTCCGGGAAGCGACGGAATCATCAATGGAGAAGAGCAG
>JBBSFG010000421.1:0-1665 GCA_038238965.1 Candidatus Acidiferrales bacterium | reverse complement strand
GAAATTTCATGCTTTGTAGCGTGCAATATTCCGGCGGCGGTGACGGCGTCAGGATCCGAGTCAGGATCCGCGAAGGCGACAGATCAAGACAAGCACGCCAAGCAATACTAGGAAGCCCGCGGCGGCCTGCCATTCGTGATTTTTGCGATATTGCGCGAGAGAAAATGCGCTTTGGCTGGCGCGTGGCATTTTGGCAGACGGAAAGCTGGGAAAAAAAAGCGGCACGGCTGCGGCGTAGCGGTCGAAGTTTGCTCCATGGCGAAGTCGAAGCTCGTTTTCTTCCTTGCGCATAACGACGGAATAAAATATCGCGAAGTATGCGGCGATAATTATCGCGGAGACCCAGGAGTGCGCCGCGACAGCCACACCGAGCGCAAGGATGGCGCTGCCGAGATAAAGAGGATTGCGGGTGTAGGCGTACGGGCCGGTTACGGTAAGGATTTCCTGCTTGTGGAGGTAGCCCGCGGCCCATGCGCGCAAGGCGAGTCCCAGTATGCCCACGAGAGCGCCGTAAAGAATACTGCGAGGATTTGGGCGGGCAAAAAACAAGACGGCTACCGCGAGTGGATATCCAAGGCGCACGCGCCAGCGAACGAAAAATGCGCCGGGGGATTTCATCCTCGGGCCCTGACCACGCGGCGCACGGCTTCGAAAACTGCATCAACGGAGATTTCAAACATGGCGGGGTGGGTGCGGTCTTCGCGGCTGTGGGTGGTGACTACATTGGGGGCGCGGAGTACGACATTTTCGCGATTGATGGTGGATGCCCGGTGGCCCGCGGAGGATCGATTGGCGTCACGATAGGGACCGTTGCGCGAGGGATTGGTGGGGCCAAAGAGCGCGACAACCGGCGTGCCGAGGGCGACCGCGAGGTGAAGCGGGCCGGTGTCGCCGCCAACAACGCAGATGGCGTGCTGCAAGAGACTCATGAGTGGGCCAAGCTCGCCGTTGAAAAGCAGCGGATCGGTGTCGCTGCTGGCGGCGCGAACTTTGGAGGCGAGATCGTCTTCGCCAGGGCCATAATTCACCACGCAACGACGGCCGAGTGAATCGGAAATCATGCGGCAGAGAGCGCCAAATCGCTCAGCGGGCCAGCATTTGGAACACCAGCCTCCGCCGGGACTGAGGACCACATAGCGCTCGACGCCGCGAGTGCGCAGAAACTTGAAGAGCGCTTCGTCGTCCAAGGGCGGCGGCTGAAGGACAAAATCGGCGACGGGGTTGTGGGCTCCGGCGCGAAGGGTCAACTCACCATTCTGTTCGGCGACATGGGCGCTGACGGCGTGGACGCGGTCGGTGTAGAGCAGCGGGACGCCGAATTCGCGGACGGACTGGGATGAAAAGCCAATGCGTTTTTTGACGCGGGCGAGGAAGAGTAAGCTCGCGGATTTCCAGAGGCCCTGATAATCGATGGCGACGTCGAAATCCGCGGCGCGCATTTCACGTATGGTTCGCCGCAGCGAAGAGAAATCGCGCGTTTCGGTGGTCCATATTTTTGAGGCCAGGCCGGTGGCGGCGACGAGAATTTTCCAGCGCGCGTGGGTGAGCCAGATAATTTCGGCGTTGGGAAAAGATTCGCGGAGCGCGGCTACGGCTGGGAAAGTGTGCACGATATCGCCGAGCGATCCGAGGCGTACGACCAGGAAGCGGCGCTCAGCCATGAGG
>JBBSFG010000420.1:0-1753 GCA_038238965.1 Candidatus Acidiferrales bacterium | reverse complement strand
TTTGCTGCGCACGATGACTTCGCCGATGCCCTGCGCATCCGGATTTACTACACGCACTTCCATGCCCGGGAGGGGTTTGCCCACGGTGTCGGCGCGAAATGGTTTGAGGTCGTTTACCGTAACAGCTACGACCGTTTCGGTGAGGCCGTAACCGTTGGCCACCGGAATCCCCAGATCGTAAAAAAACTGCAGCGTCTCCGGCTCGGTAAAGGCGCCTCCGACGATAATGGCGCGCAATTCACCGCCGAATACCTCGTGGACCTGTTTCAACAAGCGGCGACTGAGCCACAATCGCGGATGACTTTTCGTCATCGCTTTATTCATCGCGACAAGGGCGTCGAACATTTTTCGTTTGCCCGGGGCCAGCGCGGCGAATCGTTCCTGCAATCCTTTCTGCAGGTTCTTCAGCACCAGCGGCACCAGGCTGACATAGGTAATTTTGTATTTCGCGAAGGCTTCGCGCACATATTCCGGCCGCAACGTCCGAAGATGCACCACCGCCGCGCCGCAAATGAACGGCCCGAAAAATCCCACCATGAAATCGATGGCGTGATTGGTGGGCAGGATACTGAGGTAGCGCATCCCCGGCGCAAAGGGATAGCGCGACGTCAAAGCGATGCACTGCTCCAGGTAATTTTCGTGCGTCAAGAGGCAGCCCTTCGGCCTCCCGCCGGTCCCCGACGAATAGACGATGGTGGCCACGTCGCTGCGGGCGCGCGCGCGAAACTCAGGTTGCGGGGAGCCCGCGCCGCTCAATTCCTCCCAACGCGTCGCGCCTGCCAGATCGGCATTCGCGGGCGCATCGGTCACAAAAATGGTCTTAAGCTCCGTGGTGTTGGCGCGGCTCTGGGCGGCGCACAATTGCCGCCAGATGGGATATTCGGTGACCAGCACGCTGGCGTTGGAATGCCTCAACAATTGCCAATGTTCGTCGGGGGTGAGCTTGTAGTCGAGGGGCACGAGCACGCCGCCGGAATAAAATATCGCGTAGGCGGCGATCAGCCAGCGCGATTGATTGGTCATGACGATGGCCGCGCGGCCGTTAGCCGTGAATCGCGCGCGCTGCAACGCCGCCGCCACGGGCATGGCGCGATCTCCAAATTCGCGATACGTCAGGCGATGATTTTCGCGCTCGCGATCGGCCTCAATCAGGCAAGTCTCGTTGGCAAAGACTTCGAGCGCATCTTTTAAAGCGCTACCGATGGATTGATACTTGGAAAGATCCAGCATTACAGGCGGGATTGTATGCGGGAGGCTAGCGTGCGAAAATCGCTCACGCCCTGCACTTCATAATCGGGCAGCTCGATGCCGAAGTGATTTTCCAGGCGGGAGAGCAATTCCAGCGCCTGCAGGCTGTTGATTCCCAGCTTGCGAAAAAAATCGTCGTCGGGCGCCAGCGAACCCTGGGCCACCTGAAAATGTTTCGCCGCGAGGTCCAACACTTCCTGTGTGGTTTGTTCTACGGTGCGCATAACAACTCCAATTTATCATCCGCGGGCGTTCGAAGTCTCATGTCAGGGCAAATACGGCATGGCGTCGGTGGACTCCACGAATTTCTTCAGCGCGGCCATCACCGCTGGGCGCGTAAACAATTCGCAAAAAAGATCGATTTCCTTACGCAGCTCTTGGTGCGGAATGGGCTTGAGAAATTTCTTGGCCGCAGCTCGCGTGAAGGCATCAAATTTTTTGATCTGCGCGGCATTCGAACGGGCCACGTTCAAGGCTTCGCCTTCGCCGGCCAACTGCGAGACCA
>JBBSFG010000419.1:0-1787 GCA_038238965.1 Candidatus Acidiferrales bacterium | reverse complement strand
TGAAGTGCTGAACGCCAAGCAGCACGAGCGCGAATCGCGCATCGTGGCGCAGGCAGGGCGTAAAGGCGCGGTAACGGTGGCCACCAACATGGCCGGCCGCGGAACGGACATCCTGCTGGGCGGGAATCCCGAGCAGATGACGCGCGATTATTGTTTGAAGAACAAGCTGGCGATGCCGTACGCGGCGGCTCCCGCCGTGATTGCGGCGGTGGATGGCGCTGCGTACGGCGCAGCGGTACAACCAACGGCGCCGATGGTGCTGTTCCAGCACGAAGGCAAGATTTTTCAGGCTCCCGCAGACCAGTGGAAGCCCATCTATGAGCAGTTTGCGGAGCAGTGCAAAGCGGAGCATGACGAAGTAGTGGCGCTGGGCGGGCTGCACATCCTAGGGACCGAGCGGCATGAGGCGCGGCGCATCGACAACCAGTTACGAGGGCGCGCGGGACGGCAAGGCGATCCCGGGTCGTCGCGCTTTTTTCTCTCGCTGGAAGACGACTTGATGCGCATTTTCGGTGGCGAACGCGTGAAGGCGCTGATGTTCCGCCTGGGAATGACCGAGGGTGTGCCGATCGAGTCCGGCTTGATTTCACGACGCATCGAAACCGCGCAGAAATCCGTGGAAGCGCAGAACTTTGATGCGCGCAAACATTTGCTGGAATACGACGATGTAATGAACAAGCAGCGCGAAACGATTTACGGCATTCGCCGCTCGGCGCTGGAAGGCAAGGACCAGCGGGATTACGTTCTGGGCATCGCGGAAGACGTGGCCCGCGAACTGGTGGATACCTTTTGCCCGCGCGAGCAGCATCCCGACCAGTGGAATACTGTCCAGTTTCTGGCCGAGATGAATGCGCAGTTCGGGATTGACGCGAAAGCGGCAGGAGCCGACCCCGGCACGTTGACTTACGACGCGCTTTCCGAAGCCATCGTGGAAGCAGTGAACGCCAGATACTCGGAAAAAGAGACGCAGTTTGGCGCCGACCTCATGCGCTGGCTGGAACGCCGCATCATTCTCGACGTGGTGGACTCGCAATGGAAAGATCACCTTTTGTCGCTCGACCATCTGAAGGAAGGCATCGGGCTGCGCGGCTACGGACAGAAGGACCCGCTGGTCGAGTTCAAAAAAGAGGCATTCATACTTTTTGAAGACATGATGGCGCGCATTGATAACGAAACGGTGCGCTATTTGTTTCACATTCAAATCCAGCAGAGTGAGCAGCCGCCGCAGCAACTGCAACAGCGGCCCGAGCCGCCGCGTCCTCCCCGGCCGGGAACTTCGGCGGCTATGGCCAGCGCCGCGGCGCGCGCTTCGGGAAGTGAAATGGACTCGCAGCACCTGCCGAGCGTGGCGCGCGAGATTGAACGCAAGCAATCCCGGCAGCAGCGGGATTTGCAGTATCAAACCGGTCCGGCGCAGGCGGAAGCGCCCAAGCCCGTGCGAGCGGCGGCGAAAGTAGGCCGCAACGATCCGTGTCCATGTGGTTCGGGGAAAAAGTATAAGAAGTGTCACGGCGCGAATGCCTGAATCGCCGTTTGGTGATTTTGTGGATTTTCGAATTTCAGAAATAGAATCAGCCGCGGGCCAATAGCCAGTTCATTCAAAGGATCAAATCACGATGCCGCCAGGAACAGGTCCGATGCAGCAGCCCGAGCGCCAGCCGATTCCCGGCGTGAAAAATCTTGTGGCCATCGCCAGCGGAAAAGGCGGAGTGGGCAAGACCACCGTGGCCGTAAATCTTGCTCTGGCGCTGGCCAAGCTGGGACACAAAGTTGGTTTGATGGATGCC
>JBBSFG010000418.1:0-1794 GCA_038238965.1 Candidatus Acidiferrales bacterium | reverse complement strand
CTTGCCGGTGGTGCGCAAGTCGCCGTGACACTCGGCGCACGATTTTTCGCTGACGGCGGCGATATTGATGCGGCCGCGATGTTCGGTATGACAAGTGGCGCAGTCCGGAGTGGTGATCTGCGTGGCGTGATGGATGGGACCATCGTGGCAGGAGAGGCAGGCCTGATTGTCCGGCTTGGCGGAAAAGACGGAAGCTTTCTGGACGTGGCACGAGGCGCATTCTTTTTCCAGGATGGCGTGAGGCTCCGACATGCGGCCACTGCTGTAAACGCGAGGGTCTTTGCGGACGGCGTAGGAGGAGATCCAAAGGATAGCGACGATGGGCAAGAGGAGGCTTAGCCAAAGCCTGGCGCGCTTCAGGGGCGTTGGCCGCTTGAAGTAATTGAGGTCGATGCGCTGGGCGAGTTTTTTAGTGGTGCGAGTTCGGGCCACGCTTATTTTCCCAGTATTTCTAGAACTGCAGCGATTCCGAGAACTAAGAGATCAATATTTCAATGCCATTACGGCATGCACGGCGCCAAGCAGGATCAACGCCAGTGAAATCGGGATATGAACCAGCAGCCAGAGATGCAGCCAGCGATGGAGGCGCTGCTGTTTCTGCAACTGGCGCGCTTCTTCGCAGATGTCTTGCAAATCGTCGACGGTGGCGTGGGCGCGTGCGGGAAGCAGAGTACGCAAACCGGAGAAGCCAACTTGCGCTCGGCCCGCGTCGGAGAGCAACAAGCGGCGTTCGGAAGGCCGCTGGAGGAACGGGCGCATTTCGTTGAGATAAAAACGGCGAAGCGGGGCGCTCTCCTCTTCGGTGAGCAGCAAAATTTCCGCCGCGGCGGCGACGGCAGCGCCTCCCGTGGCGGCGGCCATGGGACGCATGGCGGTAAAGCCGCCGGCGCGCTGAATTTCTTCCTGCGATGATTTGCGGAAACCGAGCGAGCCGCAGAGCGCTTCCATGGAGCGGTCGGCCTCTTCGAGCAGGAGATTGCGGACGTTGCCGATTTCGTCGTAGATGGTCTCGAACGGAACGTCAGCGGTCATCACGCGGGGGATGTAGTGCTGCAACGCGGCGCCAAACAAGCCACTCACGACGGTAAGGATGAGCAGCCACATCAGTACGCGCGTGAGTGTGCCGCCAAAGTGAAATCCACCGTGAAAAAGAATGATGGGGAGACTGAGCAGGCCGAGCCACAGATGACCCCGCATCCAGGCCTGCGCGCGGCCAATCCGCCAAACCGGGACACGCTTCCGCGCGCCCAGCAGCGCGGCAAAAAGCATGAATGCGAATCCGACAACGCCGAAAGCCAAGCCGACGGGGCTGCCGCCCCGGGCGCCGGGCGCGGAATTACGGCTGTAAATGGCGTAGGCGACAGCGGAGAGCGCCAGAATGATTACGGAAGCGATGGCCCATCTGCGTTGAGAGCGGTCGATACGCATCCGTCAAGGGCTCCGTTTCAATTGCCGGAAGACTGGCCAATCGCGTCGGCGAAAAATGTTTTGGGCTCGACGCGATGAGCGGCGTCGTGAGGGCAAGCGTAAACGCAACTGGGTTCTTCCAGATTGGTGCATAAATCGCAGGAAGTGGCTTTTTGTTTCAAGACGGCTTTGACGCGGCCGGGATGGTCCGGGTCTTCGTTCATGACTTCGAAGGGATGCAAATTAATATTCCCGTAGGGGCAATTTCGCGCGCACAGGCCGCAGCCGATGCACCAGTCTTCGATGATGACTTCCAGGGAATTACGTCGGCGAATGGAGCCGACTGGGCAGCCTACCATGCAGAGTGGATCGCGACACTGGCGGCAG
>JBBSFG010000417.1:0-1823 GCA_038238965.1 Candidatus Acidiferrales bacterium | reverse complement strand
CGTGGCCGCTGTGATCGGCGATGAACATTTCTAATTGTCACAAATTTACGCTCGCACATTCTGGAGGATTGCATGAGAGCCATTCGTGTCGCTCAATTCGGTGAGCCGGAAGTTTTGAAACTGGAAGAAGTGCCCACGCCCACGCCTGCCGCGGGCCAGGTGCTCGTGCACGTTCGCGCCGCTGGCGTAAATCCCTACGACACCTACATGCGCGCCGGCACCTACCCGATCAAGCCGCCCCTTCCCTACACTCCCGGTTCGGACGCCGCCGGCGTAATCGAATCCGTCGGCCCGGGCGTCACCAAAGTAAAAGCCGGCGATCGCGTGTACACCGCGCAAACCGTGACCGGCGCATATGCCGAATATGCTCTCGCGCTCGAAGCTCAGGTGCAACCGCTGCCCGAGCAAATCAGCTTCGCGCAGGGCGCGGGAGTCTGGGTGCCCTACGGCACCGCCTATCACGCGCTGTTTCATTCCGCACAGGCGCACGCCGGCGAGTCGCTGCTGGTTCACGGCGCGAGTGGCGGCGTGGGCACCGCCGCATTGCAGTTGGCGCGCTCTATGGGCCTGGACATCTACGGCACCGCCGGAACCGCCGCTGGCCTCGAACTAATCAAGCGCGAAGGCGCTCACCACACGTTCAATCACACCAAAGCCGGCTATGAAGACGAAATTCTGAAAGCCACCGGCGGAAAGGGCGTCGACATCATTCTCGAGATGCTCGCCAACGTAAATCTTCCCAAGGATTTAAAGTTGCTCGCCAAAAATGGCCGCGTCATCGTCATCGGCAATCGCGGCGAAACCACCATCAACGCGCGCGAACTGATGACCCGCCGCGCCTCCATCCGCGCCTTCACGCTGTGGGGAATTACGGAACAGGAAACCAAAGAAATCCACGCCGGCCTGGCCGCCGGTCTTTCCAATGCCACGCTGAACCCGGTAGTCGCCAAAGAAATCCCGCTCGCCGAAGCCGCCCGCGCTCACAAAGAAATTCTGCAGCCAGGCTCCGCAGGAAAAATCGTCCTCATTCCGTAATTGTTGAGACATCAGGAATGTTAGGTACTGAAGAAGTTTTATATTCGGCGTTAAGTGGTGAAGCCAGGGTGTTGATTTGGTCGAGCAAAGCTCACCCGTTCCGATTCCATCACCGAACATAAGTTAGCCGGAGGGTGCCCCATCCTCAGGTTTCTGGAGGGTGGGTCTTGTAACGTGGAATCACCAAAATCTAAAACCGCGACCGCATTCTCTCCGATTCAATAACGTCCAATGCGTCTGGGTTCATCCGTCGTCATGTTTGGAGCCTGTGCTGCCGGTCCATCAACAAATCAATTATCCGCGCAGCTAGGCCGCGCCCATCGCGCCGTCGGTCCCCATCCACAGATTCATGGTATTCAGCTCTTCGCGCCCCGTGGCCTTCAAATAACAGAACAGCTGCATGCGATACGCGGCAAATCCACAGAGCACCAGGTCCACCAGCAGCTTCGCGCGCGATTGTTTATTGCCGAACAAGTCCACTTCCTCGCGAAAATCGCTCTCGCTCCACGCATTCAACAAAGTCGCCATCTCATCAGACTGTTTTTGAATGGCCCCCACAGTTTGCTCGAAATTCATCGCCTTGCTCGCGGCTTCCGCGGAACCCCACGTCGCCATCATCGTCGGCCTGGAAAAATCTCCGCCCTTGATCGACACAATTTGCGTCGGCGCCATGATCGCCATGTATTGCAGCAGCTCCAGCGTGGAGCGTTGCTTCGGCGTCGGCCGGTAATCGAGTTTCGCCGTGTCCACCTTTCCGGCCAGGTGAACCAGGATGCGCACTTCTTTTT
>JBBSFG010000416.1:0-1831 GCA_038238965.1 Candidatus Acidiferrales bacterium | reverse complement strand
CAGGAAATCCCGTTAAGCGTGGCGATACAAGCTATTGCAGCGCCTGCTAGCACCGTGGATGCGAACCCTTATGCTGAAGATGCGCCGATCGGGGCGCCGGCCCAGCAAACGAATCGCGGCACGCTGGGCGGCGGCACCCCCAATGTACCCGGAACGCTGAACACTGCCGGGGCAGCGGGAGGCGCGGTCGACAACACCGTAAACTCCACGACTGGCGCGGCGGGAAGTACGGTGGGATCGGCAACGAATGCCACCGGACAATTGAATGCGAACAGCCGTGGCGTCGTGGGCCTGAGTCATTTGACTCTGAACGCAGCGAGCGGGGCCAACGCGCAAGGTTCGGTGATCACTTCGCCGGGCAAAAATGTACATCTGGATACCGGAACGCGCCTGCTCCTGGTGGCCCAGGCTTCCCCGTCAAATTAGTCTCATAACAACGGGCGTGACTCACCGGATTTTCGCTCGAAATGGAACCGAATAACGCGACATAAGGCTGGAATGCCAAGGCGGAGGCGCAGTCAAGTACCGTCGGCTTGGCTATTGACATGCGCAAAAACTGGTATGTTAAAAAATCCCGCATTCTGATACTGTAGTTGGCGTAGTAGGGGGATGCGATGACGAAGCTGATCGTAAGTTTACTCGTCGCGGCCGCTCTTGTAGTCCCTCTGGGATTAGCCCAAGCCCCGCCGGATACAACCGCAGAAGCGAAAAGAACAAGTGCAGTTCCCGATCCGGTCATTGTGCCATTTTGTGTCGGCACGGTTTTCAACGCCATTTTGATTTCGCCACTGGACGCGCGCCGCAACAAGGCCGGAGACCCGGTGACCGCGGAGACCGCCGAGACGGTGACCTACGAGCGGTCTGTTATTTTTCCCAAGGGCACCAGAGTGGTTGGCCATCTTGTGCGCGCCTCGTCTTCGCAAAGCGGCAAAGGCTCCGCGCTATTCGTGCGCTTCGATAAAGCGGTTTTGAAAAACGGACAGGAAGTGATGATGAACGCCGGCATCCAGGCGCTCGCTTCCGGCCGCCGAACCGCGAGTGCGGTGGAACCCGCGATGGAAGACGCTGTACAGCGCGGATCGAATCTTTCCTCGACGGACGACTACACGCCGATGGATGTTTCGACTCCGACGATTGTGCCGGCGAGCCACGAGGTGCAACCGCGAGGCAATGGCCAGGCGGGAGCGCCGCCTGCGCAAGGCGGCGTAAACAAGAACGGCATGTTGACGCCGGACAGCCAGGGAGCTTTGGGCGGATCGGACCTCAAGGTATATACGCCGCTGTCGGAGGGTTCGGATGGCACGGTGCTGTTGTCGGCGGGAAAGAACGTTCACCTGCCGGTGGGCACCAAACTTTTGCTTGTGATCCAGCCGCCCCCCGAGGCCGACCCCAGCCTGCAGTAAGCAGCTGGTGAAAAAACGTGCTGTATAGAGCGCTCGCTACAGAAAAAGTACTGTTACTGACCCGCACCGTCTGCTTCGGATTTTCTTCCTAAGTCCTTCCTCGAATAGGATTACAACACCGTTTCGTTAAAACTGAGCCTGGATTCGAATAGACATTTTCTCGATGCCACGGCGGGAGTGGTCCTTTCCCTCAAGCTCGGCCGCGCCAGTCGCCCCTCGCTAACCGGTTAGACGCCTTTGCTATACTCGATAAAGATGCCTTCTTCAAAGAAAAAACTGTTTCTGGTCGACGCCATGGCCCACATTTACCGCGCGTTTTACGCGCCAATGGTGCGCATGAATACCAGCGCGGGCGTTCCGACTACCGTGCCATTTCTGTTCAACAATATTTTGCGGCGCATCCTGAAAGACTATCAGCCGGAGTATGT
>JBBSFG010000415.1:0-1868 GCA_038238965.1 Candidatus Acidiferrales bacterium | reverse complement strand
TCTGTCGCGCCTCGATCCCCGCGGGCGAATCGTCGTTCCATCGACGGTTCTGTCCGGGGAAGCCGGTGGCCGTGGCCATCTCTGGATATTCCACCATCCAGCGTTTCCAGTCCTCTTCCAGGTAGGAGCGCAATTTTCGCGATTCCTCGTTTCCGCTCGCTGTTCCCGCGCTGCCCTTATCCTTCGGAGCGTCTTGCGCCGACGCCAGGGCCATCGCTATAAATCCGCCGGCCAGGCTCAGCGCCATCACCCCCAGCATCCTGATCATCCGTTCCTCCCCGCTCCCGCTGCTCTTGCCTCTCGTTCCTTCACCAGCATCACGATGATGCGCGCCGTTTCTTCGATCCCCATCGCCGTGTTGTCCACCAGCACAGCATCGGCCGCCGGTACCAGCGGCGAAACTTTTCTCTCGCGGTCCCGCCGGTCCCGTTCGTGAACTTCTTCCATCACTTCCGCCAGCGTAATGCTGTGACCTTTTTCCTGGTGTTCCTTCCAGCGGCGTTCCGCACGAACTTCCGGCGAAGCATCCAGAAAAATCTTAAGTTCCGCACCGGGAAACACTACCGTGCCAATGTCCCTGCCTTCCATCACGATGCCACCGCCCACGCCGGCCCGTTGTTGTTGCGCGACCAGCACCCGCCGAACCTCATGGATGGTCGCCAGCCGCGACGCCGCCAACGCCACGTCCGCCGTACGAATATCTTCGGTAACTTCCGCGCCATCCAGAAAAACACAATTTTTCGCGCCTGCAGATTCCTGTTCAGGAGTTGGACGTCGCAATTCAATGTGCGCTTCGCGAGCGATGTCGCTTAGTCGCGCTTCATCCGTGAGCGGCACATTTTGCTGTAGAGATTTCAGCGCCACCGCCCGGTACATTGCTCCGCTATCCATATACAGATAGCCCAGCATGCCTGCCACCCGGCGCGCCAGGCTACTCTTGCCCGAGCCCGCCGGTCCATCGATGGCAATCGTTAATTCTTGCATGTTTAGAAAGTTGAACTTATTCTGCCGGCTCCACCAACTCCTGGCAATTTTCGCGCAACGCGCATTTGGAACCGTGCGTTCTGCCGGCCTTTAGAACCCCATGATGTTATAGCCGCAGTCCACGTACAGCGTCTCCCCGGTAATTCCTGACGCGGCGGGCGACAATAGAAATGCGGCCGTGCCGCCAACTTCAGCGGGATCCACATTGCGCTTTAGCGGTGCTCTTTCAGCGTGGGATTTCAACATTTCCCCTAAGCCGGAAATTCCTCGCGCCGCCAGCGTCTTGATCGGCCCTGCCGAAATCGCATTCACGCGAATATTTTTCGAACCCAGATCGCTCGCCAGGTAACGCACGCTTGCTTCCAGCGCGGCCTTGGCGACACCCATTACGTTGTACTTGGGCACTACTTTCTCCGCGCCGTAATACGTTAATGTCACGATTCCGCCGCCTTCCGTCATTAAGGGAGCCGCCTCACGAGCCACCGCAATCAGCGAATAGACACTAACGTCATGGGCAATCCTAAATCCTTCCCGTGTCGTGTTCACAAATTCGCCGCTCAATTCCGCTGCTGGCGCAAACGCCACACTGTGCACTACGCCTTGCAGCACTCCGTAACGCGCCTTCAATTCATCAAACAGCTTTGCAATCTGCTCATCGTGGGCGACATCGCACATAAATCCCGTGGCCCCGGGTAATTCCTCGATCAGACCCTTGGCTTCCTGCTCCAGCCGCTCGTTTTGACAGGTAATCGCCAGCCGCCAGCCATCCTGCTGCAGCTTCCGCGCGATGGCCCACGCGATGCTCCGTTTGTTCGCAACTCCGAATACCACCGCGGTCTTCTGCGTTTCACTCATGCTTGGCACTCACCTCAAGTCGTCAATGT
>JBBSFG010000414.1:0-1883 GCA_038238965.1 Candidatus Acidiferrales bacterium | reverse complement strand
CGCGCGAAAATCGTTCGCGGCGGGCGGTCGCCCACACTGGCAATTTCGATGGCGCCGTCTTCTCGCAATAGCGCGGAAGTAGCGCAACCGTTGCGGCGCTTGATTTTTTCCGCTTCGGGAATGGGCGTGCGCAAACCAACGGCCAGGTCGTTGGTGAAATGATCGCCGCCGACCGGTACCGCGCTGGTGTGGCGAACCACGCCACCGCCATAAATAATTACCTCGGTGGTGCCGCCGCCGATGTCCAGCAGGCAACAGCCGAGGTCGCGCTCGTCCTGCGTGAGGCAAGACTCCGCGGAGGCCAACGGCTCGAGCACCGTGTCATTAATAAGGATTCCGGCTTTGTTGGCGGCGGTAACGAGATTTTGCGTGGCAGCCACCGAAGAAGTGACCACGTGAACGTTGGCTTCCAGGCGCTGGCCGACCATACCGATGGCGTCGCGAATACCTTCTTGGGCGTCCACGCGAAATTCATGCGGCAAAACGTGCAGGACTTCGCGGTCGTCGGGAAGAGAAATGTTGCGCGCGGCATCGACGGCACGGCGCACATCTTCGCGCTCGATATCGCGCGGACGAGGACCGAGCGAAATGCCGCCACGGCTATTGACTCCGCGCACATGATTTCCGGCCACCCCGATGATTGCGGATTCGACGGGAACGTTGGCGACGCTTTCCGCTTCTTCCACGGCGCGGCGAATGGAGCTGACCGTCGAATCGAGATTGACGATCAGGCCTTTGCGCAGGCCTTTGGATTCGGCCGCGCCCAGCGCGAGAAACTTCACTTGCTCGTCGTCGATTTCCGCGATAAGCGCGCAGGTTTTGGTGCTGCCGATATCCAGCCCGACGACGTATTTGTCTTTCTTGCTCAAATCAACACTCCTGCTTCGCTTCATGTAACCGCCTGCTGCATTACCTGGCCTTGGCCACCGCTACGCCCGCGCTGGAGTCGGGATTCAAGATGACTTGCCGCGAATATTGTAAATCGATGGACTGCACGTGGCCGGCGCTGGCCTGCCACTGCGAAAAATTCTCGACCAGCATGCGGTACTTGGCGGTGAAATCCGCGCCGCCAAAATGAATAGTGACCGCCTGCGCATCGGTAGGGCCGGAGAGTCCGGTCATCACCGCGCGCAAATCGCGGGGATTGGCCAGATCGATTTCACTGACCTGCTCGCTCGAGCCGGAACGCACCACGTCGATGGCCTTCATGAAGTCCTGGTAGGTCTGCATGTGCTTTTCACGCTGATCGCGCGGAAGATCGAAGGACACGCCGCTGATGATGGGGAAACGCCAGTCTTCACCTGCAGGGCGGTCGAGAATCACGCCGTGGGCATCGATCAAATCAAGTTCATTGCCGCTGCGCGCGAAGGCGATGGGAGTGCGCTCGACGACTTCAACGCGGATACGGTTGGGCAGGATGCGGTGCACGGTGGCCGATTCGACCCAAGGTAATTGCTCGATTTCGCTGCGACGCTTGTCGAGCGGAATCTGCAGGACGCTGTGATTGCGATCGCGCAGAAATTGTTTGAGAACGGATTCGCGGGAAACGATTTTGTTGCCGGTAAGATCGACCTGATCGGGCCGGGCCAGCGCAAAGTGCGGCGAGTACAAAAGGAAGCGCACGCCCAAGACGGTGACGGCGACGACAGCGATACCCGCAAGACTTACAATCGCGGCGCGGCGATAAAAAGACCAGCCGCGGCCTGCAAATTTTTTGCGGCGAATCTCCACGGGCTTCTGGCGGCGCAGGTAGCGTGGCTCTTCGTCGGCCAGCAACTCGGGGCGATAGGAATCAGCGTCGGCGGTACCTGCGCGATTCCTGGAGATGGTTTTTACGCGGTCCATACCACCACCTCGTTTTCCAACTCGAAGCCGTACGACTG
>JBBSFG010000413.1:0-1884 GCA_038238965.1 Candidatus Acidiferrales bacterium | reverse complement strand
TGGCCTGTACTATTGTCCCCACGCGCCCGGTGATCTTTGTGCCTGCCGCAAGCCCGGCACAGGTATGCTGGAGCGGGCTTCGGCCGAGCACGCCATCGACTTGCAGCGCTCCTTCGTCGTCGGAGATCGCCACAATGACATTGCCCTGGCGAATCGCGCCGGCTCCCGCGGTGTTCTGGTGCGCACCGGATATGGCGAAGGAGAGCTCTTGTGGCACGCCTCGAAGTGGACAGTGCAGCCCGATTTTATCGCCGCCGATTTGAATAGCGCCGTCGATTGGATTCTGGAGCAGCCGCAATGAAGCGCACCTCGACTCAAAAAGACCGTTCACCATCCGTCGATTTGCGCGCCCTCGCGGAGTACGTCGAGCAGTTTTCTTCCAAAACCGTCGTTCTTCTGGGAGATTTTGTCGCCGATATATTCGAATTCGGCGAAATTTCCCGCGTCTCCCGCGAAGCTCCCGTTCTGATCATCCGCCATCGCGAAACCCAGCTTTTTCCAGGCGGTGGCGCTAACGCCGCCAACAATTTTGCCGACCTGGGCGCTAAAGTCCTGCCCGTAACCGCCGTCGGCGACGATGCCAATGGCGACGCCCTCATCGAATATTTTCGTAACAAGCGCGTGGATGTATCCGGCGTCCTGCGCGTCAAGGATCGCTGCACCCCGACCAAGACCAGATTTCTTGCCGGTTGGGCCCACACCGTCGGCCAGCAGGTGCTGCGCGTCGACCGCGAGCCGCAAACACCGCTGCCCGCGGACGCACAAAAAAAATTGCGCCACTCTCTTCTTGCCGCCATAAAGCACGCCGATGCGTTAGCCATCTCCGACTACGGCTTCGGTGTCGCCAGTCCGGACTTGGTACGTGCCGCTACCGCAAAGCGCAAAAAACCCTTGCCCGTCACCCTTGATGCGCGTTATCAACTGCACGAGTATCGTCGCACGGGAATTACCGCCGCCACACCCAACGAAGCGGAGCTCGAAGAGCAGCACCACGCCACCATCGGCCAGGATCTTTCCGCCCTGGCTCGCACCGGTCTTGCCACGCTCTCCGATATGAAATTGAGTTCTTTGCTGGTCACCCGCGGCCGCCACGGCATCGCCCTCTTCGAAGCCGGTCAGTCACCCGCGCACATTCCCGTGTACGGCAGTGATCAAGCCGTCGATGTCACCGGCGCAGGCGACACCGTTCTCGCCGCGTACACCCTGGCCCTGGCCTCCGATGCACCCCCTCTCGAAGCCGCGCACATCGCCAATATCGCCGGCGGCCTGGTGGTGATGAAGCGCGGAACCGCCACCGTCACGCGCTCTGAACTCCTCGCCGCCATTCATCGCGAAGCCGCCGGAGCTTCTGCCTGACCCATGCGTGTATCTCCCTCCAAAATCGTTTCGCGCCCTCATCTGCAATTCCTCCTCGCCGCGCACAAACAACGCGGCCAGCGTGTGGTCTTCGCCAACGGCTGCTTTGACGTTCTTCACGTCGGACACGTCCGCTACCTGGAAGCCGCGCGCGCCGAAGGCGACATTCTGGTGGTCGGCGTGAACAGTGACGCCAGCGTCAGAAACCTGAAGGGTCCGGGCCGTCCTGTCCTCGACGAGAATGCCCGCGCCGGCCTGGTTGCCGCCCTGCGCGCCGTGGATTACGTCCTCATCTTCGGCGAAGCGAGCGCCGAATCGCTGCTCCAGGATCTGCGCCCGGACATCCATGCCAAAGGCACCGATTACACCGCCGAAACCGTGCCCGAACGCGCCACCGCAAATTCTCTCGGCATCCGCGTGGCCATCACCGGAGACCCCAAGAATCATTCCACGCGAACCCTGCTGAATTCGCTGCGCAAGGCCCCTCATGGCTGAGCGCCGCTTCCTGGTCGTACGCCTCGGATCGCT
>JBBSFG010000412.1:0-1899 GCA_038238965.1 Candidatus Acidiferrales bacterium | reverse complement strand
GGGCCAATTTAGAAGCTGCTCGCAACCACCCAAAACCAAAAGGCAAACATCGGTAGCGTTAAAAGACTATTGATAAGAACGGGGACGAAACTTGTTTGGCCTGCAAATCCCTCTGCCACTTCTGTAATCATCCAGAGCGTCGCGAGAACAGCGGTGATTCTAAAGATAGTGAAAGCGCCGAGTGCGATATTTTTCGGAACTCCGTGAACGGCAAGGACGGTAAAAATCGTAACCCAGTTAAGAATAACGATGATGTGTACGACATGCGAAATGAGACGCACGGTGCGCGCCTCAGATGATTCCGCTGTTGGCATGATGTAGACCATCTTATATCTGTGGGGCTCGGCCCTCGATGACGCTCTAATCGGAAACTAACCCACACCAGTTTCCCGCTCATCGCCACTACACAGGAAACAGCCTCTCTTTTACTCGAACCGCCCCGCCGACCTTTGCTAAACTTTACCTGCCGCTCGACCCCCTTCGCGATTGGCACCGTACCAAATTCATCATGCTCACCATCCCATCGGTTCTCCACGTGCGAGCCATCGAAGAACTCCGCCGCGAGGAACTCGAAGAAGCGCGTGCCATCCAGAGCGTCATGTTGCCCGCGGATGTGCTGCGCGCGGGCTCAGTCACCGTCGCTCACGAGTTCCAGCCCGTCGATACGGTAGGCGGCGACTTCCTCGATTATTTCCAGCTTCCCGACAGCAGCGTCGGTTTTTACGTCGGCGACGTCTCCGGTAAAGGTCTGCCCGCAGCCATGTACGCCGCCCTCGCCGTCGGCATTTTGCGCGGCATCCATAAAACGGGCCAGTCGCCGGCCTCGGTCTTGTCCGTGCTCAATCAGCGCTTGACCAGCCGCAGCGGTTTGCGCCGCCACGCCGCGGTTCTCTACGGAGTCTTCCATCCGCAAACCTCGCAATTAAATCTGGCCAGCGCCGGAATGCCCAGCCCCCTGCATTTTTCAGGAACCGATTGCCGCATCCTCGAGCTGTCCGGTATTCCCCCTGGCTTGTTTCCCGGCATCGAGTACGAAGCCGTATCCATCACCTTGCAGCCCGGCGATTCCCTGGTGTGCTGCTCCGATGGAATCACCGAAGCACAGAATGCCCGCTACGAAGATTTCGGCGCAGACCGCTTGATCGCCGTCTGCAACGCCGCAAGAAATCTTCCTCCCGCCGAATTGCTGGCCCGCATCTTCTCTTCCGTCCATGATTTCACCCAGGCCATCCAGCAGCATGACGATATGGCCGCCACCATCTGTCAGCTACAGCCCTGACAAAAACACCGAGCAACGCCTCCCCTGTAGTGACTGCGCAACCCCCGGCCCTTTTCAATTGACACTTCGCGCACTCTGCGTGACAACGGTAGATAACATTCGGCCGAAGGAGTGCCCTCTCAATGCAAACAAAGTCCCGGTCCCCGCAATTCTTTGTTCTGGCGCAGCTTCTTTCTGTGTGCATCGCCATTCCCACGGACGTTCTTGCCGCTCCCGCGCCGCAATCTGCCAACACTCGCGCCGGCGAAGTGGCGCGAGTAATTCCTGCCGTGAGCATTGCACGCGGCTCAAAAACTATCACCGCCTCCACCAGGTCTGTCGTGGACTGGCAGGATCTCGTGAACACCCAGGTCAACGGCCGCGCGCGTATCGCTCTCGACGACGGCTCGGTGTTGAACGTCGGCTCGGAGTCTTCCATGCACGTGGTCAAGCACGATGCCGGAGCGCAGCAAACGCAACTGGAGCTCAGCTACGGCAAGCTTCGCAGCCAGGCGCAAAAAATCGCCAAGCCCGACGGAAAATTTGAAGTCCACACTCCCGCGGGCGTAGCCGGCGTGGTGGGCACGGATTTTTACGTGGACTACATCAACAACACCATGAACGTGATCGTATTTGAGGGC
>JBBSFG010000411.1:0-2035 GCA_038238965.1 Candidatus Acidiferrales bacterium | reverse complement strand
GCACCGACAGCGGAAACACAAACAAGTTGTGCTTCCCGGGAGCAATCACCCCCAACAATTTCCCATCCGCTGAAATCGAGAAGTCCCGAAACGTGACCGCCCGCAAAATCGGCTGGGGATCCGGTTGCGCCACCGGAATCTCTTTCACCTCGGCAGTCTCAACCAGCTCCGGAACATCAAACCACACCAGCTCCGCCGTCTTTTTCTCCACCGCGCGCTTCAACAAAATCCGCCGCTCATCCGGCGGCCAGTGAAAAACTCCCATGCCCACGCGCACCCGCGCCACATGATGAATCGCCGTCAGATCCCGAATCTCCAGCACTTCCTTGTCGATGTAATACGCCACCTTTTTCCCGCTGGGTGAAATGGACAGCCCGCCGGCGAAGCTCTGCAACGTCGCCAGCTCAGTATCGTCCTGCGCCAGCAGGTCCAAGTGCTGCAATCGTGGTGGCCCCGTTTGCGCGCGGTCCTGTTCGACTCCGATCGCCACATTCGTGCCGGTAATCTCCTCCGCATCCAGAAACGTTCGTCCTTCGAACGCTGCACCCGCCGGACCCGTCTTCAGATTCGTGTACTGAAACGAATACAGCACGCGCGGCTTCACCGCTTCCACCATGTAAATCACCGTCACGCTGTCTTTCAGCCAGAACGCGTTCGCCGAATCCCGGATCACATTCTCCCCGCCGTTGATGCGCACTTCCTTCCCGCTTTCATCCAGCACCACGGTCACGTACGAATCCTGCGTCTTTCCCACGTTGTCGATAACCGTTGTCACAAACAGCCGTGCCAGTATCAACCTCCCGTCGGGCGACCACCGGAACGAGTCCACCGCATAACTGAATGGTGTGTTTCCAATCTTGAATTTTTCCCCCAGCAATAATCGCCGCTTTTTCCCGTTCGTCTCTTGCAGCCAGATGTCGTCGTGTTGCAGGTCGTACAGTTTCGTTTTCATGTTGCGCCGCACCGAGTACACGATGCGTCCATCGGGGGCAAACGCGAATGCCGTAATGTCCTCATCGATGGTCTGCAGCGGTTTGCCCATATCCACCGTCTGCGCGCGATCCGGCGGAATCGCGCAGCAACCAAACACCACGCACACCAGCGCGCACAAATTGCGAAGCCACCGAAACCGGCTGACCGAGCAGGGACAAATCATCTTGGCTCTCTGGAATTCACTACGATTTGAATAGCCGCCTCACTCCTTAGCCCATTGCCATCTCCGCTCGTTCATCATCTCGGCAACCTTCAATACTGTCATCTGATCTTGGCAACCATCAAGCCGCCAATCCAAAAACGGTCATTCCGAGCGAAGCAAGCCGACGCTTTTTCCCCAACTTCGCGAAGTTGTCGGCTTGCGCAGTCGAGGAATCCCTCTTCGATCTGTCCCAGGAGCAACTCTCTCTGCCCGTCACTCCTTCGCCGTCCCACGCACCTTCAATTTCCGAATCTCTTCCAGCCTCTGCCGCAACCGCACCTCAAACCCCTGATCGGTCGGCTTGTAATACGTCCGCCCCGCCAGATTCTCCGGCAAACAAGTCATGTCCGTAACTTTCTCTTCAAAATTGTGCGCGTATTTATAACCTTCGCCATACCCGACATTCTTCATCAATCCCGTCACCGCATTCCGCAAATGCAGCGGCACCGGATCGGCTTCCGTCTTCTCCACATCTTCCATCGCCGCGCCAGCCGCCGTGTACAGTGCATTCGATTTTGGCGCCAGCGACAAATACACCGCCGCCTGCGCCAACGCGAGGTGTCCTTCCGGAGCCCCCAGAAAATCAAACGCATCTTTCGCCGCCAAAGTCACCACCAGCGCGCCCGGCTCCGCCAATCCGATATCTTCACTCGCCATCCGCACCAGCCGCCTCGCCAGGTGCAGCGCATCCTCGCCCGACTCCAGCATGCGCGTCAGCCAATACAAAGCCGCATCCGGATCGGAATTTCTCACCGATTTATGCAGCGCCGAAATTAAATTGAAATGCTCCTCGCCGGATTTGTCATAGCGCAGCATCTTGCGCTGCAAAATATCTTCCAG
>JBBSFG010000410.1:0-2051 GCA_038238965.1 Candidatus Acidiferrales bacterium | reverse complement strand
TGGCAGCACGATTGAGCCTGTGAGTAGTCGCGAAGGAGAATTCAGTTCATGAACCAAAACCGAATGCTTATAGGATTCGCGGTGGCCATCGTGGTGGCGCTGCTTTTCAGTACGTATGTCTACAAACAATTTAAAGCGGCCACCGGGCAGAAAACGGTGGTGACCACGCAACGCATCGTGGTGGCGGCAGTTCCGATGCAGCTGGGAGCGCGCATCGATGCCAACAATCTGAAGACCATACCCTGGCCGTCGAGCGAACCGGTGGCAGGAACGTTTACTCGCATTGAAGACTGCGCGAACCGCGCCTTGATTACGCCGGTGGCGGAAAATGAGTTGATCATCGAAGGGAAACTGGCGTCGCGCGAAGCGGGAGCTGGTTTGCCGGCTACGATACCGGAAGGCATGCGAGCCATGTCCGTGGCTGTGAATGAGGTCGTGGGCGTCGCGGGATTCGTGATTCCGGGAACGATGGTAGATGTATTGGTTACCGGCAAGGCTGTGAATGGCCAAGGCAACGATTTCGTAACGCGCACGTTACTCGAAAACGTCCGGGTGCTGGCGGCCGGACAGAAGATTGAACAGGATCGCGAAGGCAAGCCGCAGACTGTTCCGGTGATTACGCTGCTGGTCACACCAGACGACGCGGCGATGTTAGCGATGGCCAGCACGCAAGGAAAAATTCAACTGGCGCTGCGCAATACCATTGATGCCAAGAAAGTCAGTCCACCCATCGTTATGGAGGCCACGCTCTTCGCCGGAAAGGCGGCAGCCCCGGTGAAACACGTTGCAGGAAAGGCCACACCAGCCGCCGCTCCGTCACCCTATGTGATCGAGGTCATCACCGGAAGCAAACGCGAGAATAAGAGCTTTCCGAATACCCAAGCGGAGCACCCATGATCGGAGTACAAAAAATAGTCATGTTGAAAAACTACGGTGGAAGAAGTCTATTGTTAGCGGGTTGCTTGGTGATCGGCGCGAGTGTTTTCGGCTCGTCAATGACGATGGCGCAGGATCAGGCGCCCGCTGTGCCGGCACCAACGCCCGTACAAGCGGGACAAGCTGCGGATGCTGAAGCGCCGCAGGCACTGCACTTGTTGGTCGGAAGATCGCTGGTGATCACCTCGCCTTCGCGGATCAAGAGGGTCTCACTGGCGGATCCAGCTATCGCGGAAGCGATTGTGGTGAGTCCGACGCAAGTGCTCGTAAACGGGAAAGTTCCTGGCGGGGTATCGCTTCTGATCTGGGATGAAGCGGACCAGAGCCAGGCATTTGAGGTTTCCGTGGACATCGATATTCTGGGCCTGAGCCAGAAAATCCATGAAGTGTTTCCCTCGGAGCCGGTGCATATCGAGACTTCGAAAGATGTCGTGATGCTTTCGGGGCACATCTCCTCGGCGGCGGTGGCGGACAAGATCCTGGAAGTGGTGAAGAATACCACCCCCAAAGTGACCAGTTTGATGGAAGTGCCCACGGCGCCGCACGCGGAGATCATGCTGCAGGTGAAATTTGCGGACGTGAACCGTTCAAAAATCAATCAATTCGGAATAAACATTCTCAGTTTGCCTGGATCAAAAAATGTCGGAACGATTTCGACACAACAATTTTCTCCTCCAACGCTGGTGGGCAGTGGGGTGGGCACCACACAACTGGGTTTGAGTGACTTATTGAACATTTTTATCTTCCGTCCGGATATCGATTTCGCTGCGACTATAAAGGCTCTCCAGAATGACAATGTGCTGCAAATCTTGGCCGAACCGAACCTGATAACACTGTCTGGCAAGGAAGCCAGCTTTCTTGCGGGTGGAGAATTTCCCTATCCGATATTGCAGTCCAGCGGCGGCTCCTCGAGCAGCGCTGCAATTACCATCGTGTTCAAAGAGTTTGGTATTCGTCTGAACTTTACGCCGACGCTGATGCCTGACGGCACGATCCATTTGAAGGTAAAACCGGAAGTGAGTTCCCTGGACTTTTCAAATGGCTTGATTCTTCAAGGATTTTCCATTCCCGCGCTGGCTACCAATCGCGTGGAATCCGAGATGGATCTGAAAGAT
>JBBSFG010000409.1:0-2075 GCA_038238965.1 Candidatus Acidiferrales bacterium | reverse complement strand
GGGCAGACCCTCCGGTTTAATGGAATACATCGACGCACATTCCATCTCGCGGTACCATGCCAGCCGCGGAAACCGCGTTACCTCCGTCCCGAAGCCGCCGGAACGACCGGGGAAATGAGAGGTAGGAGAATTTCATGAAGCACATTCGAATCCATTTGGCAGTTCTGACGTGGTTCTTAACGGCGATGCTGGTCCCTGCGCCGGGCACTCTTGCCGCGATGCCGCAAAGCGGGACCGTAGCAGACGCGAAAGAAGAACCCTATGTGATCGAATATTATTACAAAACAAAATGGGGGCACGCCGAGGAGTTCCTGGCGCTCTTCAAGAAAAATCACTTTCCGGTGCTGAAGAAAGAAATGGAATTGGGCCGCATCCTGCGCGTAAGCGTCGCATCGCCGCGCCTGCACAGCACCGAAGACGGCCGTTGGGACTATCGCGTGACGATCGTCTTCAAAAGCGCCGCGATCGCCAACGACAGCTTTGACAGCGAAGCGCTGGCCCGGCAGCTCTATCCGGACCAGGAAGTTTTCAAGAAGGAAGAGCAGCGCCGCTTCGAAATTCTCGACGCGCACTGGGACGTACCCATCGAGGAAGTCCAATTGGATAAGCGCTAGTTTTCCGGGCGCTGCCTGCCTGGCAAATCAGGAATGAGACGTCGGCGCGACGGCCGCAACTTCGATGATGGGGTTCGGCAATTGCCTCATGGTTCGCACAAAAATTTCCACGATGCTGGCGTCGAATTGCGCATTGGCGCAGCGCTCCAGTTCCTTCAGCGCATCCGCGGAAGACCGCCCCTTTTTGTACACCCGGTCGCTGGTGATGGTGTCATAGGAGTCCGCCACGGCGATGATGCGCGCGCCCAGCGGAATGTCCCGGCCCATCAGTCCGTCCGGATATCCTGAACCGTCGAAATATTCGTGGTGGTGCAAAACCATCTCGCGAATACGCGCCAGGGGCGTCAACGGCTCCAGAATCTTCGCGCCAAAAAGCACGTGGCCCTTCATGGTTTGCCATTCCTCGGGATTCAGCGCGCCGCCCTTATTCAAGATCAATTCCGGAATGCCCACCTTGCCGATGTCATGGAGTATCGCGCCCAGCCGAATTTCTTCCACCTCGGCCTCCGTCATCTCCATGGATTCGGCGATGAGCGCGGAGTAGGCGGAAACTTTTTGCGAATGCCCCTGCGTGTAGTGATCTTTGGCGTCGATCGCGAAAGCCAGCGAGGTCACCGTATCGAGAACCGCCTGCGGCAGCGCCTGCGGGCCATGCTCGGCTACCACCGGCTTATCTGTAACCGGCTCCGTGAGCGCCAGCGATTCCGTAAATTGTTTGAGCCGCGAATAAATTTCTTCGAAAGCCTCCGGCCCGGTGGAGAACATCCGCTTTAACGTGACTCCGAGATACGCTTCCAGCACATCGCGTTTCCACTTTTTTGCTTCGTTGGGATCGAAGTGGTCCGCGGTAGAAACCGTATTCCCGCCCTGGTGCTTGGACAGGTACATCGACGCGTCCGCCACCTGGATCAGTTCCTGGGGAGAAGAGCCGTGCAGCGGGTAGCACGCGATACCGAAGCTGGCACTGATATTTTTCTCGCGCAGTAGCGGATCCACCGCCACCCAGCCCCGCAGCTTGGACGAAAGCTGCCGCGCGTGCTCCATGTTCGTTTCCGGCATCAGGATGACGAACTCGTCTCCGCCGTAGCGCGCCACCACATCGGAACGCCGGCAGTTTGTTTCCAGGATGTGGCCCACCCGCTGCAACACCAGGTCGCCTTCCAGGTGTCCGTAAAAATCGTTCACGAACTTGAAGCGGTCCAGGTCCATCAGCACCAGCGCGAAAGCCCGCGCTGCGCGCGTCGAGCGCTTCCACTCCGCCGACAGCGCTTCCATAAAGAAGCGATGTGTCTTGACTCCTGTGAGCCCGTCGGTGATCGCCTGTTCCTGCGCTTTCTGAAACGAAACCGCGTTGTGCAGCGCCGCCGCCACCAGGTCCGCCAGCGTTCGCAGCAGCAGGATTTCTTCGTCGGAAAATTCCGTGGGCATCGACGATTCGATGAAAAGTATCCCGTGCAATTG
>JBBSFG010000408.1:0-2096 GCA_038238965.1 Candidatus Acidiferrales bacterium | reverse complement strand
GCTCTCCAGGAATCTCACCGACGGCTGGTTCTTCAACGTGTTGCCCGATCTCAACACCGAAAATCCCCTGGTGGCGCAATATCTTTTGCAGAACAGCATCTGGTGGGCGGAAACTTCGGGACTGGATGGCTACCGTCTGGACACTTTTCCCTATGTCCCGCGCAAATTCTGGTCCGCCTGGCACAGCGGCCTGCGCCGCATTTATCCCCGCCTCACCACCATCGGCGAAGTATTTCATCGCGACCCCAGCGTCACTTCATTTTTTGCCGGAGGGCAAAGGCGGTACGACGGCATCGATTCCGGCCTGGCCACGCTGTTCGACTACCCGCTGTACTTCGTTCTTCGCGACGTTTTGCTCCATGGCGCTCCCGTGGGGAAAATCGCCGACATGCTTCGCCACGACTCCCTTTACCCGCACGCGGATTCGCTCATCACTTTTTTTGCCAATCACGACGTGACGCGCTTCGTCAGTGCCGAGGGAAGCTCGCCCGCAAAACTGGAACTGGCTTTTGCGCTGACGCTCACGCTGCGCGGAATCCCTCAATTTTATTATGGTGACGAAATTGGCATGACCGGCGGCGGCGACCCCGACAATCGCCACGATTTTCCCGGCGGCTGGCCCGGTGATCCGCAAAATGCATTTACCGCCGGCGGCCGCACGCCGCAGCAGCAGAAATTGTTCTCCTACGTTCAAACCTTGTTACGGGTGCGCCGCGATCATCCCGTCCTGGCGCAAGGTAATTTGTGGCACCTGGCTTCCGATGAATCGTCTTACGTTTTTAACCGCGCGTCCGACGAAGAGAAAGTCATCGTGGCGTTCAACAATTCGACTGCCTCACGCACCTTGACTCTCTCTCTAAACGATACGCCCGCCCGCGGAGCCTCCGGTTTTGAAACTCTCTTCGGCGACGCGCACGCAAAAATATCCGCGAATGGCCAACTGGAATTGACCATGCCGCCTCAATCGCTCTCGATTTTTCTTCTGGAGTAAGCGCGCTTTTGCCGTTCGAACGCGCAACACACGCGAGCAGCATTCGAAGGTTTCGGAATTCGAACGCTGTAAGTATTACTAACAGTGAATAGTTACACGATAGTTAAAGTATTACTTTAATTGTCGGCGCGTCGACATTTTCCATTTTTTGTAGCGCTCAATAACTCAATTGCAGCGACCAGTCTTTCGCCGCCTCCGGCACCGTCACGGTCACTGCGTGCGCTTGCGCGTCGTAGCGCACCTCGCGGATTATTTCATTCCCGATCCGTGCTTCGCGCGGCGCTCCCGCCGCTCCATAAATCGTCACCTCTGCGCTGCTCCACCACGGGTGATACCCGTCGCGCTCCACTTTGCTGCTCACCGTCACGGAACTCCCTGAAACCTGACACGCGTACTGAATTCTCAAAACTTCGTCTTTCTGGTATGCGAACGAGTGTCCATCATCCATGTACAGCGAACCGCGGCAATCCCCGCCGGGATACACGCGCAGCTTCAAAGGCCCTGCCGGAATCTCCGAGGTGCTCTGCACCACGTTTTGCATGGGCAAAATTGCTCCCGCACGAATGTATATCGGCAACTCTTCCAACCTGGGATGCAACCGGATGTGTTCCCGGTTCGCGGGTTTGCTGCTCGTCCAGAAGTCATACCACTCGCCCGGCGGCAAATGCACTTCCTGCGCATCGAGCATCTCGGTAACCACGGGAGCCACAAAAACATCGCGCCCGAACAAAAAGTCGTGATCGTTCCATTCAATCCCCGGAGCTTGCGGATACTCCACGAACAGCGGCCGCATAAACGGCAAGCCAGTGCGCGTCGTTTCTTCCATCCCGGTATAAATGTAGGGCAGGAATTGATAGCGCAGCTCGATATAGCGGCGTCGGATCATTTCATGCTCCGGGCCATGCACCCACGGTTCCTGGTCGGCAGTGCCCTTGGCGGTATGATCGCGATAGATAGGATTGAACGCGCCCACTTCGATCCAGCGAGTCAGCAAATCGGCAGTAGGTGTTCCCGCAAACCCTCCGATGTCGTCTCCTGCCATGGAATAGCCGCAGATCCCCAGGCTCAGCAGCATCGGCGTGCTCATCGACAAATGATTCCACGT
>JBBSFG010000407.1:0-2113 GCA_038238965.1 Candidatus Acidiferrales bacterium | reverse complement strand
GCGGTGTTCAGCCGATTGCGCCATGGGTCCCACGCCGAAGACTTCCTGCGCAGTGCGCGCGTGAATGTCCTCGCCGTTGCGGAACGCATCCAGCAAGACGGGGTCCTGCGAGAAATGCGCCATGATGCGCAGCTCAATTTGCGAGTAATCGGCGGACAGCAAGACTTTTCCTTCGTCGGCCACAAAAGCCGCGCGAATTTGCCGTCCCAGCTCCGTGCGAATGGGAATATTTTGCAAATTGGGATCGGACGAGCTGAGCCGTCCCGTCGCCGTGCCCGTTTGCGAGTAGCTGGTGTGCAGCCTACCGGTCTCGCGGTTCACCAGCTTTGGCAGCGAGTCCACATAAGTGGATTTCAGCTTGGCGATTTCGCGGTACTCGATGATTTTTCGCGGCAGCGGATGCTTGGCCGACAACTCTTCCAGAATTTCCACCGCCGTGGAACGCCCTTTGGCCCGGCCGCGCCGCGCCGAAGGCTGCAGATTCAGCTTGTCGAACAACACCTCCGCCAGTTGTGTTGGAGAATTGACATTGAATTCCATGCCCGCCAGTTCCCAAACCTCTTTCTCCAGGCGGCGCACTTCCGTTTCCATGGCCCGCGACATGGCGCCCAGCTCTTGCGGATCGACGCGGATTCCGGTGCGCTCCATTTCCGCCAGTACGGGAGCCAGCCGCAGATCGATTTTTTCGTAAGCGTAGGTGTGCTGCTCTTTGCCAATCTGGGCGTGCAGCGCCGGAGCCAACCGCTGCAGAAAATCGGCGCGCTCTCCCGGTCCGCCGCCCATCATGGCGTTGAACTGCCGCATGACCACATCCGTAAAGTTGTGATTTGCCGTCGTGGGCCTTAATAAATACGAATAAATCTGCGTGGCGTGCAGCACGTTGGCCATACGCCCGGTCAGCAAATGAAACAATTTGGCATCGTGCACGATTTTGGGCCGCTTGGCGTCTTCCAGCAGCGGCCGCAGCGCTGCTAGCGCTTCGCCTTTTTCATCCATCCACACCGCTCGACCTTCGCCGGCTTTGGACGAGACTTCGATAGACGCGATGCGCGTTCCGAATCCCTCGGACTCGCGGTCGCCGGCTTCAACGTTGAGCCACACGGCGATCGGCTGCCTGGGTGGGATTTTAGCGAGGTACTCGCGAAATTCGGCGGCATTCGCAAACTGCACATAGTCGGTTTTGATTGCCGGTCCCGTGCTGGCCGGTGCGGTGGAAGCCACCGTTTCCGATCCCAGTTCCTTCAGCAGCGAATTGAATCCCAGTTCACGGTAGAGCGCCGCCAGCAGCGGCAGATCCGGCTCGCGCCGCTCCAGGTTATGCAGGTCCAGTGTGATGGGCACGTTGCTGTCGATCTTCGACAGCTCTTTGCTCAACAGCACATACTTACCGTTTTTTTGCAGCGCTTCGCGGTAGCTCGCCCGCTTCACTTCCGCGGCGCGCCGCAACGCTTCTTCCGCCGATCCGAATTGCAGAATAATTTCCCGCGCGCCGACTTCGCCGATGCCCGGCTTGCGGCGCTCTCCGGGAGCCGGCTTGTCGTTGGGATCGCGCGCGCCGGGAATGTTATCGATGCTGTCACCCATCAGGGCCATTACGTCGACTACTTTGTCGGGCGGCACGCCGAGAATTTCTTCCACTTTTTTCTCGTCGACAATAATGTCGCTTTTTGCCGCGCCCGTGCCGGTGCGCAATACCCGCACGCCGTCGCCCACCAGTTGCAGCATGTCTTTGTCGTTGGTGACCAGCACGACGTCGAGATTTTCTTTGGTGGCTTGCCGGGACAACGCACCGAGGAGGTCGTCGGCTTCGTAACCGTCCAATTCCAGGATGGGCAGGCGCATGGCTTCGCAGAGACGCCTGACAAACGGGAGTTGGATAGAGAGTTCGTCGGGCATTTTCGGGCGATGGGCTTTATATTCCTCGAAAAGTTTGTCGCGAAAGGTGGGCTTGCTGGTGTCGAAAACAATGCCTACATACTCCGGCTGATAGTCTTTCAGGATGCGCCGCAAAATATTGTTGAACAGAAATGGCACGGTAGTCGGAACGCCCGCGCTGGTATTCATGCGCACCATTGGCGCGTAAAACGCGCGGTAAATGTGGGCCATGGCGTCG
>JBBSFG010000406.1:0-2129 GCA_038238965.1 Candidatus Acidiferrales bacterium | reverse complement strand
GCTCAACTGAGGATGCGCGATACGCAACTCTTCCGCTACCTTCATAAACGCCTGATCCAGACCCAGCCCAGCTTCCACACAAATCACCAGCAAATCCAGACCGTCGGGCAGTGCACGCCGCAAGCTTTTCTGCCGCGCGCTGACGCGCCACAGCAGCCACATCTCCGGTATCAGGTAGCCGAGAACCGCAGCCATCAGCACGATGAAAAACGGGTTCACGCGATAAAGGCCCGTAAAGAAGACCAGCCCTACTAGGGCGATGGGCATCAGCAATTTCAGGCCGCGAATCGTCATGATCGCTTCGGGATTGCGGTAGCCTGCCCGCACCATCATTAGTTGTGACCGCGGGGTTTGCTTGCTGTCGCCAGGCACGATTTTTCCAATGCTGGCCAGCGAAGAGCGCATACGTTCTTTTTGTTTGGCCGCGAAACTATCTTCCTGAACGGGCTTGGCAGGATTAATCAAACGCGACAATCGCGTCGCCATTCCCCCTTCGCCCGGGGCCAATGCGTAAAACAAGGCCAGCAGAATAGCGGCCGTGGCGATAAACGTTATGGCGGTAATTCCCCAAACCATCTGCGTCTCTCCTAGTTCCTAAACTTCGATCTGGATAATTCTCCAGATAATAAAAGATCCAATTATTTGCATGACTGCCGCAATGGTCAAAACGATCGGCCCCTGAGGATCTGTGAAAAGCACCTTGACGTAAGTAGGGTTCAAGATACTCAAAACGATCAGCATGAAAATCGGCAGCGCGATCAAAATACCTGCGGTGAGTCTTCCCTGCGCAGTGCGCACACGCACTTCGCGAAAAATGCGGAATCGCTCGCGAATGACGCGCGATAGTCCATCCAGAATTTCCGCCAGGTTACCCCCGGTTTCTTTCTGGATGAGCAAAGCCGTAACAAAAAACCGCACGTCGATTAACGGAATCCGCTCCGTCATATTCAGTAGTGCGTCGCGCAGCGGCAGACCAAAATTCTGCTCTTCGAACGCCGTACGAAACTCCCCGGCGACTGGTTCGGGCGAATCTTTGGCAATCATTTCCAGGCCGGTGGTAAACGCATGTCCGGCCCGTACGGCCCGGCCCAACAGATCCAGCGCTTCCGGAAAGCGCTCTTCAAATTGACGCAAGCGGCGGCGGCGCTTCCAAGCCACAACCGCGAAGGGAAGTATGAAGACTACTAACGCTAATGCTATTGTCGCCAGCAATGGAACAGACTTGTAAAAAGTGCCGAGCACGACCTGCGTGCCGACTGCCAGCACGGCGCTGATCAATATCAGTTTCGCCGGCTTGATCGTCATCCCAGCTTGCTGAAGATATTCTTTTAACCTGGTCGACCAACTCCATCTCAGCAAAACTCGATGCAATGCAGGAACGCTGCTGAGCATCTCGTCCCGCACCAGTTGCAGTCCCTGGGTAATATCGCCGCGGCGCTCCGCCTTTCGCACCGAGTCCATGCGGCGGCGCACCACGTCTTGGCTGCTGTCCGCCGTGGCCACCAGCCACGCGCCCGACAGCAGCACGGCAACGATCAAAAAAGTTACGATAAAAATCAGTGTTGCCATTTCCATCCTTCAAACAACACAAACACCTCAAATACCTCGTCGCGAACCGGAGCCGCGACAATCGCTACTGCATTGGCGGGGCGTTGAACATCGAAATCGGAAAATGAATCCCGCTCACCAGTAGTTTCTCGGCGAATTTTGGCCTGACACCGGTAGGTACAAATTCACCCAGTACTTCACCGGTCTCGCGCACACCCCGCTTCTTGAACACGAAGATGTCTTGCATGGTGATGACTTCGGCTTCCATGCCGGTAATTTCAGCCACGGTAAGGACTTTGCGGGTTCCGTCGCTTAAACGACTGACCTGAATCACCAGGTCGATAGCCGATGAAATCTGCCTACGAATTGCCGTGTCCGGAATCCCCAAGTTGGACATCGCCACCATGGTTTCCAACCGTCCCAGAGCGTCCCGAGGAGTGTTGGCGTGAATGGTGGTCAACGAGCCGTCATGGCCCGTGTTCATGGCCTGCAACATATCCAGCGCTTCTTCGCCGCGAACCTCACCGACGATGATGCGGTCGGGGCGCATACGCAAAGTGTTGATTACCAGTTGGCGCTGG
>JBBSFG010000405.1:0-2140 GCA_038238965.1 Candidatus Acidiferrales bacterium | reverse complement strand
TGTGGCGGAGGCGTGTGGGAGTCGAACCCACCATTCGATCCGCGAAGGGCCGAATCAGCGGCTTTGAAGGCCGCGACAGTCACCGGACCATTTTCGCCTCCATGGTCAGCAACCGATCTTAACAAAAAAGTTAGCCGGGTCCGCGAGCTGGATAAAAATCGCATTGACTCGCCTGGCCCCGCATATCTTTTGTCCTTTCCGTCGCGCGCCCGAACTTCCGCGCGCACCTAGTCAGAGCATGCCGCGTCTAAAACACTCGGACCCGTCGTAAAAACGCTCAATTCGCAAGCACCGGAACAAATGGCTTCGAATCCCGCATACCTTTCCCTTCGACAATGGTATAGATCCGATCTACTGCCAGGTCCCGCACACTCTCAACCTCCCCGCTCGGCCACCGGATTTCCACTTTGTCGATCCGGCTCTCGCCCGCCAAGCCAAAATACAGACGCAAATCGCTTTGCGACAAGTAGCTCGACCCGCTCCGTACTTCATTGCACTGTCGCGACTTGCCCGCTTGCACCGTCACGCGCGCCCCGATAGCCGCGCGATTGCTTTTCGTGCCCTCCAATTTAAAAATCACCCGATGATTGTTGTTCTTCGAAGTATTCAGGAGCAGCGACGGTGGCTGTCCAACGTTAAGAATCACCACATCCACATTTCCGTTATTGAAAATATCTCCAAATGCCGCGCCACGCCGTGAAGCCAGCGGCATCTTGACTAGTCCCGCCTGCGCGGAAACCTCAGCGAACGTGCCATCACGATTGTTCCGATGCAGAAGCATCGGTTGTCGATAAGCCGCGGAATTCACCGCGGCATCCATCTGCGGATACACATGCCCATTGGCCACAAAAATATCCTGCCAGCCGTCGTTATCCATATCAAGAAACCCGGTGCCCCAACCCACCAATGCATAGCTGGGCTGGCTGAGCCTCGCATTCGCGCTTACCTCGTCGAATCCTTGCGCGCCAAGATTCCGGTACAGCGCATTGGACTGCTCCGCAAAAGTGGTCACAAAAATATCCTGCAAGCAGCGGTGGTCATAGTCGCCAAAAGCAACTCCCATGTTTCCTTGCGCCTCTCCGCCGCCGCTCAACGCCACCCCCGACAGCACGCCAACTTCCTCAAACGTACCGTTATGCTTGTTGTGATACAGAAAATTTCGCGTCGCATCATTGGCCACAAAAAGGTCCGGCCAGCCGTCGTTGTCATAATCCGCCCAGCTCACTCCTAGACCGAAATGCCCGTCCGGGTCATGCACGCCGGCTTTTTGCGAAACTTCTTCAAACGTGCCGTCGCCCCGATTGTGAAACAGCAAATCGCTTTCGCCTTGTAATCCCCACGGCCCACACTGCACCGCCACGCCCTTGAACTCGCAATCGTGTCCCTTGCCGAATTCTGGAAGGTGATCGATGTCTACGTGAACATAGCGCGCCACGAAAAGATCCACGTATCCGTCCCGGTCGTAATCCCCCCACGCCGCCCCGGTGCTGAATCCGCCGCCTCGCACTCCCGCCTTTTCCGTCACATCCTCAAACCGGCAGCCGCCCAGGTTTCGATAGAGCGCATTGCCGCCATAACCCGTTACGTATAGATCCAGCAGTCCGTCATTATCAAAATCGGCTACCGCCACACCCATGCCCCATCCGCGGCGCGTCAGCCCTGCCGGCTTCGTAATATCCACGAACTTTCCGTCTGCTTCCTGGTGGTACAGCGTAACCATCGGGTCGCCGCCTTGCCGGAAGTTTTCTATCGTCGACCCTGCAACCACCACAATGTCCAGCCTGCCGTCGTTGTCGCAGTCGAACACCCCAACGCCGCCGCTCATGGATTCGACAATATATTTCTTCTCCGGCGACGAAATGTGCGAAACCGTCAGACCGGCTTGCGCCGCAATATCCCGAAACACCGGCGGAGGCGGAAGTGTCTCCCTCGCTGGCGCCTTTTCAGGCGAACTCGCGGAGCCGTTTTTATCAAGTTGAAACGGAGCGCCGAATCCATTTACGGGATTCACGGCAGGTGCCAATGCAAGGCACAGCAATACTCGTATAACCTGATCGGTGGGAATTGCCATTTACCGCCGGGTTTCCAGCGTTACAGTCGACGCTTTCAGCGAAGGCGAAGTCGCCGTTACTCGAATTTG
>JBBSFG010000404.1:0-2160 GCA_038238965.1 Candidatus Acidiferrales bacterium | reverse complement strand
TGGTAGGCCCGTGGGGACTCGAACCCCAGACCTCGTCCGTGTCAAGGACGCGCTCTAACCAACTGAGCTACGGGCCTAGATCGAAAGTAGCTTAACACGGGAGCCTGCCGAGAGCGGACGCGATTGAATTGTGCAGCCAGAATCAGACTGCGCATAAAAAGAGGCGGCTCGCGAGAGCCGCCTCTTTTATCCGCCAAATTACGGGAGAATTAAACCGCTGCCCGGCCGCGGAAGAAATGGAACAAAATGGAAATTACCGCCAGTACCAGAAGGATATGAATGAACCCGCTGGTTACGTGGAAGGCCGCGAAGCCCAACAGCCACAGCACCAAGAGAACTCCGGCAATGATCGCTAGCATTTACGTCACCTCATCCTGAATTTCAACGGCACGCGATACTCCATGCGGTGCGAGGTGTTTTTTAGCACCGCTCGGCGTCCACCGTCGATAAGGAGCATTGCTTAAAAGAAGGTAAGAATTCCTGTAGGAGCCGTCCACAAACCTAAAGGCCTTATTTTCCTGGAGCGGTCCCTTTTTTCTGCCTTCGGGAGGTGCCAAATAACGCGCGCGCATCCCTAACCATCTTCTGCAAATCGTCGCCCTTGGAGTACACCGCGTCCACTCCAGCCGTGCGTGCTGCTCGGTCTACTTCCGGGCCACCGTGTGCCGTCAGCACGAAGATGGGAGTTTCGGGCAAGCTCGACTTCAGGACCTCGGCGGCCTCCAGACCGTTCATAATCGGCATGGATAAATCCAGCACGATCAAATCGGGAAACAATTCTTCCGCTTTCGCGATGGCATCCAAGCCGTTCACTGCTTCAGCAATCACGCTGAAGTCCTGTTGCGCTTCAAAGAGAGCGCGCACCGAGATGCGAACACTTTCAGAATCGTCGACGATTAAAACTGTAGGCATGCGGTCCAGTGCGTCGCGCTAGAAATAAATGGCCAACTAAATTCCGCTGTATGATAGCGACACTACTAGAAATTAGATGATAGCGACAAGCGTTACGTTGGATGGGGAGCCTACATGAGTTTCGAGGTCCGGAAATACCGTGTTTCCTGCAGATCCGCAGTGTGTGTTTCCTTGGCTGAGGGCCTGGCGTGCCGAAGCATCGGAGACCGACCTTCGTCAGTTCGACACGATCCCCAGGCCGAACTCTTTGTGCGTGGCGATCAAAGCCTTCTGTACTGCCTGCTCTTCCACCACGAACGAAATATTGCTCTCGGAAGACCCTTGCGCTATGGCAATCAGGTTAATGTCCTCCCGGCCCAATGCCGCAAACGTGCGTCCGGCAACCCCCGGTGTCCCGCGCATGTTTTCCCCTACTACTGCGACGATGGCGATGTTGGACACCACGGTGACGTGTTCCACTTTGTGATGCGCCAGGTCGTGCGCAAATTCCTTGCGCAAGGCTTCCACGGTTCGCGCGGCGTCCTGCGCGGACACAATGAAGCAGATATCATTCTGCGAAGAAGATTGCGAGATCAGCAAGACGTTAGCGCGCAGGTCAGCGGTGGTGGAAAAGGTGCGCCCCACTACGTCCGGTACTCCCACAATCCCCGGCCCGCCCACGGCGATCAGCGCCACGTCGCGAATGGCCGTCAAGGCCTTCACGCCGCCACCGATACTGCGGCCCTCTGGCGTTATTTTTGTTCCCGGACGTTCGGGAGCGAAACTGTTGCGGATCGATACGGTGATGGCCGCTTCCATCACCGGGTTCAGCGTTTTGGGATGCAGCACTTTGGCGCCGAAATACGCCAGCTCCGCCGCCTCTCGATACGAAATCAACGGGATGGTGCGCGCCTCGGTCACCAGCCGCGGGTCTGCGGTCAGCACGCCATCGACGTCCGTCCAGATCACCACTTCACTGGCATCCATGGCAGCGCCTAGAATCGTGGCCGAATAATCCGAGCCGCCGCGCCCCAGGGTAGTCAGTTTTCCATCGACTGTAGCGCCGATAAATCCCGTGACCACCGGAACAACCCCTTGCGCCAGCAGCGGGCATAAGCGTGCCTGCGCTCGCTCGCGCGTCAAATCCATGCGCGGCTCGGCGCCCCCGTGAAACGCGTCGGTGACGATCAACTCTGTGGCTTCGATAGATTCGCTGCGCAGCCCAAGGGTTTTGATAGATTCGGCAACCAGCGGCGCGGACAAGCGCTC
>JBBSFG010000403.1:0-2164 GCA_038238965.1 Candidatus Acidiferrales bacterium | reverse complement strand
GCGGCCACTTGATTTCGATCCAGTCGATTTTTGGACGCTTGCCGATTCCGAGAACGATGCGGGGATCGTGGGACGATAAGAAACTGCCGCCACCGACTTTGGTGCGGCTGCGCTTCAAGTCTCCTGCCTGATAGGTGACGCGCGCGCCGACGGCATCGGGATTGCATTTGGTGCCAGTTAATTTGAGACCCAACCAATTATTTTCTCTACCCACATTATTGCGGAGCAGCAGCGGAGCGGCATTGTTGTTGGAAACCAGGACATCGATGGCGCCGTCGTTGTTGAAATCGCCGATAGCCAGGCCGCGGGCGGGGAATGACTGGGAAAAAATGGGACCGCTTTGAGCGCTGACATTTTTGAAAGCCGCGCCCCGTTTTTGAAAGAGCAATAGCGGTTCCTTGTAGGTCACTTCGTGCGAGAGCTGGTCGATCAGGTCATCGGGAAAACCATTGGCGAGAATCAGGTCCATGTCGCCATCGTTGTCATAGTCAAGAAATTTCAGGCCCCAACCGCTCATCCAGCGAGTGGACATGCCGATTCCGGCGGGCATGGCCACGTCGTCGAAAGTCATATCGCGATTATTGCGATAGAGCGAGAAAATTTCCTGATCGATATTGGCGACGAAGAGGTCCATCCAGCCATCTTCATCAAAATCCGCAGCGTCGACGCCCATGCCGGAGCGGGCGCGGCCGTCCGCGCTGTAGGCAATGTCGGCGACCAGGCCGGCTTCTTCGAAATGGCCGCCCTGATTGATGAACAGGGAGTTTGCCACGGTGTCGTTAGCGACGAATAGATCCATCCTGCCGTCATTGTTAATGTCCGCGGCGACCACTCCCCAGGCTTTGCCGGGATGGCCGGCAATTCCGGCTTCTTTGCTGACATCGGAAAACGTTCCATCACCGTTGTTGTGGAAGAGCCAGCTGGCGCGCGGCTTGAAAATTCGCGGAATGCAGTAATGGTGAACGCCGTTGTTGTCGACGCCACAGCCCAGAGATTTGTTGAATTCGGCGAACTGACAAACAAACAAATCGAGGCGGCCGTCGTTGTCATAGTCAAACCAGACGGCACTGGAGCTCCAACCGGGTGCAGCGACGCCGGCGCGCGCGGTGACGTCGGTAAAGGTGCCGTCGCCGTTATTGTGGTAGAGGATGCTGCGATCGTACTGGGTGACATAAAGATCGGGGAAGCCGTCGCCATCGTAATCTCCGGCGGCCACGCCCATGCCGTAACGATTGCCACCAACGCCGGCTTTTTCGGTGACGTCCGTAAAGGTTCCGTCGCGATTGTTGCGGTACAGAGCGTTCCGAAGCGGTGCGGCGGGCTGGTAGAAATCACAAGGGCCGCTATTCACGAGATAGATGTCCATCCAGCCGTCATTGTCATAGTCAAAGAAGGCGCAACCTGCACCGCTGGTTTCGGGAAGATATTTTTCGGAGGATTTTCCAGCGGTGTGAACCCACTTGATTCCGCTGGCGGATGGCGGAATTTGCTCGAACACCGGAAGGCGGGGCGCGGGCGGGAGAATCAAGGAGGAGCCGAGCAATGAGGGCGTAAACGAGCCAGCAGCCGCAAATAACGGAAAAGTTTTGAGCAGGTCGCGCCGGGAAAAAATAATATTTCGCGGTGGCAAGATTTTTGGCCATTCCCGACGGCGCATAAAGGAACAATATCACGATACGAAAATGGGTCCGCGATTTGCGTAGCGGCTGATAAGCGGCGGGAAACGGCTCGCGGAAGGACGGTGAGAGGCTGTATCATATTTCTTCGCACGCCTTTACAGCGGCTTCTTGGCATCGCATGCTGACTTCCTCCCGATTATTCCGGCGCTTTGTGGGTTTGCTAGCGCTCATGCTGTCCGCCTCCTCGTTTGCCGTCGCAGCTTTCGATCAAGACAAAAATGCTTCGCCGGATTTCGCCGCACTGGTGAAATCCGCCGAGGCGGCGCGCGAGGGGAATAATTTCGCGGAGGCCATCCGGGATTACCGTGGGGCATTAAAACTCCAGCCAGACTGGCAGGAAGGGTTGTGGTACGTGGGGACGCTGGAGTACGAGCGCGACCACTACGCGGAGGCGATTCCGGCGTTCCAGCGGCTTACGCAACTGGCTCCCGAAGCCGGTCCGGCGTGGAACTTTCTGGGCCTTTGCGAATATGAGACGAAAGATT
>JBBSFG010000402.1:0-2189 GCA_038238965.1 Candidatus Acidiferrales bacterium | reverse complement strand
ATGCTCGAACGCCTACAAAAAATTATCTCTCGCGCCGGTATCGCTTCGCGTCGCCACGCCGAACAGCTCATCCTGAGCGGTCAGGTGCGCGTCAACGGCCAGGTCATCACGGAACTCGGCACCAAAGCCGACGTCGAGCACGACCGCGTCGAAGCCGCCGGCAAACTAGTCGAACCCAACAACGAGCGCCGCGTCTACATTGCCATGAACAAGCCTCCCGAGGTCGTCTCCACGCTCGCCGATCCCGAAGGCCGCAAAACTCTTCGCAATTGTCTCCGCGGTTTACCCGAGCGCGTTTATCCCGTCGGCCGCCTCGATTACAACGCCAGCGGCCTGGTTTTCTTAACCAACGACGGCGACCTCGCCGCCGAAATGCTGAAAGACTGGCCCAATCTCCAACAGTCCTACCACGTCAAAATTAAGGGCAAACTGATGCTGGGAGAGTTGGAGCGCTTCGGCCGCGACGCCGGCGCCACCATTCGCACCGTGCGGCAGCCCGACGCCACCCGCGGCCACGCCACAAATTTCTGGTACGAAGTCGCCTTGCAGGATTCCAAGAAAGACATTCTGCGCCGCGTGCTGGCCGGCGCCCAGCATCCCGTCGAAAAACTGAAGCGCATCGGCCTCGGTCCGCTCAACCTCGAAGGCCTTCCGCAAGGCCGTTACCGCTTGCTGATCGAAAAAGAAGTCGACGAGCTTCGCCGCGCGCTCAAGATAAAACCAAAACCGCGCAGTTCGTTTGTGCCCACTCAGGAATCGCCCTCGCAGGAAGGCAAAACATTTATCCACGCCCCGCCGCGCCCTGCCAACCGCTTTTTCGAAAATAAGCGTCAGGCCCCAGCCGCGAGTCGCACGCATCGCAAGCATGGACCCCGGCCCAGCCGTCCGCCATCAACACAGGATCGCGAAGGCTATCCAAATCAGGAGGTATCTACCAACGCGGCAGGGAATCGCCCGGCAAAATGGAATCAGAACCGCGGTCCAAACCGTCCGGAAAATCGCGCAGGGAATCGCCCCGCAAATCGTTCGGGAAGCCGCCCGCCAAGCCGCTCGGGAAGCCGTCCCGCAGGCGATCATCGTGGCCCGCGTCGTCCCTTTTCAACAAGCGGCCAAGGAAATAGGCCGGCAAACCGTCCAGCAAATAATTCAGGAAACCGCCCAGCAGACCGATCCGGGAAAAAATTTACTGGACCGCGCGGCGACTTCAAGTCCGGCCGCCCCGAAAATAAATTTACCGGACCACGCCGCGGCTCCACCGGTGGCCGTCCAGGAAATCCGCACAAATCCGGGAACCGCAACAAGCCATTCCCACCCGGCAGCAACCGCGGCCCGCGATAATTCCAACGGCACTCCAAACTCGACGATGAACATCTCCCTACCCGATAATGCTCCGCGCACCGCCGACGTCATCGCCGACATTCTAAAAAACTACAAAACCATCGCAGTCGTTGGCCTTTCCTCGCGCCCCATGCGCCCCAGCTTTGGCGTAACCCAATACATGCAGTCCGCCGGCTACCGCATCATCCCCGTAAATCCCAACGAATCGGAAGTCCTCGGCGAAAAATGCTACCCGCGTCTCGAAGACGTGCCGCAATCCCAGCACATCGAAATCGTCGACATCTTTCGCCGCTCCGAAAATGTCCCTCCGGTGGTCGACAGCGCCATCAAAATCGGCGCAAAAGTAATCTGGATGCAGCAGGGAATCGCCAACCAGGCCGCCGCCGCAAAAGCCGTTTCCGCCGGCCTCCTCGTAATCGAAGACGCCTGCATTCTCGTCGAGCACCGTCTCCGCTTTCGCCGCTAGTACAGCCACCTTGGCGATAAATTGTCATTCCGACCGAAGCGGCGCGGCCGTTTCCTTCTCGTTCACGCTTCGCGAACGAGCCGCGCTGCGCAGTGCAGCACTCTCTCTTCCATGCACTCCGCGCTTACAAAATCATCGGTGAGAAATGACGTTTGGGTATCCCAGATGCCGTATTTGCGTGTGGGGATTCTGGGAATGAACAATCGCGGTCGAACGTGTCAAGACTTCCCAAAGCTTCTCTACTGCACCGACAGCGGAAACACAAACAAGTTGTGCTTCCCGGGAGCAATCACCCCCAACAATTTCCCATCCGCTGAAATCGAGAAGTCCCGAAACGTGACCGCCCGCAAAATCGGCTGGGGATCCGGTTGCGCCACCGGAATCT
>JBBSFG010000401.1:0-2204 GCA_038238965.1 Candidatus Acidiferrales bacterium | reverse complement strand
TAACGGGAGCGGCGAGTTAATGGGACGCATCGTTGGCATCGACCTGGGAACTACCAACAGCCTGGTCGCTTATGTGGACGCGAAAACCGGTGCGCCGAAGTGTATTTCCGGCCCCTATGGCTCGACACTCTGCCCTTCGGTCGTCAGCCTCGATCCTGATGGCAGCGTGATCGTTGGCGAAGCGGCGCGCCGCCGCTTACTCACTCAGCCCGAGCGCTCCATTTATTCCGTGAAGCGCTTGATGGGACGCGGTCCCGCCGACGTGCAAAGCGAGCTGAATCTTTTTCCGTTTCGCATCGACTCGCAAAGCAAAAACGTCATTCGTGTCATGCTCGGCGACAAAATGTTTACTCCGCCGGAGATTTCCGCCTTCATCCTCCGCGAATTGAAGAGCTGGGCGGAGGCCGAGCTAAAGGAACCCGTCGATCGCGCCGTAATCACCGTTCCCGCATATTTCAACGACGCCCAGCGTCAGGCCACCAAAGATGCCGGGCGCATCGCCGGTCTCGAAGTCCTGCGCCTCGTCAATGAACCCACCGCCGCGGCCCTCGCGTACGGCTTGCACGAAAAACAGCGCGGACACGTGGCTGTCTACGATCTTGGCGGCGGCACTTTCGACATTTCCATCCTAAAGTTGATCGCCACCAGCGAAGGCGATATTTACCAGGTCCTCTCCACCAACGGTGACACGCATCTCGGCGGCGACGATATCGACAATTTTCTGCAAGCTTTTGTACATCATCGCGTTTTGCAAAACGGCAGCTTCGATTTTTCCTCCAGCGCGGAATCGACTCAGGAGCTGCGCAAATCGCTGATCGCGCTGAAACATGAACTCTCGGAAAAAGATTCCGCCCTGCTACGATTCACTCTTCCCAATGGCGAACTGTTCGCCCACGAATTCTCGCGGACCGGATTCGAAAGGATTATTCAGCCGATCGTAGCCCGTACCATGGGCCCTGTGAAGCAGGCTCTGGCCGACGCCCATCTCGCGCCCGGGGACATCGAAGAAGTCGTGCTCGTGGGCGGCACCACCCGCACTCCTTTAGTCCGCCGCACGGTGCAGGAATTTTTTGGCCGCAAGCCGCACACCGAACTGAATCCCGACGAAGTCGTGGCCCTGGGGGCCGCAGTACAAGCCAATATTCTCGAGCGCGGCGTCAGCAACATGCTTCTCCTGGACGTCACGCCGCTTTCGCTTGGCATCGAAACCTACGGCGGCGCTGTCTCCAAGATTATTTCGCGCAACTCCACCATTCCTGCCAGCGCGCAAGAGCAATACACCACCGGCGTCGACAATCAGACCGGCATCGACATCCATGTGCTGCAGGGCGAGCGCGAACTCGCTAAAGATTGCCGCTCGCTGGCGCGATTCACGCTGAAAGTTCCTCCAGCGCCCGCCGGACTCCCACGCATCGAAGTGGCTTTCCTGATCGACGCCAATGGAATCCTGCAGGTCGCCGCAAAAGATATGCGCACTGGCCAGCAGCACTCCATCGAGGTGCAACCCAGCTACGGAATCAACGACACGGAAATCGAGCGGATGCTCGAAGAGTCCATCGAATATGCCGAGCAGGATTTTGCCGAGCGCCAGCTGATTGAGGCGCGCACCGAATCGGAAGCCATCCTGGCGGCCACCGCGAAGGCTTTTAACAATGCACAATCGGCCGAGTTGCCGGCAGACGAGCGCGCCAGCATCGACGCCGCCGTCGCAGCGCTTAAAGCATCCGCAACCGGGGCCGACTACAAATTGATTCGCAAGCGCATCGACGAATTGAATCACGCGACCGAACATTTGGCGGAGCTGCTCATGAATTCCGCCGTCTCGACCGCGCTGGAAGGCCGCAAGCTGGCAGAGGTCTGAGCACGAAAAGATTAGAATGAAGATTCGCAGCATGGAGGCAGAAGAAAATGGGCGGCAGTAATCCCTACATTGACGAGGTCAAATACAAGCCCGCCACGCAGAAATATAAGGTCACGTTCCTGCCCAGCGGCAAAGTGGTGGAAGTCGATCCGGAAAAAATTCCTTACGGCCACAACGGCATTCCCGGCAGCATTCTCGATATTTCCGAGGGCTTCAAGATGGGCCTCGATCATGCCTGCGGAGGCGTGTGCGCCTGCTCCACCTGCCACGTCTTCGTGAAGCAGGGCCTTGAATCCTGCAATGAAGCCACCGACGCCGAACTAGACGAGCTCGACGAAGCTCC
>JBBSFG010000400.1:0-2257 GCA_038238965.1 Candidatus Acidiferrales bacterium | reverse complement strand
CGCAAGGTATTGATATTTTCCTGCGTGGCGGGATGATTCCACATGTTCACGTTCATGGCGGGAGCGACGACCACCGGCGCGGTGCTAGCCAGATACAAAGTACTTAGAAAATCGTCGGCGATGCCGCGCGCGAATTTCGCGATGATATCGGCGGTGGCGGGGACGACGAGCAGCAAATCGGTGCGCTGCGCGACGGCGATATGTTCGATAGCGCTTTCCAGGTTGGCTTCGTTTTCGGAATTGCCAAACAAATCGGTAATGACCTTTTGGCCGGTCAAAGCGGCGAAGGTGAGGGGCGTGATGAACTCACGCGCGCCGCGAGTCATCACCACTTCCACGGTAAATCCGTCCTGCTGCAACAGGCGCACCAGTTCGGCGGCCTTGTAGGCCGCGACTCCTCCGGTCACACCCAACGTGATTCGCATGGCGTTCGCGGCGGCGCGGCTACTTGCGGCGCTTGTTGCCGTCCTTGTCCTCGTCGATGGAATCCGGCTCCACGAAGTCGTACTCGAGCAGGCTGTGATCCAGCTCTTCCACGGCGATGCGCGTGGCTTTCTGGGTTCTCGGATTCTCCACCAGCGGCGGTGCGCCGGCCATAATCTGCCTGGCGCGCCTGGCCGCCAGCACTACATATGCAAACTGGCTCTCAGGAGCTTTTGTCAGCACGGTCATTTCAGTCTTTCCCCCCAAACGATGCCAGAAGTTGTTCTACCCGGTCCTGACGCCGCGCCTTGGTGCAACGCAGCGCTGTTACGATGGCCTGTACTTCGCGTCCTGCCCGTTCAATATCGTCATTCACGACGCAAAAATCATAAACCTTTCCAAACTTGGCAATCTCGTCGCGGGCTTCGGACAAGCGCCGGGCAATATCATCGTCCGAATTCTGGCCCCGCGCCCGCAGCCGCCGCTCCAGCTCCTCGCGCGACGGAGGCAAAATGAAAATTGCCACCGATTCTGGGAGCTTCTCTTTCACCTGCGAAGCGCCTTGCACATCGATCTCCAAGACGAGATCGAGGCCGGACTTTTGCGATTCCTCCAGCCATTTTTTCGGCGTGCCGTAGGAGTGCCTGCCAAACACCCGGGCATACTCCAGAAAATCACCGCGGCCGATCATGGTTTCGAATTCCGCGTCCGTGACAAAATCATAGCACTTCCCGCTTGCCTCGGTCGCGCGCCGCCCCCTGGTAGTACACGAGATGGAGGGCATGGTGCCCGGCATCTCCAAGACTTTTTGCACCAGCGTCGATTTCCCCGAACCAGAGGGGCCGGATACGATGATCACCAGCGGCGCAATCTTTTCAGCCGGGCTCATTCGATGTTCTGAACCTGCTCTCGTAATTTTTCAATATCCGATTTGATTTCTAGCCCCAGTCCGGTGATGGCCAGCGCTTCAGTGTCCACGCCAGGAGTTTTGGAGAGCAGCGTGTTGGCTTCGCGATGCATTTCCTGCAAGAGAAAATCGAGCTTCTTGCCCATTTCGCCGGCACCGCCAAGCAGATTGCCGAATTGCGAAAGGTGGCTGCGCAGGCGCTGCAATTCTTCGCTGATGTCGCTGCGCTCGGCGAGCAGCGCGGCTTCCTGCGCGAGTCGCGCGGGTTCGAGGGAAACTCCACTCAACAATTCTTTAAGGCGGGCATCAAGACGCCGCGCGAATGCGGGCCGCAATGTTTCCGCGAGCACGCGAACCTGTTCGGCCTCGGTTTCAATTTTCGTAAGGCGCGAGTGCAGCTCGTCAACGAGTTGAGCGCCTTCCGCACGGCGCATCTCATCGAGTTTTGCCAAGGCGTCGCGCAGGCAATCTTCGAGAGCCCGGCCAAGTTGTTCCCGGCTTTCTTCGCTTTGCGGCGTGGCCACGCCCAAGCCGGAAATCACTCCTGGAAGTCGCAGCAGAGCCACCACATCGACGTCTGCCGCGGCGCGGGTCTCCTGCCGCAATGCTTCGGCGGCGCGAAGATAGGCTTTCACCAATTCCTGATTGACCTGGATGGTGGCGGCGGTGCGCGGCTCGGCAGCCACCTGAATTTCGACGTGACCGCGATGGATGCGCTGGCGAATCACCTGGCGCAGCCGCGGCTCGTACAGCTCGAGTCCCTCGGTCAGACGCATTTTCAAATCGAGAAAACGGTGGTTCACACTCTTGATGCTGACGCGCAAAACGAGATCAGGAGTTTCGGCGCGCGCCTGCGCGTAGCCGGTCATGGACATGCATTCGGGTTTTCGGGTTTCTGCGGGAGTTTGGCTCATAGGAGTCCGGGCT
>JBBSFG010000399.1:0-2311 GCA_038238965.1 Candidatus Acidiferrales bacterium | reverse complement strand
TGCAGTAGCGTAGGTTTGGAGCGATCGAGCAACGGATGGGCCCGCTTCCGGCGTGGAGAGATTTGCCAAACCGGCGGCCAGTACAGCTGCGAACAATTTAAGGAATTCGCGGACCTGCGCGCGCGTAACGATGAACGGCGGTAACAAGCGAATGGTGTATTCGTGCGTGCAATTGATCAGCAGGCCGCGCCTGGCGGCTTCCGCCACGAAGGGCGCGCCTTCCACCGCCAGCTCGACGCCAACCATCAAGCCCTCGGCGCGCACTTCGCGGATGAAATCAAATTTTGCCGCTAATGCTTCGAGCCCGGAACGCAATTCCTCGCCGCGGCTGCGGACATTCTGGAGCAGTTTTTCGTCCTCAATGGTTTGGAGAAATTCCAGAGCAACGGCGCAAATCATCGGCCCGCCGCCGAACGTCGTACCGTGTACGCCGGGAGAAATATGCGCAGCCACCGCGTTAGTGGCCAAAATTGCGCCTAAAGGAAGCCCCGCCGCCAAAGGCTTGGCGATGATGGCAATGTCCGGCATGGACGCGAAGCGCTGGTATGCGAAATGCCGGCCGGTGCGTCCCAGGCCGCATTGAATCTCATCGGCAATCATCAGTGCACCGTGTTTGGTGGCCAGCTCGCGGGCGCGATTCCAGAAAGATTCGCTCACCGGATAAATACCGCCTTCGCACTGAACGGTTTCGAGAAGAACGCCGCAGACGGAATCGTCGAATTTCGCTTCCAGGTCCGCTACATCATTGAAACGAACGAACTCGACGCCGGGCACCACGGGAGCGAATGGCAGGCGGTATTTTTCCGTAGCGGTAACGCTGATGGCGCCAAAGGTGCGGCCGTGAAACGAATTCTCAAGCGCCAGAAAGCGATGCTTTCGCGACGGGCTCGACGCGGCCTCCTGCGGCGCGCGCGCACACAATCGCGCGAGCTTCATGGCTCCGTCGATGGCTTCCGTGCCGCTGTTGCAGAAAAAAACGCGATCGAGCCCCGACCATTCCGCAAGTTTGCGCGCCAGCGGGCCCTGGTAGGCGTTGTGATACAGGTTAGAGAAGTGCATCGCGCGCGCGGCTTCACGGCGTATTACTTTCAGGATGCGCGGATGCGCATGGCCCAGCGCGTTGACCGCAATCCCGCCCAGAAAATCCAGATATTTCTTGCCGTCCGCGTCATACACGTAGCAACCGCGGCCACGCTCCAGCAGAAACGGCTGGCGCTTGTAGGTGGGCAGCAAGAATTTCTCCGCCTCCTGAACGCGCGGGTCAGCCTTGGAGGCCAGCGCCTTCATTCGCCCGTGTTTGGAAAAGTGCGCGGCGGGAGACGCGGCGCGTTTTTTGGCAGTGCCGCGCATCATGCCGCCGACAGCGCGGTTTGCGCCCTATTCATCGGCTCGCGGATCACCAGCGTGCCCGGAATTCCGCTCGCCTCATCGCCCACCTGGGCTTCTGCGGAACGCGACGCCAACAGTAGCGCGTCAGGTCCTGTGCCTCCCACGATGCGGACTTCGCGGACTCCGCCTTCGATGGCGCGTTTGGCAGCTTCCAGTTTCAGAACCATTCCGCCCGAAACGACGCGGCACTGCACGAGCCGCTCGACTTCCTGGCAGCTCACAACCGAGAGCACCCGTTCGCCGTCCAGCACGCCGGCGACGTCGGTTAAATAAATCAACTGGTCGGCGTCCAGGTATTCCGCGCAAGCCGCGGCCATATGATCGGCATTGATGTTGTACAGCTCGTTGTCCGCGCCCAAGCCGAGGCACGGCGCTACCGGCACGAAGCCTTCGCTCCACAGCGATTCGATGAATCGCGTATTCATTCCGGTCAGGTAGCCCACGAAGCCAAGGCCGCCTTCCACTTCGTTGACCATCATCGGCTCGGCCGTAAAACACTGCGCATCGGCTGCGGACACTCCCACGGATGGCTGGCCCTCGGCGGAAATCGCCGCGGCCACTTTTTTGTTCAGCAATCCCGCGAAGACCATCACCGCCACGTCGCGCGACTCGCGATCGGTGACGCGCAATCCGCCGACAAACTTGCTTTGAATTCCCATGCGCGCCAGCGTCGCGGTAAACAGGCGGCCGCCTCCGTGTACCACAAGGATCTGGTGGCCGTCCTGCGCCAGCGCAGCGACTTGCCGCGCCAGAGTACGCACGGTGGCGTCGTCTTCGAGTAATGCTCCGGCAAACTTGATCACGATTTTCATTGCAGTGCGGTGTGCTCCTCTATCCCCAGGATGTGATTGAAATTCTGGACGGCCTGCCCGGCGGCGCCTTTGCCAAGATTGTCCAGGCAAGAGACGATCACCAGCCGGCG
>JBBSFG010000398.1:0-2340 GCA_038238965.1 Candidatus Acidiferrales bacterium | reverse complement strand
GGCCAGCGTTGCAGGCGCAACGTGCAAGCCGCGCCTCGCGTTGTAACTTAGGTGGAAAAATATTCAGTTCAGCGGGATTTTCAGTTCAGAAGCGAGCTGCACGGGATTAAAAGGGCTGCACGCGAAGTAGCGATCGCCCACCTGGAGTGTGGGCACTTTTCTTTTTCCGTGATTGGCCTGCATAACAATCTCTTCAGCGTCCGGATCTTCTTCAATATTTACTTCCCGGAACTCCACGCCGCGTTCCTTCATAAACGATTTGGCGCGCCGGCAATCCGGACACCAGGCGGTGGTGTACATGGTGATGGCTTCCATGAAAATTGTTGTCCTTTGAACAGGGAAGGTTGGGCGTCCCGGGTGCCTGCATATCCATTCTAGCGCAAACGGAAGGGATGGATTTTGATGTGCGCCATCGTTGCTTTGAATCCAACCGTCAACTGGAATGCGAATGCACGCGGCGGCGTAGGGTGCCGACCTGAATGCGTATCAGGGCGCGCTGCAGCGCGACGGTGGCGCGATCCCAATCCACGTCAGGATCGGTGGAGGCCAGGCGTTTTTCGGCGCGGGCGAGGGCTACCTTGGCGCGCTCCACGTCGATTTCTTCGGGACGCTCCGCGGTTTCGGCAAGAACCGTGACGCGATCGGGCAAAACTTCCGCGAATCCGCTGAGCACCGCAAGAACCACGGGCTCGGCACTCTCCAAAGCGCGATAACTCAACTGACCGTAGCCCAATTCGGTGATCAGCGGCGCGTGACCGGGAAGGATGCCGAGTTCACCGCTGGCGCCGGGAAGCTGCACGCTGGCAACTTTCTCTCGCAGCAACTGACGCTGCGGCGTGACGATGATGAGCTCGATGGCTTCGGGAAGCATTTGTTGTTCTATTTTCCTTGCGCTATTTCCTGGTTCAATTTCTCGCCGTGATCCTTGTTCTAGGCACTGGTCTTCATGGTTTCGGCCTTCTTCAACGCTTCCTCGATGGTGCCGACCATGTAAAAAGCCTGCTCGGGAACGTCATCGTATTTGCCTTCGACAATTTCCTTGAAGCTGCGCACGGTGTCTTCGATCTTCACATACTTGCCTTCGAGGCCGGTGAACTGCGCGGCGACGAACATCGGCTGTGAAAGGAACTTTTCGATTTTGCGCGCGCGCGCCACGGTGCGCTTGTCATCGTCGGAAAGCTCTTCGATACCGAGAATGGCGATAATGTCTTGCAGATCCTTGTAGCGCTGCAGAATGGATTTGACGCCGCGAGCCACGGAGTAGTGTTCGGCTCCCACAATGCGGGGATCCAGAATGCGCGAGAAGCTGGCAAGCGGATCGACAGCGGGATAAATGCCACGCTCGACGATCTGCCGGCTCAGGTTGGTGGTAGCGTCCAGGTGCGCGAAGGTGGCGGCCGGAGCGGGATCGGTGTAGTCGTCGGCGGGCACATAAATCGCCTGCACCGACGTGATGGAGCCGTTTTTCGTGGAGGTGATGCGCTCCTGGAGCTCGCCGATCTCGGTGTTGAGATTGGGCTGGTAACCGACAGCGGAAGGCATGCGGCCAAGCAGCGCGGAAACTTCCGCACCGGCTTGCACGAAACGGAAAATATTGTCGATGAACAGCAGCACGTCGAGGTGCTCTTCGTCGCGGAAATATTCGGCCACGGTGAGGCCGGTAAGGCCGACGCGCAGGCGCGACCCGGGGGGCTCGGTCATCTGTCCGTAAATCAAGGCGGCGCGCGATTTTTCAGTGTTGCCGGGAACGATGACGCCGGACTCCGACATTTCCAGCCACAGGTCGTTGCCTTCGCGAGTGCGTTCGCCCACGCCGGCGAAAACGGAAAGCCCGCCGTGCTGCATGGCCACGTTGTGAATCAGCTCGAGAATCAAAACGGTTTTGCCTACACCGGCGCCGCCAAAGAGGCCAATCTTGCCTCCCTTCACGTAGGGCTCCATCAGGTCGACGACCTTGATGCCGGTCTCGAACATTTCGAGCCCGGTGGACTGATCTTCGAGCGGAGGAGCGGGGCGATGAATCGGGTAGTGCGTGGGGCTATTGATGGGGCCGAGTTGATCGACAGGCTTGCCGAGAACGTTCATCACCCGGCCCAGGGTGGCGCGGCCAACAGGAACGGTGATGCCCTGCCCCATGTCTTCCGCGGGCATGCCGCGAACCATGCCTTCAACGGCTTCCATGGCCACTGCGCGCACGCGGCCCTCACCGAGGTGCTGCTGCACTTCAGCGGTGACGTCCAGCGGCTCGGGAATGTTGAACCCTTCGCTGGTGATGTGCACGGCGTTGTAAATGGCCGGCAAATGCCCGGCTTCAAACTGAATATCGAGGACCGGGCCGAT
>JBBSFG010000397.1:0-2408 GCA_038238965.1 Candidatus Acidiferrales bacterium | reverse complement strand
GTCCATGGCCGACTGGTACGGCCGGTTGGTGGTCATGGCATCCAGCGTATCCGCCACCGCAATAATTTTGGCCATCATCGGAATTTGCGGCCCTTGCAACCCATAAGGATACCCACGGCCGTCCATGTGCTCGTGATGCAGTTCGATTCCCGGCAGCATATCCTTCAATTGCGAAACTGGGCGCATGATGTTCGCGCCCTTGATGGTGTGTTGCTTCATCAAGTCGAATTCTTCGCTGGTCAGCGCGCCGGGCTTCTTCAGCACCCGATCTTCCACTCCAATTTTTCCCACGTCGTGCAGCAGCGCCGAAATCCGCAGCGTGTCCAGTTCCTCCGCCGACAACCCCAGCTCTTGCCCCACCAGCATGGAATATTTCGCCACGCGCCCCGAATGACCGCGCGTATACGGATCCTTTTCGTCGATGGCCGCCGCCAGCATGCGGATGGATCCCAGAAACAGCTCGCGATTTTCTTCCGCCGCTTCCTTCAGGCGCTCGATGTACTCCTCGATGTCGCCCGCCATCTTGTTGAAATTTTCAGCCAGCTCGCTGATTTCCGCCGCTCCCCGCACCGGCGAGCGCTGGTGAAATTCACCGCGGCTGATAGCTCGCGTAGAGTCCGCCAGCCCGCGAATCGGCCCGCTGATTCCCACGGCGAAAAAATATCCCAGAAAAATCGCCGCCAGCACCACCGCGCTGACGAACGCCAGCGCCTGGCGATTCAACTCGTTCACGCCGGCATCCGCGCGCGCCTCGTCCAGGCTGCGTTCCGCAATTACCGCCCAGTTGACCTCCGGAAACGTGCTGTACGTGCCGATCATTTCCACGTTGCGGCTTTTTTCTCTTTCCGTAAAGCGTACCGTTTCCGTGTTGCGCAATTCCTGTGGCAGTGCCTTCACCTGCGCCACCAGAGAATTTCCTCCGGCATCCGCGCCCGGTACGAAATTCTTGGGATCCGGGTGCGCCACGATGTGCCCGTAGTGATCCACCACGAACACCGTGCGTCCTCGAACGCTGGCTTCCTGCAAGCGGTGCGAAATTGTCTCCAGCGAGACCACCGCGGCCAGCATGCCGGTAAAGTGATCGCCGACATCACGCAAGGGCACCGCGATCACGAACGCCGGCCGGTTGTCGGGAGCCAGAGCCAGCGGATCGCTCCGAAATTTCACCACGTTCAGTTCCTGCGACTGCATGCACGTTACGAACGCGCGTTGCAGCGCTTTAGCCACGAAGGGATCCTGCTCCGCCCGAAAATTCCCCTGAGAAGCGCTGGTACCCTTGCCGGATCTCCCCACCGCCGTCAAATACACAAACGTGTTGCGGTTGCTGTCCACAAAATTTTCCAGCAGGCGAGTAACCTTCGGTTCGGAAACGGGATCTTCCACGTTGTCGACCAGCCCGGTCAGCGCCAGAATCTGTCGCTCGCTCATCAACTGTTGCGTGAGATTCGATTCGAAGAATTGAATCTCCTGCGAAATCGACCGCGTCAGTTCCGTTTGCTGCACGCGCTCGGTGTCTGCCAGCTTGCCCTGGCTCAGGTGCAACACTTGCCGGTGATACAGCCCGATAGGCACCGCGCTGACCAGCAGCATCGCTCCCAGCACCAGCCAAAGGATACGCACGCGCCCGGTGCGCACACGTTCCCACACGTTTTGGAGGTTAATACTCATACGCCAGTCTCTATTTTAGGGGAACGCCGCGTTCCGCAGTGGACCGCCGCGCAGGCGCGTGGCGCATGTGCAACTGGAACGTTGGTACTACGCACCCGCAATCGGGTTTTCTCGAAAACCGTTAAAAACAGCCGCTATTCGCGCTTTTGCGGCCGCTCCATAATCTCCAGCATCGCTTCTCGCGGAGACCTTCCGCGGTGCAAAATCGCCTCCACCTGCGCGGTGATCGGCAATTCAATCTTGTGGTCGCCGGCCAACGCCAGCAACGCCCCCGCCGTCCCTACGCCTTCCGCCACCATGCGGCTGCCGGCCAGGATTTCCGCCAGCGCGCGCCCTTTGCCCAACTCAATCCCCAGTTGCCGGTTGCGGCTCAGCTCGCCAGTGCACGTCAGCACCAAATCCCCCAGCCCCGCCAGGCCGCTTAACGTTTCCGAGCGCGCGCCCAGCGCCAGCGCCAGCCGCGACATTTCCGCCAGCCCCCTGGTGATCAGCGCCGCGATGGCGTTCGCGCCCAGTCCCAAGCCCTGGCATGCGCCCGCCGCGATGGCCATCACGTTTTTCATCGCGCCCGCCAACTCCACGCCGATCACGTCGTCGTTGGTATAAATGCGAAACGAAGGCGTGGCAAATTCCGCCTGGACATAGTCGGTGACCCGCTCCGCGCCATACCCATGCTCCGGCTCTCGAGTTTCCGCCGCGTTCGGCACGCGCTTGGCACAAAGTGACGCCACCACCACCGC
>JBBSFG010000396.1:0-2422 GCA_038238965.1 Candidatus Acidiferrales bacterium | reverse complement strand
CGCGTTTTCTGGGATGGCAGCGGCGTACGCAAATATCTGGACGGAACCGAACTGGTCGTCGGCCAGTAGATATTAGTAGTCAACGCTCGCCACGAGCGAGAGTGCCAGGAGAAAAATTATGGCCATCATCAATAATCACTGGAGCGCTTTCGCATTAAGAAATTCTCTCGCGTGCGGCGCACTCGTTGCTGTGCTGCTCATTTCGCCCTCTCTCCGCGCGCAGCAACCCGATCCCAATCCCATCCCTCCGCCGTCGCAACCCGCACCCGAAACTCCAAACGCTCCTACCGCCCCCGTGCCTGTAGCTGCTCCAGCCGCCGGCGCCTCTCCCTCTTCACACATGATGCGTACCTGGCGGCGCCTTACCTACACCTGCGACGGCGACGTCAAAGTCGTCGTAAATCTCCACGCCAAGATGGCACGCGTGATCTTCAAAGGCCACGCCTACAACATGAAGCAGGTCGACGAATCCGACGGCCAGAAATACACCGACGGCTCCCTCGTGTGGCGCAACAAGGATGAAGTCGGAACTCTCGAGCGCGCCTCCAAATCCGGCGCCAACAAATCGCTGGCCGCCGGCTGCCATCTTCAAAGCGCAGGCACAAATCCGTCCGCTGCCACGCCGCGTGCAAATCCGCCAAGCCAGCCCTAGGCGTTCAAGTTAATCTGCTTTATTGGCCGATACGCCGCACCTGTACTTCAGCAAAATTGCGCAATCCCCCCCGCCGCTATACTAAAAGTATGGAAAGCGCCGCCAAAACGCCGGAGCAGCAGCCTCGCCAGGTGGGCATCCTCGTCCTCGAAGAAAATCCCCAGAACGCCGCCGCCGTCCGCCAGCTCCTCGATTCCGAAGGCTGGCGCGTGAACATCGTCGCCGACGCCAATCTCCTTCTTTCCGAGCTGCGCAATGGAGAATGGGCTCTGGTGGTCGCCAACATAGCGGTAACCGGAACGGACAGCCCGGCTTTCCTGACTTTGCGCGAGCTCGCCGCCGTTCCCCCCGAAGAGGGCGGCCGCATCCGCGTCCTCTATATCGTCCCGGAAATGACCGGCAGCACCTACGTGAAAACGCTGGAAAAAGCCCACCTGCCCTACGTCACCCGGCCATTCCACTTCCACGATTTCCTCGAAAAAGTCAGCGACCTGCTCTTCGAAGTTCACGCCATCGCCGTCCCGCTTCGCCAGGTCAGCTATGAATTCGGCGGAGGCCGCAAAAAGAAAGCGGAAGCCAGCCGGGCCAACAGCATGTTTGCCTCTCGCAGCGATTTCTCTTATACCGAAGAGGAAATCGCGGAATACGAACGCCAGGAAAGCGCTTCAACCAGGCGCCATAAGCCCCGCACCAATCTCGGCGACCCCAACAAATAGGTTCCCACCGCCACCCGCTTCTGAATTTCCGCTCGTTATCAGCCTCCACCTTGCAAGATTTTTCCCCATCCCCGTTCTAATTCTGTGCACTCACGCACGGGAGGATTCACATGGAACGCTCGATTTTCGGTGCCCTCGCGGGCACTCTGCTTGGACTCAGCAGTTTGGGAACCATGGCTTTCGTATGGGCCGGCTCCGCAACTCCGGCTCCCCAACCCAAATCGGAAGGCGATTGGCACCTTCTCGATCCCATCACCTACGAAAATATCTCCATCTTTCCAGTGGTCAGCTCCGCCTCGCAGGACACCGCCGCATTTCTCACCCTCGACGAAGGACTTTCCACCGGCGACGTAGTCGTCAGCGAACAAGGCGGCGACGGCATGGCGCGCAGCCGCGATAGCCGCCCCAGTGCCAGCCAATACAGTACCGGCGCCTCGGTGAATCGCCTGGTCCTCATCAACCGCGGCAAGCGCCCCGTCCTGCTCCTCGCCGGCGAACTGGTCAGCGGCGGCAAGCAGGACCGCATCATCGCCAAAGACCGCATAGTCGCCCCCGGCTCCGATCCGTTGCCGCTCGACGTCTTCTGCGTCGAGCACGGCCGCTGGTCCTCCGGCTCGCAATTCAGCGCCGCCAAAACCATGGTGCACCCCAGCGTCCGCGAACAAGCCGCGCTCAAGCAAAATCAGAATGAAGTGTGGGCTTCCGTTCGCGCCGGCACTACCGCGCCGCGTCCCGTCGCCGCGCCCGCCGCGCGCATCGCCAGCTCAGACCTGGCCGCCGCCATAGCCATCAACGCCCCCACCCAGTCTTACGCAAAAATGTATCAGGAGAGCAGCGTCGGCGCGTCCGTCGACACCTTCGTCGACGAAGTGCAACGCCGCTTCACGCGCGCCACATCAGGTGAGAAGGGCCCCGCGAAAGGCGAACACATCGTCGGCGTCGTGGTAGCCTACGGCGGCGAAGTCGCCTGGAGCGACATCTTCGCCTCCAGCGATCTCTTCCAGCACTACTGGACCAAACTCCTCCGCAGCTACGCCGTCGAAGCCCTCGCGCG
>JBBSFG010000395.1:0-2457 GCA_038238965.1 Candidatus Acidiferrales bacterium | reverse complement strand
GTTGTTAGTGGTCGACAGCGATTACAACCTCAAAGGTCTGATCACCGTGAAGGATATCCAGAAAAAGCTGGCCTATCCCCGCGCCGCGAAAGATGAACAAGGCCGCTTGCGCGTGGCGGCGGCGGTGGGTGCCACGGGAGATTTCCTCGAGCGCGCCGTGGAAATGGCCCGCGCCAAGGCCGATGTGCTGGCGATTGACACCGCTCACGGACACTCTGCGCGGGTGATGGAAGCGATCAAGGCCATTCGTCAGCGCTTGCCGGACATGCAGTTGATTGCCGGCAACGTCGCTACTTTTGAAGGCGCGAAAGATTTAATTTCGCTGGGCATCGATGGCTTGAAGGTTGGCATTGGTCCCGGTTCCATCTGCACCACGCGAGTAGTCACCGGAGCGGGCGTGCCACAGATCACCGCCATCATGGAAGCGGCGCGCGCGGCCCAGGGCACTGGCGTGCCGATCATCGCCGACGGCGGCATCAAGTTTTCCGGGGACATCAGCAAAGCGATTGCCGCGGGCGCCTCGTGCGTAATGATTGGCGGTTTGTTCGCCGGCACCGAAGAAGCACCGGGAGAAACGATTTTGTATCAGGGGCGCACATTCAAATCCTATCGCGGCATGGGTTCCACCGCCGCCATGGAAGACGGTTCGGCGGACCGCTACGGCCAGGAAAGCGCCGAGCGCGGCAAGTCCGTGCCGGAAGGTGTAGAAGGGCGCGTCCCCTACAAAGGATCGCTCGCTGCCCTCACCGATCAACTCGTCGGCGGATTGAAAAGCGGCATGGGATATGCCGGAGCCGCCACGCTAAATGAACTGGCCACCAAGAGCCAGTTTATTCGCATCACGAGCGCAGGATTGCGCGAGAGCCATGTGCACGACGTAATCATCACCAGGGAAGCTCCGAACTACCGCATGGAGTGAGAGCACGCTCACGGGTTAAGGCCGGTCAAGGTCAGTAAGAGGAAAGATCAGCATGGCTAGTTTCCTTGGCTACCGCCGTCCCTATCCCGGAACCCAACCTGAACACTTGCATCCTCTGTATTGTTCCTCCGTCAAACGTGCGCCGACGAAACCGCTCGTGGGTCTTCCTCACACGCTGTCGGAGATTACGGGGCCGATTTTCGATTCTCTCGCCGTCGATGTGAACGCCAGTGACCTGACCGCGCAACACTCCGGCCAACCTCTCGGTGAACGCATCGTCGTGAGCGGGCGCGTCCTGGACGAAGACGGCCGTCCCGTACCGCATACGTTAGTCGAGGTGTGGCAGGCCAACGCCGCAGGGCGATACCGCCACGCCATCGATCAACACAACGCTCCGCTCGATCCCAATTTCGCCGGCGCTGGCCATCTGTTCACCGACGCGAGTGGTCACTACCGGTTTGTTACAATTCGCCCCGGCTCTTACCCTTGGAAAAATCATTACAACGCTTGGCGTCCCGCGCACATCCACTTTTCGCTCTTCGGGCCGGCCTTCGCCACGCGCCTTATCACCCAGATGTACTTCCCGGGCGACCCACTATTACCATTCGATCCTATCTTCAACTGCGTCGCGGACGAAAAAGCCCGCAATCGCCTGATCTCCGCGTTCGATTGGGACACCACCGAGTGCGATCACGCGCTGGGCTATAAGTTCGACATTATTTTAAGCGGCCGCCAATCGACTCCGTGGGAGAAATAATTTGAGCTTGCAAGCCACCACGTGGCAAACCATTGGGCCGTACTTTCGAATTGGCCTGGAGAGACTGTACGTTGACGATCTAGCCGCGCCTGGTGTGCCCGGCGAGCGCGTGGAAATCGCGGGGCGCGTCATCGATGGAGACGGCCAGGGCGTCCCCGACGCCCTGATCGAAATTTGGCAGGCCGATGCCGCCGGTAAGTACGCTCATCCGGAAGATATGCAGGCCGTGGATGCCCGCGCCCAGGACGTGCAGGTCCAGGACGTGCCGGTCCAGAACGTCCAGGCTCTGAATGCCCAGGCAAAAGTTGATCAGCAGACAGAAAGCTTTGTGTCTACCGCGAAAGATGCCGCTTTCCGCGGATACGGCCGCATCCCCACGGCGCCGGACGGCTCCTTCCAGTTCAAGTCCATCAAGCCCGGCCGAGTGTCCGCGCCCGCCGGCAAGCTCCAGGCTCCGCACATCGTCGTCTCAGTCTTTATGCGCGGCCTGCTCCGCCGCCTCGTAACGCGCATCTATTTCCCAGATGACCCCGCCAACGCCGAAGACTTTGCTCTCCACGTGGTAGAACCGGCGCGGCGAGAAACCCTCATCGCCAGAAAATCCCCCCAGCGCGAAAATCTTTTGGAGTGGAATGTCGTGCTGCAAGGCCCCAACGAAACCGTTTTTTTCGACTTCTGAACATAGGCCGTGATTTGCCGGCTGATATATTAGAAAGCCGATTCCGGGGAAGCGCTTCATTATTGCCATGTTGCCTGCCAAGAAGAAGCCGCCACAATCGCC
>JBBSFG010000394.1:0-2471 GCA_038238965.1 Candidatus Acidiferrales bacterium | reverse complement strand
TTTCTGCTCCAAACCCTCGCGGACATCCTGCTCGGCCAGTTGCGCGCGTATCACCTGATCACCCAAACCTTTGGCTTGATTCCCGACGGCGTGATTCACGGCCTGCGTATCTGGCAGCCCTTCACGTACATGTTTCTGCACGGCGGTTTGTTCCACCTGTTAATCAACATGCTCATGTTGTGGATGTTTGGCCGCGAACTGGAACAGATCTGGGGCAAGCGCCGCTTCCTGAATTATTTTTTCCTTTGCGGTGCCGGCGCGGGTTTGATTGAAGTCGCCGTGAAAATGACTCCTGTTCTTTTCGGCAAGGAAGCTTCTTTGGTTCCCACCATCGGGGCTTCGGGAGCGATTTTCGGCATCCTTATTGCCAACGCGATTCTATTCCCCGACCGCCGCATCTGGCTGATTCCCCTGCCGGTGACCATTCCCATGCGCCCTTACGTCGCGGTGATGGCCGCCATAGAATTTTTCGGCACGCTCGGCGGCGGCGGCGACAACGTGAGCCATCTGTGCCACCTGGGCGGCATGCTGATCGGCTACATTTATCTGCGCCGCGGATCTTTCCTCTACAGCGTGCGCAACAGTGTCACCGACTGGAAAGTGCAGCGTAACAAGAAAAAATTTGAAGTGTATATGAACAACAAGAAGGAAGAACCGCCCTCGCGCCCCGACCGCTGGATCAACTAAGTGCTCCGTCCGCGGATTTGTTGCGCACAGATTTACTGCGCCGGGGTTATTGTGCCCCGCGAATTTAATACGCCGCGAATATGATGCGCCGTCGCCCGATCTACTTTTTGGATTCTCCACCGATGACGTGGAATTTCATGAAGTTCGTCGTTCCGCGAATGCCCATCGGCGTCCCCGCCACGATGCCGATCACGTCGCCGCTGCGCACCAATTTTTCTTCCAACAGCCGTTTCTCCGCAATGGACGCCAGGCTGTCGATTTTTTGCAGGTTGTCTATTTCCGCGGGCATCACCCCCCAGATCAGCGCCATGCGCCGGCGAATTTTCGCCTCGGGAGAAAACGCGACAACCGGTACCAGCGGCCGGTATCGCGAAACCAGCCGCGCCGTGAACCCGCTGTGCGTGAACACCGCGATCAGCCTCATGTGCAGCTCGCGGGAAGCGTGACACACCAGCTCCGCCACCGTTTCCGCCACCTTCAATTGCTCCTGCATCGAAGGGCGCGGAAACTCCGTGATGCTTTTTTCCGCTTCCTCGATGATCTTGGCCATCATCTGCACCGCTTCCACCGGATATTTTCCCGAAGCGGTCTCCGCCGAAAGCATCACCGCATCGGAGCCGTCGAAAATCGCGTTGGCGACGTCCGAAGCTTCGGCGCGCGTGGGCCGCGGATTTCCAGTCATCGATTCGAGCATCTGCGTAGCGGTAATTACCGGTCGGCGAAATTCCCGCGCCCGCGCGATAATCATTTTCTGCACCACCGGCACGCGCTCCGGCCGCATCTCCACGCCCAGGTCGCCGCGCGCCACCATCACCCCATCCGCCGCGCGCAAAATAGCATCCAGGTTTTCGATGGCTTCCGGTTTTTCCAGCTTGGCGATTACCGGCGTATCTTTTTCGGCTTTGCGGATCAGCGCCTTCGCCTGCAACACATCTTCCGGCCGGCGCACAAAACTCACCGCGATGTAGTCGGCGGCGTGCTCCAGCGCGAACAGTAAATCTTCTTTATCTTTCGGAGTGAGCGCCGGTACTCGCAACTGGATTCCCGGCAGGTTAATCCCCTTGTTCTCTCCCAGCGCGCCGCCGTTGATCACTTTGCAGATCACTTCGCGGCCGCGCACCTGCATCACGCGCAATTCAATCAGTCCATCGGACAGCAAAATGCGGTCGCCTTTGTGAACTTCGCGCGGCAGCGGCGTAAAGGTCGTGTTTACTCGCGTGGAATCGCCCAGAATGCGCGCGGTAGTAATGATGAATTGCTGCCCAGCGGTCAGGTACACCGGTTGGCCGCCGGCCAACGTGCCAGTTCGGATTTTTGGGCCCTGAAGATCCGCCAGGATGGAAATGGTCTTGCCTTTTTTCAGTGCCGCCGCGCGCAGCAGCGCAATTGTTGCGGCATGTTCTTCGTGTGTGCCGTGAGAAAAATTCAGCCGCGCCACATCCATTCCGGCGTGCAGCAGTTTTTCGATCATGCGCCGAGAACCGCTGGCCGGTCCGATGGTGCACACAATCTTCGAATGGCGAAAGCTCATATGGGATTATCTGGAGGCAGAAAACTCCGCGACGATGCGCGCCAGCACATCGACGCCCTTGTCGAACGCCGCCAGCGGCAGCCTTTCATCGTCGCCATGCATGCGCTGGAAGTCTGCCTCCGTCACCGGAAACGGCACCAGCCCATAAGCCTGTACGTTGTGCAGCCTCAGTTGCGCCGAATCTGTCGCGCCGGTGGAGAGAAACGGCAGCACCGGAGCATTCGCAAACTGCGCCGATGCCACTCTCGAAATC
>JBBSFG010000393.1:0-2525 GCA_038238965.1 Candidatus Acidiferrales bacterium | reverse complement strand
TTTGTTTCCTGGGACGACTACGTGGGCACCGGGCACCTGGACCCGGACGCCAACGGCCTCAGTCACGATGCTATGCGCGGCTTGAAGCAGGAAAATATCTGGATCATGGAAACCCAGCCCGGCTTCGTGAATTGGTCAAACTTGAACAATGCCCTGAACAAAGGCGAGGTTCGCGCCATGGCCTGGCACGACATTGGTCACGGCGCCGATGAAGTGGGCTACTGGCAATGGCGCAGCGCGCTAAATGGGCAGGAGCAACTCCACGGCACTCTCGTCGGTCCGGACGGCGAGCCGCTGCCGCTTCTCGACGAAGTCGCGCAAACCGCATCGGAATTTTCTGCTGTGCAGGATTCCTTTCGTGGGACTCGCGTCGTTTCCCAGGTTGCCCTGCTGAATGATTACGAGAGCCGCTGGGCCGTCGATTGGCAAAAGCACACCGCGAAGTACGACCAGTTCGCCATCCTCAAGAGCTACTATCACGCGCTACGGAGAATTTCCCAGTCCATCGACGTGGTCAGCCCCGACGTTTCCCTCGATCAATACAAACTGGTGGTCGCACCCGATCTGGATCTCATCCCGCGGGAGCGCGCCGCGCATCTGGCCGCTTACGTGAAAAATGGCGGCCACCTGGTCATCGGCCCCCGTTCCGGTGCGAAGGACCAGTTCAACGCTCTGCTTCCCATGCGCCAGCCCGGCTATCTTGCTGAAGCACTTGGCGGGCACGTCGATCAGTTTTACGCGCTGGAAAAGGACGTGCCCGCGAGTGGCCTTCTCGGTGAAGGCCAGGTCTCCATATGGGCGGAACAACTCAAAGTTTCTTCTCCAGATACCGAAGTGCTCCTGCGTTATGGCCGCGCTAATGGCTGGCTCGATGCCCAGCCGTGCATGATCACCCGCCGTTTTGGCCGAGGCCGCATCACCTACGTCGGCGCCGTTCTCAGTGAAAAACTCGTCACCTCCGCTGCTCAATGGATGGCCAAGACCAGTGAGATCACGCCGGTCTTCGGCCCGGTTCCAGAGGGAGTCGAAGTGAGTCGCCGCGTCGGCCCCCATGGCTCGGTGTTTGTGGTGATTAATTTTACTGCGGAAAAACAGCGCGTCACTCTTCCGCATGCAATGAAATCCCTCCTCGACAAGCGAGAGCTCACTCAACTCGAACTTGCACCTTACGAAGTCACTGTCTTGCAGGAGTAGAAGCGCCGCGCACCGACTGCGGCTCTTCGCAGGTTTGCGGATTTTCGTGACGGCTTTCATGCGGCGAACTCCGGCATATAAACTGCGCGATGGGTTCGAACCCGAGGCGTTCAGGTGGTGGTCTTGCGACGCTTTTGCGAACCGCCGCCCGCGGACTTGGCGGAAGAAGAAGTCTTGCGTGAAGTCTTCGATGGCGCAGATTTGGTTTTTTCGCGGAGCCTCGCGCGCGTCGCGGATTCCGGATCGCCGGTGGCGGCTTTTTCGACATCTCCACCGCCGTCTTGCGCGATTTGCGCGAGCAGCCGATTGGAAATCGCGGAGCGCGGCTTTTCCTGGGCGATGTCTTCATTCGAAGCAAATTCATCGCGGTGCTTGATCAACAACCACGAGGTTTTCGAACTGCTGCCAAAGCCGCGGGTGCGCACAAGCACCCACGAACCCTTGAGCTTCTTGCCATGCAGCGTAAATTTCAAATCGCCTTTTTCCAACGCCGCGGCCACATCGGGGCTTTCCTGCGACCAGGTTCCAGTGTCCCAGACCATCACGGTTCCGCCGCCATATTCGCCTTCGGGAATTACGCCCTCAAAACTGGCGTACTCAACGGGATGATCTTCAACCTGCATGGCTAGGCGTTTGACGGAAGGATCGAGCGACGGCCCTTTGGGTACCGCCCACGAAAGCAGCGTGCCGCGAAACTCGAGTCGAAAATCGTAGTGGAGTTGCGTAGCCCGATGCTTCTGCACTACGTAAATCAGCGATGACTTGGGGCTTTTAGGCGCGGCTTTTTCTCCGGAAGGTTCCGGTGAAATGCCGAAGTGTCGCTTTTTGCGATATTCGTTGAGAGCCATGATTGGATTATACGAGCAAGAGAAAATTCGGGCTCGCATTTCATGATGCGATGCGAGCCCGATCCAGATTCGCTGATTCCGCAGCTATTCTTCGTGGCCCGGCTTCGGAGCGCTTTCGCTGTCGCGATTCCCCGCCTCGCGATTATCCGAGCGTTCCGGATTCTCGCGATTTTCAGCCGGTTGATTCTCCCCGCGGCGGCCCTCTCCGGGTTCTTCCGTTTCTCCAGACCTATTCGAAGTGAAGTCGCCGCCGGGATCGACGTCCGTTTCAGCCAAGCGTCGCTTCTTTTCCGATTCAGGACCGGCCAGTGCACCGGAGCTTGCTGCGGGACCTTGGGTGCCCATGGTCGTCAGGCTCTCGCGGTCTTGGCCTTTTTACGAATGGGTGCGGCCTCTTCGTCGTCGCTCTCTTCTTCCGCACCTTTCTCGGTGCCTTCGCCCATGGCCTTCACGTTGATGTCGCTGGCCAGGTCGGAGAGCTTC
>JBBSFG010000392.1:0-2545 GCA_038238965.1 Candidatus Acidiferrales bacterium | reverse complement strand
GTGGCAAAGATCACGCCCTCATCTTCAAGCAGCTTGCCGAAGTCGTCGGGCCTGGTAAGGGTTACGCCTTGACCGAGAGATACGCTCATGATGCCTCGTCGAGCCTATCTTCGCACATTTGTGTTAGTCGGACAAACTGGAGTTGGGAGATGGCTTTCTTAAAATTGCGGGATTTTTTGCCAATTCCAACAGTTCATACGGTGAGAACGACTTTGCCGAATTGTTCGCCGGCTTCCAGATAGCGGTGCGCGTCGGCGCAGGCAGCTAAAGGGAAAGTCCGGTCGATGACCGGCTTGAGATGGCCGGAGGCCACGAGCTTCATGACGGACGCAAGTTCGGATTTAGTGCCCATGTAGGAGCCGAGCAACGAAAGCTGGCGGGTGAAGAGGAAACGCAGATCGATTTTGGCGTCGTAGCCGGTGGTGGCGCCGCAGGTAACCAGGCGGCCGCCGACGGCGATGCTGGCTACGCTTTCGTTCCAGGTGGCGGTGCCGACGTGCTCGACGACAACGTCGACTCCTCGCTTGTTAGTCATGCGGCGAACTTCCTCATGGATATTTTGCGTTTTGTGATTGATCAGGAAACGGGCGCCCAGGTCCCGAGCCTTTTCGAGTTTGGCGCCGGTTCCGGCGGTGGCGATGATGCGCGCGCCAAAAAGCGCGGCGATTTGAATTGCGGCGCTGCCGACGCCGCTGCCCGCGCCGAGGATGAGAATGTCTTCGCCGGGCTGTAGTTGGGCGCGAGTGATGAGCATGTGCCAGGCGGTTTGGAAAACGAGAGGGATGGAGGCCGCTTCTTCGAAGCTGAGATTTTCGGGGTACGGAAGACAATTCACTTCCGGGCAGCGGACAAATTCGGCGCAGCCGCCGTCGATCATGTAGCCGAGATTGGAAAATTGGCGGCAGCAATTGTCCTGGCCGGCGATGCAGGCAGCGCATCTGCCGCAGGAAACGCCGGGAGCGAGGACAACCTTCTGGCCAACTTTGACGGTGGTTACCTCAGCGCCGATCTCGGCGATTTCGCCGGCGACGTCGCTTCCGGGAATGTGTGGGAGCGGGATGGGGACATTCGGAAGGCCGGCGCGAACCCAGAGATCGAGGTGGTTCAGCGCGCAGGCGCGGACACGGACCAGGACTTCATTGGCACGAATGGCCGGAACCGGAGCGTCTTCGTAGCAGAGAACTTCGGGCCCTCCGTGGGCGCGAATGACGATGGCTTTCATCGACTTCGAGTTTTATTACGCGGCGAGGGTAAAGTCAAAGACGCCAGGGTCGAAGACCAGCGGCGAACCTCGAACGCCCGGCATCGCGTTGACACGGCGTCATGCGCGACTTAGGCTTTATCTCATGACGGATCTGTTTGAAGAAATTGTAAGGATGCGGCGCGCGGGGCAGCGTGGAGCGCTGGCGACCATTGTGCATACCAACGGTTCGATACCGAGCTACGAAAGCTCGCGGATGCTGGTGCGCGAGGACGGGTCGATCGCCGGAACGATTGGCGGCGGCTGCGTGGAAGCGGATGTGTGGGCCGCGGCGCGCGAAGTGATGCAGAAGGAAACGCCGCGCAAGATGGTTTTTAATCTGAACCACGAGGCCAGCTACGACAGCGGACTGATTTGCGGCGGAACGCTGGAAATATTCGTGGAGCCGATATTGCCGCAGCCGGTGGTGTATTTATTTGGCGGCGGGCACGTGTCGATGGCGGTGGCGAATGCGGCCAGCGCGGCGGGATTCGGAATCGCGGTGGTGGACGACCGCGAAGCTTTTGCGAATGCGCAGCGGTTTCCGATGGCGCAGGCGATCCATACCAGTTATGAGGAAGCGTTTGAAAATGTCCGGCCAAACGCGAGCACGTACCTGATTATCGTGACGCGCGGGCACAAGGAAGATATGCGCGTGCTGGCGTGGGCGGCGCGAACAGAAGCGCGCTATGTGGGAATGATCGGCAGCAAGCGCAAGGTCTTGGCGGTGTACAAGGCGCTGGAGAAGGAAGGCTTTCGGCCGGAAGAATTCGCCCGCGTGTATGCGCCCATGGGGCTGGACATCGGAGCGCTGTCCCCGGAGGAAATTGCAGTGAGTATTGTGGCCGAGTTGATCGCCATTCGGCGCAATGCCGGTGCAGCGGCGCACAAGAAACTGAATTACGAAACGCATGCGGCAATACATGCGGATTGAAATTGCCTGGCCATGCTGGCGGCGGTAATTCTGTCGGGCGGTGCGTCGCGGCGGATGGGTTCGCCGAAGGCGCTGGTTCCCTACCAGGGCCGCTCATTCCTTGAACATCTGTTGCAAATAACTACGCATGAAAAAGTTGGTGTGCGCCGGGTAGTCTTGGGCCCGGATGCCGGCGTCATTGCGGAAGCGGTGTCATTGAGAGCGGAAGAAATTGTTGTCAACGAGGATTGGGAGAAGGGGCAGCTCAGTTCGATTCAGGAGGCATTGCGCAGTTTGCCCGGCGGCACGGACGGAATACTGCTGTGCTTGATCGATCATCCGCTGGTGAGCCGCGGACTGGTTCACGAGCTGATCGAGCGGTTTTATTCTTC
>JBBSFG010000391.1:0-2572 GCA_038238965.1 Candidatus Acidiferrales bacterium | reverse complement strand
GCACACCATCGCGGGAGTGGGATTGACGCACACGGAAGTGCCCGGAGCCCGCACGGTGGAAGAATTTTTTGCCGGGCTGCTGCAGGGCCGCGGCCGCATACACGGCGTGCACGGCCGGTACGCGAAACTTACCGCCGACGTTTTCAGCATTGTCAATTCCCTGCTGGAAGACAAGCCGTGGACCACGGCGATTTCGCCTCTCGCGGTGCTGGTACCGTTTTTCACGGCCGGCCACTGGCTGAACGAAATGCGCTTTTCCAGAAAATGGGCGGCCATTCTCGAAGGCCGCGAGCGCCGCACTCGACTTTTGTGGGACGTCGGCGAGGGAGCACACGATTTTTTTCCGGAACATCTGGCGTTCGGCGTTCCTTTGAGTTCGTCGACGGGCGCAGCCATATGAGGTGAGGCCGTGACTGTAACGCGCATGTTGTGGGGATTCATCGAACGCCGCGATCATCGCGTGATGCGGCAGATAAACCGTTGGCGCGCGCCGCGATGGTTTCGCGTGTGGATGATTTTGTCCACGCGGCTGGGCGACGGCTGGCTGTGGTACGGTCTGGGAATCATGCTGCTGGCGTGGGGCGGCCCGCAACGTTATGCCGCGGTGACAGCGGCTGGATCCGCGGCGCTTTGCGGCGTGATGGTTTTCAAAGCGCTGAAACATTTGAGCCATCGCGTGCGGCCCTGCCAGTTCGAGCCGCACTGCTGGTCAAAAGTTTTGCCGCCGGACAAATTTTCGTTTCCGTCGGGTCACACCATGACTGCGTTTTCCATCGCGCTGGTGTTGAGCTATTTCTATCCCGGAATGGAAGGCACGCTTTTCTTTTTTGCGCTGAGCATCGGTTTCTCGCGCATCGTTTTGGGTATGCACTTTTTGAGCGACGTACTCGCCGGAATGATTCTGGGAGTGGGGCTGGGATGTGCGTCAATCACCAGGTTCGCGTCGCTGGGCTGGATTTAAAACCCGGCTGATGCGGGGCTTGCGTCTGCTTTTGCTGCACGCTATAACTCTTGCTACTTCCTGTGAAATTCCCTCTGCTTGAAATTGCCGTTGACACTTTGCAAGCCGCTGTGGCTGCGGAGCGCGGCGGGGCCGATCGCTTGGAACTATGCGGAGATCTTTCCGTTGGCGGCGTCACTCCTGACGCGGCGTTGCTGCATGTGGTGCGCGAGCAGATTCAGATACCTGTTTTTGTGATGATTCGTCCTCGTGCCGGCGATTTTGTTTATTCGGTGGCGGAATTTGAGGAGATGAAGGCGAGCGTTGAGCGCGCGAAGATTGCTGGCGCCGATGGATTGGTGCTTGGCATTCTGAAGCCGGACAAGTTCGTGGATATTCGGCGGACCGGCGAATTGGTATCGCTCGCGAAACCGTTGCCGGTCACGTTTCATCGCGCTTTCGACGAGAGCGCGAACTTGTCGCAGGCTTTGCTAGATGTTGGGGAAACTGGCGCAACGCGCATTCTCACTTCCGGTGGTGCGGCGAGCGCTCTCGAAGGTGCGGAGAATATCGCGTCGCTTGTTGACGCGGCCGTGGAGCGGATCACGATTATTCCGGGCGCGGGAATAAATGCTGACAATGTTTTGCAGGTTGCGGCCGCGACACGCGCGCGAGAGTTTCATTCCGGTTTGAGCAGCGCGCTGCCTTATCCGCGGACGGACTACGCGGCGTTTGAGCGCGGCGTGCGGGAACTTGTTGCAAGATTGCGGTCCGGTTCGTAGTCAACCAGCGACAGTTGTCCGCGGATTTTGTTTGAGCGAAAAGACGGAGCCACGGTTACGAACAGCAGATTCCTCACCCGCCTGGAAAAGGCGGCGGGATTCGGAATGACGACGCGTGTGAGTCTGTTGATGGTGCGTGAAGAGCGATCGTAGTAAGAAAAAAGGGCGCAGTCAGCTGCGCCCTTCACTGTATGAGATTTGCTTAGCTTGCGAATTCCTGTTCAGGTGAACGGCTCTTCGCTAAGCCCGAAGGCTTTGCTTACATTACGCGCCGGCTTTTTGAGCCTGGCGGCGCAGGAATGTTGGGACGTCGAGGTCGTCCGAGGCGATATCGTTTCGTTCGCGGACATTTTGTTGGACCTGGTGGACGACGTTGGGCATTTGCGGCGGGCGCGGCGGTTCTTCCTGCGCCTGGACTACCTGCGGTTCCTGAACTTCCGGACCGGCCTTCCAGGTCTTCGCCAGGAAAGACGGTTTCTGGTGGATGTTCTTTTTGTTGGCGTCCTTGAAGCCGGCGGCGATGACCGTAATCTTGATGGTGTCTTTCATGGCGTCGTCCTGCACGGCGCCAAAAATAATGTTGGCGTTTTCGTGCGCGGCTTTCTGGATGACGCTGCTGGCTTCGTGCACTTCATGAAGGGTGAGGCTGGAACTGCCGCTGATGTTGATGAGAATGCCCTGGGCGCCCTGAATGGAATTGTCTTCGAGGAGCGGGCTGGCGATGGCGCGATTGGCGGCGTCCACCGCGCGATTCGTGCCGGTAGCGACGGCGGTGCCCATCACCGCGTAGCCCTGGCCGGACATGATGGCTTTCACGTCGGCAAAATCGCGATTGATGATGCCGGGCACG
>JBBSFG010000390.1:0-2597 GCA_038238965.1 Candidatus Acidiferrales bacterium | reverse complement strand
GGTGGATACGCTTTCGAGGTTGTTCATGTGGCGCATGATGGGATAGTCGTCCACGATGCCGTTGGCACCCAGAATGTCGCGGGCCTTGCGCGCTGTCTCCAGGGCGATGGCCACGTTGTTCATCTTCAGCATGGAGATGTGTGCGGGATCTACCTTGCCGTTATCCTTCAACCGCCCTACGTGCAGCGCCAGCAGTTGCCCCTTCACGATTTCGGTAATCATCCAGGCCAGTTTTTCCTGCACCAGCTGATGCGAAGCGATGGGCTTGTTCGCAAATTGCTTGCGGGTCTTGGCATATTGCAGCGCCGTGTCGTAGCACGCCATCGCCGCTCCCAGCGCGCCCCAGCCGATGCCGTAGCGCGCCTGGTTCAGGCAGCCCAGCGGGCCTTTCAGCCCGGTCACCTTAGGCAGCAGATTTTCTTCCGGGATTTCGCAATCGGTGAAAGACAGTCCGGAGGTCACCGAGGCGCGCAACGACCATTTGCCGTGCACATCGTAAGTCTTGAACCCCGGCCGTTCTTTTTCCACCAGGAAGCCGCGAATTTTTTCGTCCTCGCACTTGGCCCACACCACGGCTACGTCCGCGATAGAGCCGCTGGTGATCCACATTTTTTCGCCGTTCAGCACGTAGCTGGCGCCTTTTTTTACCGCACGCGTCAGCATACCGCCGGGATTCGAACCGAATTGCGGCTCCGTCAATCCGAAACAACCGATGGCTTTGCCTTGTTGCAGCAGCGGCAGCCATTTGTCTTTCTGCGCGTCCGAGCCGTAGGTATAAATGGGATACATCACCAGGGCGCTTTGCACCGAGATAAAGCTGCGCAAACCCGAGTCGCCGCGCTCCAGCTCCTGCGTAACCAGCCCATAGGCCACGTTGGACATGCCCGCGCATCCATAGCCATGCAGATTCGCGCCAAAAAATCCCAGCTCGCCCAGCTGCGGCACCAGGTGTTTTGGAAACGTGCCTTCCCGGCTGTGCTTTTCGATGATGGGAATAATCTCGTTGTCGACGAATTGCCGCGCCGTCTGGCGTACCAGCTTTTCTTCGTCGTTCAACTGCGAATCGAAATCGATGAAATCCACTCCGCCGAATCCGGCCATGCCGCTCTCCTAAACGCGCCGATTGCTGCCGCGCACTGCAGTTCTGCGCTGAAAAATTCAAAATATAACTAAGGGTTGGATAGAAACGCCGCGGTTTGTTTCCCACGACCAGTGTAACAAGCAGATTCTGGATGCAGCAACCGCACAGTCGAACCTGAGCGTGCCGGAGCGGTTCTCGATTATTGACGCGACGTTATATCCGCCGGCGGGGGCAAGTTGCGATGCTTCATTCCATGCTGATGCTGTGATTTTTCTTGTCGGCGGGAATCTGCTCCAGGCTGGGCATGAAAATTTGCAAACCGGCCTCGGGAGTCATTCGCGTGTAGCCGTTCACCAGTTGGTCCTGGTAGTTGGTCAGATCCAGGTCGAACCAGGCGTTGTCCGAGAGGTCGACCATGATCAGATCGACGTGTCGCATGGTGAGTTTCCCGAAATCGATGGTGCCGCCCTGCAGCTGCAGAAAATTCCGCCATTGCGCCACACGCGACACGTCCACCTGCGCGTTGCCGTAGATCTGCTGGATGTCGGGATTGACGATGCGGATGCTGGTCAGTTGCCCGCGAATGTGCGGCGGCGGAACCGCTTTGGCGGTATCCAAAAACACATCGTTGTCTTTCACTTCTATCCCGGGAATATCTTTGGGGTGAAACAGGCTGGCGACGGTCACATTCAGCCCCCCCAGAAGTCTCTTGAAAGGAAGCTTCAGCACGTTGATTTTCGTAACGTGCATCTGAATGCGGTTGTCGGGTGCCACTCCGATGGTGGCGATCGCTTCGATAGGTAGCACTCTATGGAACGTGCCGCTTACCTTGAGCTGGTCGCCGTCCCCGGATAGCTTGATGTTCTTCAGCGGCGAATTGGTTACGCTGTCGTTCAGGAAATTCGCGAGGTCTCCGACGTTGGTGTGCACCACGCCTGTTTTCACGTCGAGGACAAATGAATCGGGTTCATCGAAGGAGGGGTTAACGGCACGCGAGGTGCGCGCCATCTGCCCGCGAAGCCAGCGCACATAAACACGGAAGCCAGTGGATCCCTTGCGCAGCATCAAATTATGCGCGTAGATAGCCGTGGGGGCAGCGGCGGAAGCGTTGACTGGCTCGGATGTGCCGTCGTTCGAAAATACCGCTACAGGGGCAGACTCGGTGCCAGCGTCCGGCGCACGGACGCGCCTGGCTCGCACCAACCACCACGCGAGCAAGCCAATCGCAAGAACGGCGGAAACTGCCACGACTAAACGCGCACGCATAGTTCAGGCTAAACTAAAAACACCCATGACCGCCAAGAATTACTCTCCGCAGCCGAAAATTTTGATTTTTTGATGAGGACGGTGTGCTTGTAGTTGTCCACGGCGTCAGTTCTTGGGAGGATGCGATTGGTGCAACATCGGCAAAAAATCCTTCTACGAGAGGCCTTATCCGATACGGCAACCTCGCGGCGGCGGTTCATCTTTGATCTTAAGCTTCGGGGAAAATGGATGATGGATATCGAACCAGTAT
>JBBSFG010000389.1:0-2666 GCA_038238965.1 Candidatus Acidiferrales bacterium | reverse complement strand
CAGATGTCGCGGACGCTTCGGGGACGCTGCTGCTCGATGTCGCCCGCAGAACATGGAGTGGCGAAGTACTGAGCAAGACTGGCATCGAGTCGAGCTTCCTTCCCGAATTATTCGAATCGCAGGCCATCTGCGGAAACATTTCCGAAGACTCGGCCACACTCACGGGCTTGAAATCCGGAACGCCTGTGATTGCCGGCGCAGGCGATCAGGCCGCCGGCGCCGTCGGGACCGGCATCATTCGACCGGGCGTAGTAAGCGCAACGATTGGAACTTCCGGTGTGGTGTTTGCCGCCACGGATCGCCCGGCAATGGATCCCCTCGGTAGATTGCATACCTTTTGTCACGCGATTCCCCAGCGCTGGCACGTCATGGGCGTCACGCAATCTGCGGGGTTGTCGCTGCGCTGGTTTCGCGACTGCTTTGGCGTTTTGCCGGGCGACTCGCCTGGCAATTACGAACGTCTCTCCGAAGAGGCCGCAACCGTTAAGCCTGGTTCTGAAGGCGTCTTCTGGGCGCCATATCTTATGGGCGAGCGCACTCCGCACCTCGATCCCCACGCGCGTGCGGCGTTCCTCGGTTTATCGGCTTCTCACACTCGGGCACACATGGTGCGCGCCATTCTCGAAGGCGTGGCCTACAGTTTGAAGGATACGTTCACCATTCTCGACGAGCTTGGCGTTCCAGTTGAACACATCCGTTTGGGCGGCGGGGGAGCCCGCTCGCCCCTGTGGCGGCAAATCCAGGCGGACGTTTACGGGCACGCGGTGGAAGTGGTGGAAGCCGAAGAAGGCGCTGCGTATGGCGCCGCGATTCTGGCCGGAGTCGGGTCTGGCTGTTGGTCAAGTGTCGATCAGGCTTGCGACGCCGTGGTTCGCGTAGCCGGCACGACTTACCCCGATGTCGCGAACAGCGCTCAGATGCTTGCTGGTTATCAGACCTACCGCCGCATCTATCCTTCGTTGCGTGCGGTGTTCGGCTCCAACCAAATTTGACTTCACGGCTGGGTCGAACGCCTCTCGGCTAGCAGTGACCTTTCTCATCGTGCCAATAGGTCGCCCAACCAAGATACCCCGTAGCTGCTTCGTGCACGATCCCGGCAACCGAAGAAAAATTTGCCGCCACGTGGTGCTCAAAGCCTTGGCTGCAAATGTATCGAAGCAACTTCTGCAATTGAGGGATCTCCACAACGCCTGCCCCTCCAAATGTCTGCAGGGGATCATCTGTGAATTTCCCTGAACCCAGGTATCCGCGAATCATTCCCTTCGCATCATCGGTCGAAAAGCGCGCATAGGTCATCGGCCCGGACTTCACCCGCCCTTCGCAGGTTCCAAAGGTATTCTCCACGCCCACGGTACCCGCAATAATTGCCTGGTAATCCATCTTCACGTCGCGGAAAAAGTGTTTTGGAAGATTGCTGCAATGGAAGCACACCGCTTTATCGGGATCGTCGCCATAATTATTGTTCCAATCCAGCAAAGCGCTGGGTGTTTCGGAAGCCAGTCTGAGCATGTGCATGCTGATCGTTCCGCATACGTCGACCTCGCATGCGCTGGACAGAAGCTCCTCGCTCATCATGCTCATCACCGTGCACGGCACGACCCCCAGGTTTTCTTCCAGAGAAGTCCAGCACTGCACCGCGCTGACCTGCAGTTGTTCCGCAGACATCCACTGGTCCACCGCCACAGCCAGCTTGGCCATCTTGACGATGGCAGCCTCGGGCACGCCGGTGGTGGTCACATATTTTCCAATAGCAGCAACTTTGCCAGCGACGGCTTCGTCGGTCTCCTTCATTTTTGCGATGCGTCCCAGCACTTCGGAAAGATCCAGCGTCACCACTGAGATTCCCGAAGACTCCAGCAGCTTTTCACTGTAGCGGACGGTGTTAAACGCCGCCGGCCGTGCGCCCATAGCCCCGATCCGCAGTCCACGCATGCCCTGGACGACCCGGCAGACTCCCGCAAACCACGTGAGGTCTGTATCAAACTCCGCGGAGTCGGGCTGCACCGTGTGGGACGCCGTCAATGAAAAAGGAATCCGGTATTGTGTCAGGTTGTTGCACACGGACATTTTTCCGCAAAAACTGTCGCGCCGGTGCGTGATCATCATTTTGCCCGGCGTATCCGGCGTGGCCTGCACCAATACCGGCACTCCTAGCCGCGCAAGCCGCAAGGTATCGGCCACTGCCCGCTCGTCCCCGAAATTCGGCAGTGTCACGATGACTCCGTCTATCTGGTCCGCGTGCTTGCGAAATAGCTCCGCGCATCGTTTGGCTTCCTCGTAAGTCTCCACCGCGCCTTGTTTGCTCTGGGTGTCATCCAGCATGATGGCCGCGATTCCTGCCTTGTCCAATGCCCGCAGCATCACTTCCCGGCCGGTCCTCGCCAGATGATCGGGGAAAAAACCACGGTTACCGACGATCACTCCCATTGTCATTTTCTTTTTTGCGCCCATAGCACCTCGTCCCTTCTGCAACGTCTGCCCTTTTTCCCAGAGCCCATCTCCAAAGGCAATACAATACTCCAGCGACGGTCAGCGGCGCTCTTGGCATTATGGGTTTAAGCGATTCGCCTCGGGTCCCGATCAGAGCCTTCGTGGTTCCGCAAATTTCGACTTTGCAGGTCGAACGCCGTTGACAACCGCTCCGAGGGATGCGACATTCGCGTCGT
>JBBSFG010000388.1:0-2750 GCA_038238965.1 Candidatus Acidiferrales bacterium | reverse complement strand
GCAGATTCCCGTGAATGAGAAAAAGGGGCTGACCTTCGCGCGGGGGTTGCGCTCCATCTTGCGCCACGACCCGGACAAAATCATGGTGGGCGAAATTCGCGACCAGGAGACGGCGCAAATCGCCATCCAGTCGGCGTTGACGGGCCACCTGGTGTTCACCACCGTGCACGCCAATAACGTGACCGACGTGATCGGGCGCTTCATCAACATGGGCGTTGAGCCTTACAATTTCGTTTCGGCGTTGAACTGCATCATGGCGCAACGGCTGGTGCGCATCATCTGCATGAATTGCCGGCGGCCGAAAAATTATAGCAACACGGAATTGAGGGAAGCGGGACTCGATCCCGCGGCGTGGAGCGGGGTGACGTTGATGGAGGGCGCCGGCTGCCTGGAGTGTTCGGGAACCGGGTATCACGGACGCACGGCTATCTGCGAGCTGCTGGACCTGACCGACCGCATTCGTGAAATGATCGTGGACCGCCGCCCGACTTCTGAAATCAAGCGCATCGCGCGCGACGAAGGCATGATCACTCTTCGGGAGAGCGGGCTGGCCAAGATTCGCGACGGTGTGACCAGCGTGAAGGAAATCAACAAGGTGACCTTCGTTGAATAGCGCGACCGCATTTCGACAGGGAATTTACAAGAGCGAATTTATCCGCAAGGTGACGCGCTGGCTGGACGCTACTCCGCACCCGCCGCTGGCGATGGAAATTACGCCCGAACGAGTGGCGATGGCGCGTTTTGGCAGAACGGGCGCGCTGGACGGCTACGCCGTGGAACCGCTTCCACTGCGAGCGATTGTGCCGTCGGCAGTGGAATCGAATATCGGAAACGCCGCGGCGGTAAAGCTGGCGGTAAACAACGCGTGCATCCGGTTGCGCGCGAAAGACGAGGATGTCGCACTGATCCTGCCGGACCCGGTGATTCGCGTTTTCGTGCAGCATTACGATGAATTTCCGCGCTCCACGCAGGAGGCGGAGCCGATGTTGCGCTGGAAATTGAAGAAAAGCGTCCCCTTTGAAGTGGATGAGACGCTGATTTCGTACATGCGGCAATCGCCGCGCGAGGAAGGCGTGGATATTGTGACCGCGCTGGCACGCTTGCGCATCATTCGCGAATATGAGGCGCTGGCGGAGGCGGCGGAGTTGCGCCCCGGAGTGGTGTTGAGCTCGTCGCTGGCGGCCATTACTCTGCTGGACGACCAGCGGCCCACGCTGCTGGCGCGCGTCTCGGGGAATTCGCTGACGACCGCGATCGTGCGCGAAGGGATGCTGTGCGGATATCGCTGCACGGAGTTGCCAGCGGAAGGCGTGAACCTTACGCCGGCGATGCTGCTGGAGGAAATCTATCCGGTGGCGGCGTTTTATCAGGACACCTGGCGGGAAGGTGTGCAGGCGGTGTGTTTAACCGGATTGGGAACGCGCCTGCCGGAATTTATCCAGCCGTTCGAACAGGAATTTCAGTGCCAGGTGGGATCGTTGCTGCATTCGGCGATTTCCGGAGCGCGGGTGCAAGACGATGTGCGACCGCTGGCAGACCGGGAACTGGAAGGACTGGTCGGCTGGACGATGCACCGGAGTTAAATTGACCGGCAGCCATTCTGGAAGCACGAGGCTTTTATAGATCATGAGAGTACGGCTCAACCTAGCAACCAAAGCGCAGGAAACGCACCGGCGCTTCCTGGTGGCGGCAGGGTTCGTCGCGATGATTGCCGGAATTTTGTTTTTGAGCCTGGGCTGGCACGTGTACTCGGTGAAAAACGTGGACGCGCGGTTGCGGTCGCAGACCGACGCGACGGGCCGGCGGATCGCAGAGTTGCAGGCGGAACGCGCGGATCTGGAGCGGTTCTTCTCGCAACCCGAAAATGCCAAGCTGCACGATCGCGCCGCGTTTCTGAATTCCTTGATCGATGGGCGCAGCTTTAACTGGACGCAAATGTTCATGGACCTGGAGCGCATTTTGCCCGGCGGCGTGCGCGTGGTGAGCATCGAGCCACACCAGGTGAAGGGCCGCGTAGAGGTAAAATTGACGGTAGGAACCGCCACGGACGAGGCGAAATTGAAATTTCTGCGCGCGCTGGAAGCGTCGCACCAGTTCAGCGACATTGAACTGGACAGCGAGCGCGCGCCTTCCAAGAGCAGTTCGCCCGGCGACCAGAAAGTTGTAGAGCTTACCGCCGTTTATTCGAGGAGCTAATGAAGCGCGACGTCAAATTGCAGAAGCGAGTGATCATCGGGGCGCTTGGTCTATTGGTGCTCGCCGACGTGGCACTGGCGGCGTATAGCTGGCAACTCAGCTCCGCGCCGCACACTCCGCAGCAGGAGCTGGCGGCGCAGAATAAGGAATACGATTTGTTGAAGGCCGACACCAAGCGGGGCGAAGCGATTCGCCAACTTACCCCGGCGATTCAGAGAGATTGCGACCGCTTCGAACAATCGCTGCTGCCGGTGAGCGCAGGGTACTCTTCCGTTTCCGCGGAGCTGGACAGCATCGCGAAAAAGGCCGGGGCGCAGATTGAAAACCGTGATTTCAAACAGAAGGAGATTCCTAATCGCGGAATGCAGGAAATCTCCATCGATATCACCGTGGACGGAGAATACACTTCCGTTGTGCGCTTTTTGAACGGATTGCAGCGTTCGCAGAATTTGTACGCGGTCGACGGGCTGGCGCTGGCGGGCGAAACGGCGGGTCAGGGCGCCACCGGGCCGATCCGCGTCGGGGTGCACATGAAAACGTATTTCCGAATGGGG
>JBBSFG010000387.1:0-2771 GCA_038238965.1 Candidatus Acidiferrales bacterium | reverse complement strand
TGCTCCAAGAACGGGAATGGTTGTCGTCAGATCAGCTTGGCTTCGCGATCGAGGATGAAACAGCAGATTCCTAACCCGCCATTCGCCAAAGGCGGCGGATTGGGATTGGCGATGCGCGGTAGGACACGCATGTGGGATGCGCGTGGCTGGGCTATTTGTCGGATGGGGTGGAGTTGGTGAAAATCTTGTCGGTGCCGACGACCTGGCCGTGCAGGGTGCCGGGGATCAGAGTGTCGTGTTCAAACTCGGAGAGGCCGGAACCGGTGCCCGACCTGGCGATGGTGACGCGGTTGACTTCCAGGGTGCGGCCGACGGCGCGCTCGAAATTCGCTTTGGCTTCCACAAGGTCGGACAAGGCGCGCAGCTCGGTGCCCTGGGCCACGACGTAATCGCGTTGAGTCAAAATCACGTTGTAGACGGTGGAAGCGCCGAGAGTGTAGCGCTTCTGCTCGGCTTCGAAGGTTTGCTTCTGGAGCTCGCGGGCTTTGATGGCCGCGTCTACTCGGGCGCGGTCCTGTTGCAAAGCGATGTAGGTGTTGCGGACATCGAGCAGCGCCGCGTTTTTCAATTGCTGCAACTGCGTTTCGAGCTGACGCTGGGTGAGGGTGGCGCGGGCGTTATCGGCTTGCGCGGAGCGATTGCGCAGCGGCAGGTACAAATTCAACGACGCGAAATAGTCGGGGAATTGATTGGTGAAAATCTGGTTCTGGGCGGTGCCGAATCCTTGTTGGGAAGTTCCCACGACCGGGGTGTTGACGGTTTGCTGAAAAATGGGGGTCTGTACGCCACCGGGCCCGGTGATGGACACGGGTTTGCCGTTGACGTCCACGATCGGTGTGCCGCCGGTGACCACGGGCGTGCCGAGGATCGGGGAATTACCAGCCAAGCCGGATGAACCGTACTGCGCACTGAGGGTCAAGGTGGGAAGCAGCGCGTTCTTGGTGACGTGTACTTCGATGGCCGAGTTCTTCAAGTTGTAAGTCTGCTCCTGAAGATCAGGGCGCTTCTGAAAGGCTTCCTGAATGGCGGATTCGAAGGAAGAATTTTCGACGGCCTCGATGGGAGCGGGAAGATCGGTGGGAATGATCTCGACGTTGATAAGATTCGACGCCAGAGGATTCTTAGTCATGGCGTTTTTCAGGACTTGCTCGTCCTGAAGCTTGGTGGTTTGCGCGACGATAAGATTCTGGCGGTCGCTGGCGACTTCGGATTCGGCGCGGGTGACGTCGAGGGGCGCCATGGTGCCGATTTCGAGCTGCTTTTTGTTGTCGTTGAAAAGCTTGTCGGAAACGGCGACGGCCTGCTGCTGCACTTTGACATTTTCGCGGGCGTAGACCAGTTCCCAGTAGGCGTTGATGGTATTGGTGACGGTGGTGATGGCCTGCTGGGTGAAGACGAGGTCAGCAATTTTGCGATTGTTTTTCGCAATCATGATATTGCGGCGGCCAATGAAAGTTCCAAAGCCGTTGAGCAGTTGCTGACTGAATCCGGCGGTTAGAGAAGACTGCACGCTGGGATTAAAAAAGTTGGCTGTCGAACCGGAGGAAGAGCGGGTGTTATCCCAGGCGACATTGACGGTGGTGCCGGGACTGAAACTCTGGCTATACCCCAAATTAAAAATATCCGCGTGGGAGTGCAAGCCCGTGAGGCTATTGGCACCGACGCCCGTTCCAGACAAGAAAGGGTTGTTGACCGCAGTGGTGCGCGAATCAATCTCAGCGACGGCGGTGATGACCGGGTCATAGGAGACGAAAGGATTGTTGGGCGTGATGTTGGCGGACGAAGTGCCAAAATCTGCGCCAGTGGTGCCACGGCCCTGTCCGCCGGACTTGGTGCGCAGAATGTCGGTGTCGGCGATCCACGGATTGTAGCGCGCCACAGCGATGTCGAGATTGTTTTCGAGAGCAAACTCGACGGCGTCCGCCAAGCTGACTTCGAGTTTGCCATCGTGAATCAACTGATCGATGCGCGGAGAATTGACCAGGTCGGGCTCGTCAATGCGAATGGGGGTGTAGGGCGCGATGAGAGTCGGAAAGGAGCGGGCGCCGTTTACATATCTGTGTTTGGAAAGGCCCAACGCGACGGGAATCGGAGGAGCAGGCGGCGGAGCGGTTCCAGCGGCGGCTTCGGGACCGGCCTGAGAAGCCGGGGGTACATTACCGGGCGTGCCGGGCTGAGGCTGTTGCTGGGCGGGGTCCGGAGCAGGAGGATTCTGGGCAAAGGCCGGGCCGACGTCCGCGCCAGCCACGAACAGCGCCAAGGCCACGGCAACGAGGGGTCGAATGAATTGTGCCACTGCTCTGGAGAATGTGCCAAAGATGGACCGCTTCGCGGTCGCCCGCTTCAAGCTCATGTTATTCCTTACCCCTCTGAAAAGTATCCCCTCAGGGATGGATTGGCTGCCTGGCTCTCACTGGTAAAACGTTAGCGGCACGGTATTTGTTTCGTTCGATTTACATAAAAATCATAAAAAGGGGAGATGCAACGATCGCCCGCGCGGCGTTTCCGAACGAAAAGCAGTTTAGCAGGGGCTCGCATAGTTGACAACGCAGAGAGCGAAAGCTAGGCTGCTGACGATTCGACGGTTAGAGGCGAGGTTCGGTTAGTCACGCGATGCTAAAACGGGACGAGTTGCTGAAGATGTTGGAGGACGCAGGGGCGATACGGCACGGGCATTTCGAGTTGTCCAGCGGATTGCACAGCGCGATGTATGTACAGTGCGCGCTGGTGCTGCAATATCCACGGTTTGCCGAGAAACTGGGGCAAGAACT
>JBBSFG010000386.1:0-2794 GCA_038238965.1 Candidatus Acidiferrales bacterium | reverse complement strand
CTCAAACTCCGGCGTCTCCTTCTTCAGCCGCTCGAAAAGCGGGAACGAAAACATTCCCCAGCGATCCTGCGGACCGCCTTCCACGCAGCAATCGTCGCCCTCCCCTATCCGGTACAGTTGCCCCGGGTCAGCCACCGGCAAGGAGCGCAGCATCACCGCATGGATCAGCGTAAATATCGCCGTAGTCCCGCCAATCCCCAACGCCAGTGTCAGTACCGCCGCCGCAGTAAAAACCGGCGACATCTTAAATTGGCGCATCGCGTACCGTAGATCGCTAAACAGGTTTTTCATCCCCCGCCCCTGCGAAGTAAGCTTGCCACCTTGCGCAATGAACTGCCAACTATCCGGCCGCGATTGCTTCGCTACTAGTTTTCTACGAACCCAAGCCGCACAAGGTTCCCCACCACCCCAAAAAGATTTATTCCGAACCGCCGCATAGCGGCGCGTGAGGAATCTGCTACTCAATCCTCGCCCGCGTAACCCACGAGGACACCCACTCCAACATAGACGTCAGGCCAAGCGAAAAGTCCGCTGGCAGTCGCCCACGCAAATGCTAGATTTTTGAATGAATTATTACAGGATGAACTTCAATCAGACCCGCCAATCAAATACCAACTCCAACACGCCAGTCATTCCGATTCCCGCCGCTTTTCAGGCGGGTGAGGAATCTAATGTTTAAGGCCCCAGGCCAACTCAGGCACCAACCACTCTTACGCCGCCGTCGAATCCGCCTCAGACGACGAAGATCCCTCCAGCTGCGACAATATCCCCCGCAGCGTGCGGATCAATTCGTCCCGCGACACATGACTCTTCTTGAACTGAATCCTGAATCTGAACTCCTCATTCTCCGGCTCGAACTGGAACAAGAATGGCTGCGGCTTTTGCGGACCAGTTACATGCTCCTGGCGCTCCCTCCGCGCTTCATCGCGCGTCAAACCGCCCTGCATCATGCGCTGAATCGTCTCCAGCATCTTCTTCTCGGTCGGTTGCCGCGCGATTTGCAGCAGCAGTCCCTTGGTATTGATCCCCTGCTCCGCGCACTTTTTCCGCAACGCTTCCGGAATGTGCAGCAGCGACAGCGTCTCCGTCACCGACGTTCGCGCCCGCCCGATTTTCCTCGCGATATCATCATGCGTATATTCAAACTGAGTGCCCAGCCGGTCCAGCCCGTCCGCTTCCTCGAACGCCGTCAAATCCTTGCGCTGTAGGTTCTCAATCAGCCCGATTTCCAGGGTCTCCGCATCGTCCGCGGTCTTCTCGATGCACGGTACTTCCCGCAATCCTGCCGCGCGCGAAGCGTGATACCTCCGCTCGCCCGAAATGATATAAAAGCAATCCTCCCGCGCGATGAACCGCACCAGCAGCGGCTCTAGTACGCCCTTCTCGCGGATCGAATCCGTCAACTCGCGCAAATCACCCAGCGCCTTCCGCGGCTGGTCCGGGTTCGGACGGATCCGCTCTACCGGAATCATCCTCCCCACTGCCGCCCCGCTATAGCTTGTTAGTGATTCGACGTAGTGCGCGTCATGCCGCATCTTCAGCGTGACGGGTAACCCGATCCTCTTCGACACGTTGGATAACCTCCCCGGCCAGTTTCTTGTATTCCAGCGCTCCCGGCGACTTGGGAGCGAACGTCAAAATCGTTTCTTTGTACGCCGGACTTTCCTCCAGGCGCACATTCTTGCTGATCTTCGTCTTGAACAACACTTCGCCAAACACCGTGCGGATCTGCCCGTGCGTGTCCCGCGAAATATTCGTCCGCTTATCGAACAGCGTAATCACCACGCCCAGCATCTTCAGCCCTGGATTCGGACGCGCCCGGATTCTTTCATACGTCTCCAGCAGATCGTCCGTACCTTCGATCGCAAAATACGCCGACTGAATCGGCACCAGCAGGTGCGTCGACGCCACCAGCGCGTTTACCGTCAAAATTCCCAGCGAAGGGGGCGTGTCCAGCACGATGTAGTCGTAATCTTTTTGTATCGTCGCCAGCGCATCCTTCAATTTAAACGGGGCGTCGAATTGTCCCGCCAGCACTTGCTCCAGTTTCGCCAACGCCAATCTTCCCGGCCCCACAAACAACAGCGGATCCTTCGTAGCCTTCACCACCGTAGACATCTGTACGCGCTGATCGCTCAGCACATCGAACATCGATGTGGCCACTTCGCCGGATGCAAAGAATGCAATGGTGGAATTTGCTTGGGGATCTAAATCGATGAGCAGCGTTCGTTTGCCGCGATGCGCTAGGGATGCCGATAGATTTATTGCCGTGGTCGTTTTTCCGACGCCGCCTTTTTGATTGGCAACCGTGATGATGGCAGTCATATTTTTTCTGCCTCTGCCCGCGCGTTCAATTTCCAGCCGTCCGCGATCCGGCAAACCTCATCCTGTATATGGGTGTCGTCCGTAGAAAACCCCCTAGAGCTAGCTAACTCTACGTTCCCAGCCCATATAATGGCAAGCGAAAAGTAACCATCCAACGGAAAATCCTCGGTGGAAATCTCGTTCCAATACGAAACTCGCTCTAAAACTCCAGCTCCCAGAAATCCGCCTCGGGCCGCTGCAACAACAATCCCAATTCCCATCCCGACGTTCCTTGGTGCCCGCGCCACACCAGCACCGCCTCGCACTCTTTCCGATTGCTCAAATTCGTCACCATCAGCGTTTCCCCTACTTCGAATTGCTCAGGTACCACCGCGAGGCATCCGTGCGCGCTGATATCCATCGTGTGTCCCTCCGCCCGCGCCGGTCGCCCCTCTTCTTTTCGTTCCACGGCCACTTTCACTCGCGAATT
>JBBSFG010000385.1:0-2807 GCA_038238965.1 Candidatus Acidiferrales bacterium | reverse complement strand
TGATCTTTGCGTACTCGCTGCTCCGGCGAAATGTAGCTGAAAACATGTCCTTGCTGCTGATCGTTTCCTCGCATGTCTAATCAGACGCACTGCGCAACGCTCCGTTACACAATTTCCTGAGTTTTTCAGCAGCCTGCTAGAAATGAATGCAAATGAGCCGGCGTCCGAGGTAGACCATTCCAGTTTTCCCGCCTTGAATAGCGAGATTCCGATTTCAGAACGATCTATCTTGACAGGAGATCTTCCAGCGTTATGGAACTCGATCAGAAACTGTGGCCTAGTGTATCGACCAAAAGCCTTAACGGCGACAAGCTGCAAACCGTCGAGTGCGATCCACTTTGGCTTGGGAGCTGGGCCAAGTATTTTGTATTTGTGGATCACCGGGTCCTCGCCGCGTGGGCCACCCCCAGTCACCTCTGATGCGTCCACTTGTATGGCCTTCCCTTTGTACGGGAGTAATTCGCTCTTAACATCCGAGGATACATAGTTTATGTACGGTCCGCTCACCAGATAACTGCTGCCCCAGCGATCAAATACAACCACCCCAGAGTATTTTCCCGGTCCGAAGAGATAGGCAGAAGCAGTAGCAACAAGCAGAGTTGTGAGGATGCAAAGCCCTAAAGCGAAGATGGTGGAAACACTCGGCGTGCGACTTTGGACGCGATCCATATTGTTTCGTCCATCATATCCCCATACAGGAAGGGTCACCCATAATCTCATACATAAGGCACATGCCTGATTAACGCGGCGGCCTCAATGGGTCGACTAGATCGAGTTCGGGCCATGCGGACTAAGTGCTCTTCGTCCACATTTCACTTCAAGCCCATGGCGACCAGAATCTCAACGAAGCGCGGGTCTTCGCGCAGGCGTGCAAAATCGGGTCAAACTCCGGCGAGTAGACTCCAAGAAAGTGTTGCATCGACCGGTTGAGCCGGCAGCCGTAACCGGTAAAGTGGAATCAGAGACCTCCAACGATCTTGCGGGAGGGCGAACTGGTGTTCACGTTTGCCGTTACAAGAGCATTGCTGCCTTCAGAAACCTGAACGTGCTGGACCAACATCGTCTGCCTTCCGCCAGTCTTCAGCTTTTGGAGAGTCAGCAGGCCCTCCTGAAATACTTGCATCATGCGCGCCGCGGCATTCGCTAACCGCGCTTCTTCGACTATCGGCATTGCACCGCCACCGACCCGGGCCACGAGCTTCATCCCCGCGCTGTGAACAGCGGTCAGCTGGTGACAAAGCATTTTTTCAAGGGAGTTCGCTGCCTCGGCGGAGTTCGCCGCGTCAACGGCGGATTGCAACACACCAGCCCCAGCCGCGAGACTCATTCGTTGCTCCGAAGCGTCTACGCTGATGGAACTGGGATTCTCCAGAGTGTCTACTAGCCACCCCGAAATGAAGCCCAGATGTTGGATGTCGGCCGCTTCACCCGCAATACTCACGATCTGCTCATTAGGTTTCATCATAGTTTCGGCTTCTAAGTTCGATAGCCTAGCGTCCATCTCGTTTCTAACTTCCTCGTTAAAATTCTCTGGCTTGCGTGATCTCGCGCGCTCAGCCTTTACGGCAGCCCTTATCGTCAATTCGCCTCGATCTGTCATGAAACCCCGCGAAGTAAACTTCGGAACGTCTGCAATAAATCACGGAAATTCTGCGATTCGGTTCGCGAGGAAATCGAATAACGGCCGTGAATCGTCTTTGCGCGACGAATCCGTTCAATTCCTTCAGGAGTCTTTGCGCCGGTGCTCAAACCTCCATGCATCCGACACCGTCCGTTCCTCATGGCGGCGCCTCCGCATGGTGTACCCCGCCGATTCTTCGCTCCGCATCTCGAAACCTTGCTGAGATCGCCCGAACGGTTGCCGTTTTTGAGTCTCCCAAGTCCGTTACCCATGGGGTGAACCCTCCTTAAGAGTGTTTACCCCCGTGGGTACTGCCCCCATTACCGCCCCAACAATGGCTTGCCCGCCTAGTTGGACGCTTACGTGCTCGACCACGACTCGTTGGTGTCCGGTTTTGCCCTTGAGCCTCGGCACGACATCGGCAGACCGCCGCTCAACGAAACATTCGGCCACCTGCCCCAAGATCGCGTCGCCCACTTCCGCATGTTTCGTCCCGGACGACCGGCAAGTGTTCTCCAATATCCGGTCAAGCGCCTCGTCCCGCTTCGCGAGCGCGGAAGTTTGATCGGTTCTCTTGTGAAGTGCGGTGGTCATGCGCTCACCGCACTGCCCAATTTTCTGAATTGGGCAGCTATTACCGCGGCTCGCTCCGCTCGTCGGGCTTTCAGCTCGGCTCGATATTCCCGTTTCGCCTTCCAAACGATCTCGGCAGCCTCCCAGAATAGGGTTTGTTCACTGACCGTTTGCCCTTTTAGCCGTGCAAAGCGCACGAGGTGGTGTCCAACACTCATCAGCTTCAATTCGACGTGCGTGGCATCGTGGCGGTCGTTGCGCCCCACGACTCTCATGCCGTCACCAGATTCGGGCGCGGGCGAAACGAAGCCCGATGATGGTCGGAATGTTGGAAAGGCCAGACGAGCGACAAAACTCCTGATAATGCGAAATGTGTACCGAAACTGTACCCGACTACGGCGATTGTAGCGGTCGTAGCGATTCTAGCGGTACGAAGAATCAGTAACTTGTGAAGCTTCAGAGAGGCTACGGAGTTCGAATCCCACCCGCGCCTCCACCCATGGGCCTCTGTTAGACACAGTCTCAGATTAGCGACCCAAGGAATCACGGCCTGTTACCCGGGTGCTGGCCCAACCTAATCTGTCTCAACCTCTACTTGGGCGTCCAGAAATAG
>JBBSFG010000384.1:0-2811 GCA_038238965.1 Candidatus Acidiferrales bacterium | reverse complement strand
TGCAGCAAATCCACCTGCGCGGCAATATCCAGGTGCAGCGTTGGTTCGTCCAGCAGCAAAAGCAGCGGCTGCTGCGCCAACGCACGCGCCAGAATCACTCTCTGCTTCTCGCCGCCGGAGAGCTCCGCCATCCATCGGCCGCTCAATTCCGCCGCCCCCACTTGCGCCAGCGCATTTTTTGCGATGATCACGTCCGCATCGCTTTCAAAACGCAGCGCTCGTCCGTGCGGGTGCCGCCCCTGCAGCACAAATTCCCACGCCCGCGCCGGAAATAACAGCGGACTTTCCTGCTGCACCATGGCGATCCGTTGCGCCCGCGTTTTCGCCGTCAGCGAATGCGTCACAAATCCGCTCAGCAGCACGCGCCCGGAAAGCGGCTCCAGCGAACCGGCAATCAATTTCAACAGCGTCGATTTTCCGCTGGCGTTCGGCCCCAGGATGGCCACAATCTCGCCGGCGCGCGCCTGAAAACTGGTCGCCTCCAGCGTAAAAAGCGGCGCTTGCGTAGGATTCGGCGAATACGCGTAGCTCACTTGCTCCACGCTCAATCGCACATCGTTGTTCACGCGCGAAGTGTCTCCCGGCGAACGCAGCGCGGAGCCTGCCGGCGGACGCGCAACCGTGCTCACGCCATTCTCCTGCGCAGCAAATAAATAAACAACGGCGCGCCGAATAGCGCCGTCATCGCGCCTACCGGAAGCTCCGCGGGCGGCACAATCGTCCGCGCGATGGTGTCCGCAATCACCACCGCGATCGCACCTCCCAGCGCCGCGGTCGGCAGCAAAATGCGGTGATCGGATCCAAAAAGCTGCCGCATCACGTGCGGCACCAGCAATCCAACGTAGCCGATTGCTCCACTTACCGACACCGCCAGCCCCGTAAGCACCGACGCCGCGATATACACCACCAGACGTACCCGCGGAACATCCACTCCCAGATGCATCGCTTCTTTTTCACCCGACAGCAGCAAATTTAAATCCGACGCCGTGGTGTAAATCGCTCCGCTCGCCACCACGAACCCGATCCCCAGCACCCAGTACACGCTGCGCTGCAGCGACGTCGAAAGATTGCCCATCAGCCAGAACGCCATCCCGCGCAGGTTGCTGCCCGTCAGCGACGTCATCAAAAACATAATGATCGCCGAAATAAACGATGCGGTGATGATGCCCCCGAGCAGCAGCGTGGTGCTGTCGATCTGCCCTTCGCGGCGCCCCAGAAAATACACCGATGCAATTGTGGATGCCGCCCCCAGGAACGCGCCCAGCGGCGTCAACAAATCCGCAACCGCCGGCGGCAGGCTCAAATGCGGCGCCACAATCAGCGCGAGAATCGCGCCCAGCGCCGCTCCGCTCGAAACACCCAGTACATAAGGATCGGCCAGCGGGTTGCGCAGCAGCGCCTGAAATCCCGTGCCCGCCACCGACAGCGATGCGCCCACAAAAATTCCCAGCAAAATCCGTGGCAGCCGAATGTCCATCACGATCAGCCCGTAATCGCTTTTGATTTCACCGCTGTGATGCACCATCACTCGCAGCAGGTCGCGCCCCAGCGCATAGAGCGACACCTGCACAGCGCCCATCTTCAGCGCTACGATGACCACCACAAATAAAATCACCGCCAGGATCGCGCATTGCAGCAACAACCGCTGGATGGTCAGGGGTCGCATGGTCATTTCACGCCGTAAGATCCGGAGTCTTCTGTTTTGCCCGCGGTCGGCTTACCGGCAAACGCCTCGGGATGGAGTTTCACCGCCAGATCTTCAATCGCGGACACGATCCGCGCCGCCGGCCGGTTCACCGCGTCGCTGATCACCACATAATTTCGATGGCGCACCGCATCTAGAATTCGCCATCCCGGCCGCGTGGCCAGCACCTCCACGTTTGGCGGCGTTGTTTCAGAATGCGAATCGGCAAACACCAGCACTTCCGGCTGCAAGCGCGCAATCTCTTCCAGGTTCACCTGCGGCCAATCCTGTTTCGAATCCACGATGGACTCGCCTCCCGCCCGCCGCAGCGCATCGGCGATAAACGTATCCTTGCCTATCGAAATCAGCGGATCGGTCCACACCACGAACAACACGCGCCGCGGCCGCAAACCTCCAATTTTCTGCTGCAGCACATTCAAACGCCGCTGCAAATCCTCCGCCACCGAAACTCCCGCTTCCGGAGCCCCCAGCACATCCGCCAACCGTCGTGAAGACGCGACAATTTCATCCACGGTACGCGGATCCGTCGCGTACGAAGCGATTCCCAGCGCGTCCAGCGAGTGCACCGTATCCAATGTATTCAAATGTTTCGTCACCAGCACCAGGTCCGGCTTCAGATGCGCGATCACTTCCAGGCTGGGATTGATCGCCCCGCCCACTTTCGTTTTCTTCTGCGCTTCCGCTGGATAGTCGCAGTAATCGGTGTCTCCCACCAGGCGATCCTGCAATCCCAGCGCATAGACGGTTTCCGTAAGGCTGGGGGCCAGCGACACAATGCGCAACACGGGTTGTGGCACGCGCACCGTGCGTCCCGTTTCGTCGACCACCTCGCGATACGCAGGCGCGTCTGTAGTAGTTTGCGCCGCCAATACCCCCTGCGTGATCGCGGCGAATAGCAGGGCATACCACACAGCGCAAATCCAGGCGCGGTTTGATTGCTTCACAAAATTCTCTTTCTCAAATCCGGCGCAAAAAAAAGCCCCGCGAGACGCCGGGGCGGTATGGCAGCGCTCTTTGTCGCGAAGAGCGCGCAGCCTCTGCGGCATCGGAGGGTGGCCTGGCTTACGGCTTTTCAGCCGATTACAGTGGCGGGACCGCGGCCGAAT
>JBBSFG010000383.1:0-2831 GCA_038238965.1 Candidatus Acidiferrales bacterium | reverse complement strand
GGAAGGACCTGGGCTTCGGCAGTTCTGGCAGCGTCGCTTTTACGATTTCAATATATACACTCGAAAAAAGCTGACAGAGAAACTGGAGTACATGCACTCCAATCCGGTAAAGAGAAAGCTGGTGCGTCGCCCGCAGGACTGCCAGCGAAACCGGATTGACACTCATGTTCCTTGAACGCTTCGATCGTCTCTTTGCAGCGATCCCAGACTTGAAGCGGCAAGGCTTGGCCACCTGCCAGAAAGGGCTGACTAATGAGCTAGAAAAAGAAACCCAAGACCCAGGTTCAGAAAGCGAACCTGGGGCACCCGGCTGGAGGCGAAGATGTCGGTCCAGGCGACTTCTCCGCCCTAGGCTGCGACTATCCCCACGATGTGACTGGGATTCGATGGATGCTTCAAGGCCACTGGCCGTTGGCTGGGCTATTTCACAGCGATGCAGCCGTGGTCACGATTGCTGTATTCCTGCTGCAACGCGTAACGATGTCCGTTGGCGATAATGATGGCGGGGTCTGAGAATACGGGCGGAATAAAAAACACGCACTCGTCGGCAATCTCCTCTCCATATAGCACGTTGTTGCTGCTGTTCCACCAGCCTGTTCCGTCGGGATCGGTAATGGTCTCTATCAGCTCATGCGAAATGATGCTGTCAGTGGAATCGATCAGTGAGCCGTTCGGCGTTCCAGGCCGAACCTGACAACCGAGTACGTCGGCAAACGGCTCTACGGTGTAGAGCACGTGCCCGATGTCCTGGAAAGTGGCGCTGCTGTGGTAAGCGCAAAACGCGTTGGAGGCGCATATCTGAAATGTGGCGTCAAAGCACTCGTCTTGCCCCGGCGGCAGAAACACATGATAAATGTGGTGGCGACCGGTCTGTCCGGTGAGGGCGGCGACGGCGTGCACGACGGCAAGCATGTCGTCATCGGTAAAGGGATCGCTTGGAGGAGTGTAGGAAAGAGAAGCGCTGTCGCCGAGAGTATAGCGGTTGTAAGCATGTTGGCCTACGTATTGATCGGTTACATGGATGAACTCGCTCTTCCCGATGTCCCGCAGAAATCTTTCCGGATCGCCCCAGCACTTGGAAATCGGACACTTCCCGTTTGGCAGCAAATAAATAGCGTGCGATTCCGCGGTTTCCACAACGTGACCGTTGTGAAACGCCAAGTCGCCGGGGAAACGGATTTGATTGTCCTCGCGGTCACCGGCGTCCTGGGCAACCGCTTGACTGGCGGCGCGTGAGTCGTGAGCTACCAGTTTTGACTCGGCGGGTTTCCTGATTTTGTTGCCGGCCCAGGCTTTCAGAAAGCCACGGTCGGCATGGCCGGCCTCGGTTTTGTCGGCGTCCGTAAGCTTCACTGTGATGTGCTTCACCGGGGTGTCCTGCGCACGGGTTGGGACACCAGATAATTGGAAGATAACAAAACTACACAGCACCGCGATGAATGGAAAGAAACCAGGTCGTGTTCGCATGAGTTGACTCCCGAGTTCTGAAAGGTAGGTGGAAAGTCCGGCGGCCACGTTCGCTTGAGGAGAACCAATGCGTCATTCGACGGGCAGTCGAAACCCGACAGACCTTACCCCAATCGGCTGGAGTACCGCAATGTGTTATTTGAAATTCACCGTGAAGCAGTTGAGCGTCTTCGTTAGCGTGCTGACGATTTCTGGCGCTTGGTACGTAAGGCCGCGCGGGTTGGGCGGAGCTGGAATCGCACGCCCTCGGCCTTTTGCAAATACGCGACGATCTGGAACAAGTTGCGCGCCTGGGGATTCCCACGCGGGCCGAGCATGCGCATGAGGCTCTTCGTCGAGCGGCGGGTAACATCGCTCAGCTTGGTAAATCCGACCGTGGCATTGATGAAATCGCGAAGGATGATCTTCCCGGTTTCTACATCACCGGAGAGAAAATTTTCGATTCCCTCGCGAAGAAGCGCTTTACGAAAGGCGGGATCGCGCTTAACGCGCGCGTGAATGGTTTCTTTGAAGTCTCGTGTTAAAGCCATGGGAGTCACCTCTCTGTTGCTTTTCGTTGCTTATAGTCCTGCCATCGCGCCAGCGCGTTGGCGATATCTTCTTGTTGGCGCTTTTTAGTGCCGCCGCCAAGAAGGATTACGAGCAGGTTGCCGTCTTTGCCGAAGTAAATCCGGTAGCCGGGGCCAAAATCAATCCGGAATTCGTAAGCGCCCGCTCCAACGCCCTTGGCGTTAGAAAAATTGCCTTGTTGAATGCGCGCCAAGGCTGCCGCTACTTTAACTGCAGCTTCCCTATTCAAGCGGTCAGACCAGGCGGCAAATGGGCTGTGTCCGCGACGGTCTAAATATTCGCGTACTTCGACCATGCACTATGGTAACATATATGGTACCAATGTCAAATGTCTCCCATTGTGCGAAGACGAACCGCAGCCAAAAAATTGGAAAAATCGGAGGGTGGGGGCCCCACGTTCGTCTGCGTTTTCACAATTATCTTGCCGATTTCAGGCGGAGCCACCCGATTGCTAGGTGGTGCGGTGGAGGAGGAGGCGGTGGAGGGTGATGATTTTGGGCTCCAGAGATTCCAGTTCGATTTGGGCTAGTTTGCCTTGGGTGATTTCGCGCCAGCGATAGACGTTGGGTTCGCTTTCGATTTTTTCGGTGCCGTTGAGGCGGCGCAGAAATTCGTGGGCGTCTTCGCGGGAGGCGACTTCGCGAAGAGTGGGTCGCGCGAGGGCTTCGACGGCGTAGCTGCGGAGGAGTTTGGTCCAGTAGTGCTGGAAGAGATCGCTGGAGGCGAAGATGTCGCTCCAGGCGACTTCGCCGCCGTAGGCTACCACGACGCCGACGATGTGTTCGCCTTTCGCG
>JBBSFG010000382.1:0-2851 GCA_038238965.1 Candidatus Acidiferrales bacterium | reverse complement strand
GTTCAACAACGCGCCGGTCGCAATTCGCGCCGACCGCACCATCACCGGTGGTCCCTTCACTGGACACTGGCGCGTGTCAGACGCCGCGCGCCATTCCTACACCCTCGCGTGGCCCGAAGCAGTCGTCGACACCGTCACGGTCTCACCCGACCAGCGCACTCTGAGCGGCGGAAATCAGTATGGCTATCCTACGTCCGGCACGCGCATCACGGGCAGCGGAGGCTTGGTAGGAACGTGGCGCTGGCCGAACGGAGTTCCGGTGACGGTTTCAGCTGGCGGCACATTCTCCGCTGTCACCGTCCACGGAAGGTGGCAGGCTCTCAATCCTTCGCGCGGAATCTATACACTGACATGGCCGGCTCCGATAGACACCGTCACGCTTTCTGGCTCGCGCATTTCCGGTATGAACCAGTACGGCATCGCTATTTCCGGCACGAGGTCATCGCCGTGTGGTGCTAATTAGGAAAATCGCCGGCGCCGATCAAGAAATCTGGCCCGCGGCAAAGAACTCTTCTTCGACAATCTCGCAGAGAATATGGCCGATTAAAATGTGGGCTTCCTGGATACGGGCGGGGTGGCTTGAGGCTACGCACAGGCAATGGTCGACCAGCGGTTTCAATTTTCCTCCGCCGGCGCCGGTCATCCCTATCGTAACCATTTTTTTTCCCCTGGCGGCTTCGACAGCCCGGAGGACGCTCGCGGAATTGCCACTGGTGGAAATGCCCACGGCGACATCTCCAGCTTTACCCATCGCCAGTAACTGGCGAGCGAAGACATGGTCATATCCATAATCGTTGCTGACGGCCGTCAGGCAGGAAGTATTGGTAGTGAGGGCCAAGCCGGGTAAACCGGGGCGCTCGCGAAGATAGCGGCCGGCCAGCTCGGCGGCGATATGTTGAGCGTCGGCGGCGCTGCCACCGTTGCCGAAGAAGAAAATTGTGCCGCCGGCGCGAATCGCAGCGGTAATCGCCCGGGCGGTATCGGCAACCTGCGCGACGAAATTTGCGTCGCCGGCAAGAATTCGCTTGACGGCGATGCTTTCTTCGATGCGCTCAATGATCAGACGTTCAAGAACTGGTTTCATCTAGCGAGTTTCCCGTGAACAGTATATGACGCCGGGTAAAATGTGACTTAATTAATGGAGTTGCTAAACGTTGCGCTTAGTACTGGAGCCCTGCGGCGGACTCGCGGGACGACTGATTCCGCTCGAATATCGCGGCGCATTCGGCGTATCATGCGGAGAAGAGTCCTCTCGTTCGATCATTTCAACGCGTCGTGACAATGGGCGGTTTGACGGGGTGGAGAAACTTTAGCGTGTTCATCGTAGTGCGTGCACTCCTGTTGCTGCTGGCGCTCGGCCCACTGGTTTACTATCTCCTTTCGCTATACGACATCGTCAAATACTTTCGAGGCGTGCGCCGGTTGCCGCCGCGCAATGATGCCACGGCTCCGCCGGTGAGCATCCTGAAGCCCGTGCGCGGGATGGATTCGGAAGCGTATGAGAATTTTGCGAGCTTTTGCCGTGTGGATTACCCGGAATACGAAATTATTTTCGCAGTTTCGGATCCGGCGGATGCAGTCGTTCCGGTGATCGAGAAATTGCAGCGAGATTTTCCCGACACGAAAATCCGGCTGGTCACTTCCGTCGAACGGCTGGGAGAAAATAACAAGGTAAGCAACCTATACCGGCTGGTGAAAGAGGCGCGCTACGAACTGCTGGTGATGAACGACAGCGACGTGCGCGTGGGAAGCGACTATTTGCGAGAAGTGGTGGCGGAATTCGCCGATCCTTCCGTGGGAGCGGTTACCTCGTTTTACCGCTGCGTTGGGGGCGGTACTTTGGCCGCTGATCTGGCGATGCTGGGGATGTGCGCGGATTCGCTGCCGTCGGCATTGATCGCCCGGCGACTCGAAGGCGGATTGCAGTTTGCGTATGGGTGGTCGATGGCCACGACTAAGGAACGCCTGGCGGAAATCGGAGGATGGGAATCGATGGCCGATCATCACTCCGACGATTTTGAATTGGGAAATCGCATCGCACGCCACGGACATCGCGTGGAAATCATGCGGGAAGCGGTGTGCGTGGTGTTTCCCGAAGAGACCATGCAGGAGCTTTACGGCGATGAGCTGCGCTGGGCGATCGGATTGCGCAACGTGCGGCCGGCCGGCTACGCGGGAATGATTTTTACGCACGGGCTTCCGTGGGCGGTGCTGGCGGCGATCGTCGCGGCGGGGGCGGGTTGGACGGGGACCGCCGTTGCGTATTTGACGGCGTACCTGGTTTTGCGGATTGGAGTGGCATGGGCCGCGGGAGTATGGGGACTGCGGGATCGAGCCATCGCCGGCAAGCTCTGGCTGCTGCCGCTGCGAGATGCCATCAGTGCGGCGGTGTGGGTCATGGGGTTCTTTTCGGACAGAATCAGCTGGAGAGGTTCCGAATTCCGGGTAAAGAAAGGGCTTTTGAGGCCAGTCACGGAACACAGCCAGAAAAATTGACGGCCCGTTGCTAAGCGAGTGATGCGGCAATGGCGGCCACGACGGTGCGCTGTTGCTCTTCGGAGAGCTCGGGATAAATGGGAAGAGAAAGTACTTCCCTGCTAGCGCTTTCCGACTCGGGGAAATCTCCGGGCTTATATCCTAGATATTCGAATGCTTTCTGCAGGTGGAGCGGAATGGGGTAGTAAACCTCCGACGGGATGGCCTGGGCGCGAAGTTTTTCGCGAAGCGCGTCGCGGTTTTGTACACGGATTGTAAATTGATTGTAGACGTGCATGAAGTCAGGGGGCTCTTCGGGGCCGACGACTTTTCCGACAAGATGAAATTCCTCAAAAAGAGTGCGATAGCGTGCCGC
>JBBSFG010000381.1:0-2890 GCA_038238965.1 Candidatus Acidiferrales bacterium | reverse complement strand
TAAACCTTCCAGATTAAAGTCGCTCTCTTGAATATCTCTGCGCTCCAAAACAACATGTTCAAGCAGAATCTTTTTTCGTGAAACAAGCCCTTGTAAATCTAGGTTAAGAGAAGCCACGTCTTTATAAAGTTCATCTTCTGTCTCTTCAAAGGACATGAAGATGCCTGGCTCGTTGTAATTGCTCGCACCATTAATCAAAAAGTTGATCCCCAAAAGGGTTTTCCCAGTGCCGGTACCTCCGCTAAATAAAGTGGTTCGATTTTTCGGAAGCCCGCCTTTTGTAACTTCGTCAAAGCCTTTGATGCCGGTGGGGCATTTGTGTAATTGATCGCGGTTAAAGGTGTTTTTTTTCTTGCGAGTTTTAGGCATACAGTAATCCTTGGCACGGTCCGGGCCCTAGCCTGATAGAGAAAATCAGTCTACCACTATGGGTTTGTCGCTGGGCCGCCCCTCTCGGTCCTATAACGCACTACACGTTGAAACACCGTTCGCACCCGGCACATTCCGAGCGTATCGTCGGCTACTCGGAAATTATCGCGAACAGCTAACCAGCAAACCGCCTGAATCCTTCCATGAGAAGGCCGGTTGATGTCAAGGTACACCTTTATTCTGTTCGCGCGATTGTATTTCTTGGCGGGTTTGAATATTATTCACTAGTGGGCATATTACAGAGGAGTTACCCACCCTTTAACTGAGGACTGGTTGTGAAATCACTTGTCACCCTAGTTCTGCTTTTTTCGGCATTCTGAGTCGGACTCGGGCAGACAGCCCCGACCATAATGTGGCTCCGCCTCCGCAAACTTCCACAATGACAATCGTTGTGCTCGACCATTCGAGGGTGCCGTCCGATTCCGGCGCGTCGGTTGGAATCGTAAAGGCCCGAACCTGCAGAGAATCTACCGGAACGACGGCACGAACCGCAGTTTCCTGGGCGACTTCAGACAAGTTCCCGCACCGTGTCCGAGGCGATCGTCAACGCGATCTTCTTGCGGTTCGGCGTACCTTTGAGAAGCGCTTCAGCCAGCTTCATGCCTTGCTCGAGGGTCGCCTTAGGCGGCATCGGCGGTTCGTTCGGATCCACGAGAGCCTCGATGAGAACGGGCCCTTCGGTGCGCAACGCTTGGTCAAGTATGGCGCCGCACTCCGCTGGATCTTCAATTGTGAATCCTGTTCCACCGCATGCTCGTGCAAAACCCGCAAAATCGATGGGGCTAAGATCGCAGGCGTATTCCGGATTACCGAGAAACACCAATTGCTCCCACTTGATTTGTCCAAGCGAATTGTTTTTGATCACAACAATTTTCACCGGCAATTTGTGCTGAACGGCCGTCGCGAACTCACCCATGAGCATCGTAAATCCACCATCGCCCACGAATCCGACGCATTGCCGGTCAGGAAAAGCGATTTGTGCGGCAATGGTGTACGGCAATCCGTTCGCCATCGTCGCCAGGTTTCCTGAAAGGGAGTGCATCTGGCCCTTCTTCACCGGGATTTGCCTGGCGAACCATGTGGCGATGGTTCCGGAATCGCAGGACACGATTGCGTCGTTGGAAAGGCGCTTGCCCAGCTCCCACGCCACGACTTGCGGTTTCATGGGCTTATCAGGCCGGGTACCGCGATCTTCCATGAGCTCTCGCCATTCTTTCGCTTTTTTCTGCGCGTCCTTCAGGAAACTCTCGTGCGTATTGCGCTTAAGCTTGGGCAGGAGCGCCGCCAATGTAGTGCGGCAATCGGCGACAATTCCTAGTTCGACGGGATACCGCAGACCGATGCGAGCCGCATCTATGTCGATCTGAATAGCTCGAGCTTCTCCCGGCTTCGGGTAATATTCTATGTAAGGAAACGATGTTCCCGCGAGCAACAGCGTGTCGCATTCTTCCAGCGCTTCCTGAGAAGCTTTGGTGCCGAGCAGGCCGATGCCGCCAGTAGTGTAGGGGCAATCGTCGGGCACCGCAGCTTTACCAAGTAGCGCTTTCACAATCGGAGCGGAGAGTCGCCCCGCGACGGCGATTAGCTCGTCGGTCGCGTGAAGCGCGCCTTGCCCAGCGAGAATTGCGATGCGCTTTCCGTCATTCAGAATTTCCGCGGCACGTTCCAAATCGTGTGGGAGGGGTAGTCGGCCGCTTGTTGCGGGCACTTCCGAAGTGTGATTTTTGATATTTCGTTTGGAACGTACGTCGGATTTTTGGTCTTGAATATCCGTCGGAATGTTGAGGTGCGCGACCCCGCGGTAGTTCAACGCCGTGCGGCAAGCGAGATCAGTGACGTTGCGCACGTGCGCCGCCCCCATTACGCGCGCGTTGTAAACGGTGACATTTTCAAAAAGGCGGTCGAGATCCACGTCCTGCTGCGTGTGGGTGTTGATGAGATCATGAAAGGCATGGCCGGTAATGGCGAGAACGGGCTGCCCGTCCAGCTTGGCATCATACAATCCATTAAGCAGGTGTATTCCGCCCGGGCCGGATGTGGCGAGACAAACGCCCAGCTTGCCTGTATATTTCGCATAAGCACATGCCATGAACGCCGCGGACTCTTCATGACGTACGTGAATGAAGCGCACCTTGTCTTGTCGGGTGCGCAGCGCTTCCATGATTCCGTTTATGCCATCGCCCGGGAGGCCAAAGATGTCCTTAACACCCCATTCGATCAGCGTGTCAATCAAAATTCCAGCAGCCGTATCGGCCATGGAGTGCCCTCATTTAATTTTTGACTTCGTAGCCGGGGTGTCAGCGCCAGTCACATGTCCCCGGTGCGCGGCCCCGGCATTTTTGAGCCACTTGGAAGGTTAGTTTCCGGCAAAATCTAGACCTGAAGAAAGGGGGATTTGCCGTGAAACAGAAGCGCTTCACAGTCGAACAAATCGTGGCAGTCTTGAAGCAGTCGGAGGCCG
>JBBSFG010000380.1:0-2890 GCA_038238965.1 Candidatus Acidiferrales bacterium | reverse complement strand
GACGCTCTGGATGATTACAGAAGTGGCAGAGGGATTTGCAGGCCAAACAAGTTTCGTCCCCGTTCTTATCAATAGTCTTTTAACGCTACCGATGTTTGCCTTTTGGTTTTGGGTGGTTGCGAGCAGCTTCTAAATTGGCCCGGTCTTGCCAGCAAAAAATCTGGCTACGTCCTGATTAGTAGCGTTACCGGAAACTGACTGGCTGGCGAAACTTGCCGGGGGACGCCGAGGGGGAGAAAATGCGGACATGAGAGCACTGGCTGTTTTGCTGGTGGTTGCGGCGTTGCTGATGGGCGCTTACTATTTTTATGTGAAGAAGCTGCCGACGACGGATGAGGGCACAGTGGCGACGCAGGCGATCAGCTTGACGGGGGTTCGCGGCGATCTGCTGCAAATCGCGCAAGCGGAGCGCGCGTATATCGCAACGAACGGGAGTTGCGCGACGCTGGAGCAACTGACGGCTTCGAATGCGCTGGCGATGGTCAAGAGCGGGCGCGATGGTTACAGCTATTCAGTGGGATGTTCGGGCGGGGATTTTACCGCGACGGCACGGCATGCGGCGGCGCCCTCGGGCTCGTCGTTGCGATATCCCAGCCTGGCTATTGACCAGAGCATGCAAGTCCACGAAGTGAATTAAGGTTTCCCGCCGCTTACTCCCCGGTATATTCGCGGAACTTTCTTCAAAATCCTCCGTACCTTGAAGCGACAACGATGCTGGGACATTGACCGTCGAGTGCGCGGCAAGCGCGCCGGCGCTTCGACTTTTTAACAAGGAGACGTTATGAACGATATGACTGGATTGGTGGCGGTGATCATGGCTCTGGGGATTCCTCTGGGCGCCATGTATACGTATTATCACGTCCGCAAATTGCGCAGCGAAGAGCGTTTGGCGGCCATCGCGCGCGGCGTGGAAATTCCCATGGAGCCCGAGCTTTCGCAGGGTGCGCGCTCGCGGCGCTGGGGCATTCTGCTGGTGACCGGGGCGTTGGGGTACATCGCTGCGTTCGGGATGGTCGCCAGGTTCAGTGAGCCGGATGCGTGGACGGCGGCGGCGTTTGGCGTGATTCCACTGGCTGTAGGCATGGGATTTTTGCTGGACTGGACATTGATCCGGCGAGACCTGCGCACTTCGAGCTAGGGTTATCTTTTATTTCGCGAGCCGTCAACCGGGCGCGTCGCGCTCGGCCGGGCCGACAAGTGCAGCCGTGTTAGAATCGTCTCAATGCATCCGGCAATACCTCACCTGATCGAACTGCAACGGGTTGACCACAACATCGGCGCGTTGCGCGCGGAAATCGACAGCTATCCCAAGCGCGTGCAGCAGGCCGACGCCCGATTGAGCGGCGCGCGAGCCGCCGTTGCGGCCGCCAAAGAAGCGCACACCAACGGGCTGAAAGAGCGCAAGAAATTCGAGCTGGACGTCGAGCAGTGGAAAGACCGCGCGAAAAAGTATCGCGATCAGAGCGGCGCGGTGAAAACCAACGAAGCCTACAAAGCGCTGCTGCATGAAATCGCCAACGCGGAAGCGGAAGTGGCCAAAGCCGAGGACCGCCAACTGGACGTGATGATGGCGGGAGAAGAATTCGACCGGCGGGTGCGCCACGCCGAAGCGGATTTGAAAGAAGCGGAAACGAGCGTGGCGAAAGACCGCAAGGAAATCCAAGCGCTACACACCGAAAAGCAAAAACAAATGGCGGCCGCGCTGGCGGAACGGGCGCGCATCGTTGTTCCCGTGCCGGAAGACTTGCTGGAGCTGTACACGCGCATCGCCAAAAGGCACAACGGTACGGCCATGGCGCAGGTGCGCGACGATCAATGCCGCGGGTGCGGGATGCGCGTGCTGCCGCACATCATTCAGGAACTGCGCCAGGAAGCGAACGAAGAAATTTATCGCTGCGAAATGTGCGGGCTGATTTTGTATTCGCTGGAACCGATCCCCGCGGCCAAGCCGGGCCCGGATGAGGCGAAGAACGCGGCTACGCCTTCCCTGAACTCCTGATGGTCATGCGCCGGTCACCTGCTCCCCAACAGCGCGCGACGGGTCTGTTTGCGGACGCGGAGATGGAAACAAAATCGCGCCCAGCCGCTTACCAGGCCAACATCGACGGAGGCTCGCGGGGAAATCCCGGACCGGCGTCTTATGGCGTGGTGGTGCGTAACGAACGCGGCGAGATCGTTGCCAGGCTGAAAAAATACATCGGGCGCATGACCAACAATGTGGCCGAATATTACGGGTTGATCGCCGCGCTGGACTACGCGCAGTCGAATGGCGTGCGGGCGCTGCGGATCGAAAGCGATTCGGAACTGCTGGTGCGGCAGATGCGCGGGCACTATAAGGTGAAGAGCGCGGACCTGAAGCCGCTGTTTGAACGCGCGAAGAAAATGTCGCTGACGTTCGAATCGTTTCGCATCGAGCACGTCTACCGCGCGCAAAATTCCGAAGCGGATGCGCTGGCGAATGAAGCGTTGGATGAAACGGCGGGGCGCAGCAAGTCCCCGGCGGAACGCAAGCCCGCTGCGCCGAATCACGATTCGCTGGCTGAAGTGCCGCGCAAGCTGCGGGCGCACTATCGCAATGGCGGATTGCATCTGAGGGAGCCGCTGGATTTGCCGGAAGATACGGAAGTCGAAATTCTGCTGCGGATCCCGCCGAAACGCTAAGTATCCCGATTATTTCAGGGAGTAGGAACGGTACAGCGTGTCGCGCTGCGCGGGCACGAATCCGGCGTCGGAAATGATGCGGCGCAGTTCGTTTTCGTTGGTGCGATTTCTTACTCCCGCGGCGAACACCACGTTTTCCTCGATCAGAATGCTGCCCACGTCGTCGGCGCCAAACTGCAAGCCCACCTGGCAAACTTTAATACCGGGCGTGAGCCAGCTGGATTGAATG
>JBBSFG010000379.1:0-2951 GCA_038238965.1 Candidatus Acidiferrales bacterium | reverse complement strand
TGCCCCGCATGGTCCACATCCGCAAAATAGACGGTAATCAAATGCGGGCGCCGCTCCGCCGGCAAACGCAGCCACGCCAGCACTTGCTGCACCCGCGCATCGTTCGGAACTCTGTCGTCGTACTTCACATAATAAGAAGGCCGCGTCCCCTGAATTTCCGCCTCCGAACCCGGCCAGAAAAAACACGCTGCACGCATGCCCTGTTGCTCCGCCAGCACCCAGATAGGCGTCCCTCCATACCAGCTACCGTCCGTCACCGTAGCCGTATCGGTCATCCGGTACGCTTGCTTGCGCTGCGGATCGTAAAAATTATTAGCCACAATCCCGTGATGCTCGGGATAAAGCCCGGTCGCCAGCGTGTAGTGATTTGGAAACGTCAGCGATGGATACGCGGGAATCATGCCCTCGGTCGCCGCCGCACCGGCCTTCCCCAGCGCTCGAATATTCTCCGCGTGATATTTCTCCGCGTAGTCATAGCGAAATCCGTCCAATGAAACCAGAATCACATAATGTTTCGCCTGTTGCTCCGCGCGATTCGCTCCGTGCTCGCTGGTGAGCACGGTAGCAACGTCCTGCGCTCTCGCACCCGGGGCGCAGCACGCCAGCGCAAGATACATCACCATTCGCATCGTCGCATCAACTCCGCAAAGCCTCGCCAGCCTCTCAAAGTGCATCGGATTTACTCGGCGCCTCCACGCAATTGTGACGACGCATACCTCAGCGCCTCTTCCGCTCGCTGCGGGTCGGCCAGCCTACCCCGCGCCGAATCGCGCGAGCCTCCGCCCTTGCCGCCAACCTGCTTCAACGTTGCCACCAGCACCGCGTTCATATCGGCTCCCGCGCCCGGATGCTGCACAAAGAAAACGTGCCCGCACTCGCTCCGCGCCGCCAGCGCCACCGTCTTCTCGGATTTAGCCGCTTCGCGCGCAAAGCTCTGCACGTATTCCGGCGCAACTCCGCTGAACACGCGCGCCACCACACGAACTCCATCTGCGCCGCTTTCCGCCTGTTCCACCGCCGCACGCGCGTCGATGCCCGCAAGTTTCTCGATACTCGCCCGCGCGCTCTTGAAATGAAGATCGCGCTCCGTCACCACGCGCTCCGCCGCCGAAACCGTTTCCGCCAAGGAACAATTCAGCCGCTTCGCAATCCCTATCAACATCGCAAAGTCTTCCCGGGCCAGCCGTTCCGCGCGCCGCCCGCACACAAATTCCACACGCCAGTCTTTTCGTATCCTCGAAACGCCGCGCAACACAATCATTCCGATCTGCCCGGTTCTCCGTACGTGCGCGCCGCCGCACGGCTGCAGCTCCACTCCCTCAATCTCGATGGCGCGCAGCGCCCCGCTGCGATCCACCGTTTTGCGCACTCCGGCCGCTGCCAGCTCTTCGGCCGTCCCGTACTTCACGTTCACTGCGCGGTCTTCGTACACAATCTCGTTTGCCGCCGCAGCCGCGCCGTCCAGAATCTCCTGCGTCGGCTCGCGCCCACGCACATCGATGCTGCAAAGCTCCGCGCCCAGGTGAAACGATACCGTCGGCAGCGCAAACTTGCTATTAAACACGGCGGACAAAACGTGCTGGCCGCTGTGCTGCTGCATGTGATCAAACCGCCGCTCCCAGTTCACCACGCCACGCACGGCACCCGTCTCAATCACCCGGTCGACGATATGCACCACTTCGTCTTCTTGATCCAGCACATCCACCACGTTCGCTTCTCCAAGCTTCCCGGTATCGTGCGGTTGGCCGCCCGAAGTGGGATAAAACGCCGTCCTGTTCAGCACCACCCGCCACAATTTTGCCGCTGGCACCGCCGTCTCCGCATCCTCCGTTGCCGGAGCGCCGGCGGCCGCTGCCTCGCAGCCCAACACTTCCGCGCTGAATTCGCGCTGAAACGAATCGTCGTAGTAAATCCTCTGTGCAGGCATCCCGTAGTCTCAAGAAAATGTGCCGCTCGTAAAGCGCAAAGTCTAGCACAGGCAAAATTGGCTGCCGCTTAAGTCACTGCCATCCGCGTCGCGCCGGAATCCTCGCGAGAAGCGATATAATTGACCCATGCCCGTTCGCCTCATCGCACTCGACATCGACGGCACTCTTCTCGACAGCCGCTGGCAGATTTCCGACGCCAACCGCGCGGCCATCGCCGAGGCCACCAAACGAGGCATCGAAGTCGCGCTGGTCACCGGCCGCCGCTATGATTTCGCCCTGCCCGTTGCTCAGAAAATCGATTCCCCGCTCACCATGATCGTCAACAACGGAGCGCTCATCCGTTCCAAAGACGGCCACACCCACGTCCGTCATCTTCTTCCGCTATCCGTCGCCGCCCAGGTTTTGCATCTCACCCAGCCCTGGCGGGAAAGCGCCGCAGTCGTCTTCGACCGTCGCAGCACCGAACAAGTCATGATCGAAGCACTGAATGCCGACGACTCCCTGCGCGCCGCCTATTATTCCCGTAACAAAGAATTCATCGCCTTCGCAAATCCTCTCGAATCCTGCCTCATCGAAGATCCCATCCAGGTGATGTTCTCCGGCAATATTGCGCCGATCCGTGAAGCCGAACTCGCTTTGCGCGCCGCACCCTTCGCCAAAGATTTCGCCCTGGCGGTAACCATCTACGCCAAAAAAGATTTCGCCATGATCGATGTCATCAACCCGGCGTGCTCCAAGGGCACTTCTCTTGCCGAGTGGGCTGCTCTTCGCGGTATCGATCGCCAAGACGTGCTGGCCATCGGCGACAATCACAACGACCTCGAGATGCTCACATTTGCCGGCATTCCCGTAGTCATGGCCAATTGCGTGGCTGAACTGAAGGTTTTTGGCTGGCACGAAACGCACAGCAACGATCATGACGGCGTCGCCGCGGCCATCGAGCGGTTCGCGCTGCGAGAGGCGGCCTCATGCGCCTGAACCGCGGCTTGATTGTTTTTGCCCTTGCCCTGTTGGCGACGCCGG
>JBBSFG010000378.1:0-2951 GCA_038238965.1 Candidatus Acidiferrales bacterium | reverse complement strand
GCCGTCATTCCAATTCGAAAAGATTTGAAGCTGGTGACGCTGCGCGAGTTCCGGGATCTGCCGCAAGCGCTGGTAGCCAAGAGCGTGCTGGATTCTGCCGGCGTGGAATGCTTTCTGGCCGACGAGAATACCGTGAGGATGGACTGGCTGTGGTCCAACATGCTGGGCGGCGTAAAGCTGCGGGTCAGGCAGGAAGACGCTCGCGAGGCCGCCGATTTGCTGGACCAGGATTTTTCCGAAGAACTCCACGAAGAACAACGAAACGAATAGTTGCCGCGCCGCTGGCACCGCCTGAAAACTCCATTAGCCCACCAGTCAGCAGTAGTCAGAAGATTCTTACGCACAGAATCTGGCGGATGGCGGCATTCGGCATCTACCAAAGCCGCAGGCCAGGTTCGCCATTTTGGGCCGGAGGTCCAGATTGGTACACATTACTTGGTAAATCAGCCGCGATCAGTGGAGTGCCCACAGTTCGAGCTTTATTTGCCACACATCTGAAGTAAATCGCGACGAGTATTTGGGCAGCGCCGTGCAGCGGTTAATGAAGGCACGAAGAGCCCTGTGTGTGCCTTATCGCCAGCGCATGCCTGCTTGAGAGCGGGTCGCCATGAACATGACCTCCACTGAATGACCGGCGTTAGATTGCTCTTCGCTGAATTGTTTCTATCGCGCGTGGCTCGCGTTTTCACGCGCACGCCATTCATTTTCGCGCTCACGTTTGCGGCGGCGATGATTTCGCTGCAGGTCGTTTCGGCTGAAGACCGCCCCCTCCAGTCTCCGCCTCCGATCGTTACCACAGTGGCGCAGATTCGCGCCATGACGGTGCAGCAGGCCAAAACAGGTTACCCGGTCCAACTAAAGGGTGTGATTACCTACTACGACCCGGAAGAGCCCGACCTCTTCGTGCAGGATGACACCGGTGGAATCTGGGTCAGCCTGGAAGTAGTGAAACCAACCGTTCCGATCAGAGTCGGCGATCTTGTGCGGTTGCAGGGCGTCACCGAAGCGCCGGACTTTGCTCCCCAGGTTGGCAACCCGCGGATTGAAGTAATCGGACGCGCTCCGTTGCCGGCGGCGCGGCAAGTTTCGTTCGCGGAAATGGCCTCCACCCAGGAAGACAGCCAGCGAGTGCAGGTGGACGGCATCGTTCACCGGGTTTTCAAACGTGGCCAGCACTTATACCTGGAGCTAACCACGCCGAGTGGCGCGGTAACCGGACGGTTGCCTTTTTACATTGCGGAGAGTGTTCCTAACCTGGTGGACGCACAGGTACGTTTGCGCGGCACGTGCGGAGCGCAGTTCAATTCCAGAAATCAGTTGACCGGCATTTTCATCAACATTCCATACCCCTCGGAAATCGAAATTCTTAAGCCCGCCCCGGCAAGCGCGTTTGATATTCCGATGCATGCCATCGCTGACCTGCTGCGATTCAATGTGGCTGGAAATCTGGGCCACCGGGTGCGGGTACATGGGGTCGTCATGCTGTACCGGCCGGGCCAGGCAATTTTTATTCAAAATGGCAACGCTTCCATTTACGCGCAGACCCAGCAAGTCACCGCGGCGATCAAACCCGGCGACGAAGTGGATGTGGCAGGGTTCCCGGCGGTCGGCGCGTACGAGCCGGCGTTGCATGACGCCATTTTCAGAAAAACGGGAACCGGCCCAGCCCCTCAGCCGCTTGTGCTCTCGCCCGCGGAAGCGTTGAAAGGCAGTTTCGCCAGAGACATTTTATTCTGGAGCTACGACGCAAACCTTATTCGCGTGACCGGAACACTGACCGGCCGGTCGCTGAATCCCGGCGAGCAGACGCTGTTTTTGCAAGACGCCAACACGGTATTTGAAGCCCGGCTGCGAGACGCAATGATTCCGGCCGAATTTGTCGCGCTGCGCGACGGCAGCCTTTTGCAAGTCACGGGGATTTGCACCATTGAGGTCGATGAGAACCATCAACCGGTGAGGTTTCGCGTCCGGCTTCGTTCTTTCGAAGACGTCGTGGTGATTCGCATGCCACCGTGGTGGAACATTCAACGCACCCTCACCTTACTGGGAATTATGGCGCTGGGAATCTTAACGGCATTGGTGTGGGTGCAGACCCTCAGACGCCGCGTGCGCGAAGCCACCGGGGCATTGCAGAAATCCAAGGAGATTGCGGAAGCGGCCAATGAAGCCAAGAGCACTTTTCTGGCGACCATGAGCCACGAAATTCGCACTCCGATGAACGGCATTCTGGGTATGACCGAATTGGTTTTGGATACGGATTTGACGGCTGAACAGCGCGACAGCCTGGGGCTGGTCAAGTTTTCCGCCGACGCACTGCTGACGGTGATCAACGATATTCTGGACTTTTCAAAAATCGAAGCCGGAAAAATGGAATTGGACTCGGTGCCCTTCGATCTCCGGGAAAGCCTGGGCGAAACGATGGCCACTCTTGGATACCGGGCACAACAGAAGGGCCTGGAGCTGATGTATGACGTCGAGCCGGATGTTCCAGGGAATCTTACCGGCGATCCCGGGCGGTTGCGGCAAATCATCGTCAATCTGGTGGGCAATTCAATAAAATTCACCGAGAGGGGAGAGATCCTGGTCTCCGTGAAAGCCGGGCCAACTACCGGCCAGTCCGTCGAGCTCCAGTTCACTGTAAAAGATACCGGCCCGGGCATCGCCGCGGACAAACAACTGGAAATATTCCAGGCATTTTCGCAAGTGGATGGCTCGATGGCGCGCAAATACGGCGGCACCGGTTTGGGACTGGCCATCTGCACCCGGCTGGTGGCCTTGATGGGCGGAAAAATCCGGGTGGAAAGCGTCGTGGAACGAGGCAGCTCCTTTCATTTTACCTCGACATTGCAGGTCCAGGAAAAACGCCCGCCGCGCGCCGCTTCCCTGCAGGTAGCGGAACTAAACGGTGTGCACGCGTTGATCGTCGACGACAACTTTACAAACCGGCAGGT
>JBBSFG010000377.1:0-2987 GCA_038238965.1 Candidatus Acidiferrales bacterium | reverse complement strand
GGGTTGGTGGATGCCGCCGTAGCGGCGTTCGCGTTTTTGGAAGTCGATGAGGGCTTCGAGGAGGCGGGCGCGATTGAAATCGGGCCACAGCGTTTCGGTGACGAACATTTCCGCGTAGGCAATTTGCCAGAGCAGAAAATTGCTGACGCGCATTTCTCCGCTGGTGCGGATGAGCAGGTCGGGATCGGGCAGGCCGTCGGTGTACAAGTGGCGCGAAAGTTGGCCTTCGGTGATTAGCCCGGACTCGGCGTTGTGATTTGCAGAATCTTTCTGGCCCTCGGGGGCATGACCGTTGAGGTCCGTGGGGGCATGACCGGCGGCGGAGGCATGGCCGTTGCCATTGCCGTTGCGCTGCGCGAGGATGGCGTTCATGGCGTCGACGATTTCGGCGCGACCGCCATAGTTCAGGGCGATACACAAACACATCCCGCCGTTTGAGGCGGTACGTTCGGTGGCTTCGCGGACGTCTTTTTGCACCGCAGGCGGAAGATCATCGATACGGCCGAGGAAACGCATGCGAATATTATTTTTCTGGATCAGCGGCATTTCCTTGCGGAGATATTCGCGCAGAAGCTGCATAAGAAAATCGATTTCGGCTTTGGGGCGGCGCCAGTTTTCGACGGAAAAGGCGTAGAGGGTGAGGGCTTCAATGTGCAGGCGGGCGCAGGTTTCGATGGTGGTGCGGGCCGTTTTTGTACCGTAGCGATGGCCGGCGATGCGCGGGAGATGACGGCGCTGGGCCCAGCGGCCGTTGCCGTCCATGATGACGGCGACGTGGCGCGGCAAGCGCGCGAGGTCGAGCTTTTTCAGGAGTTCGGATTCTTCCACGCTCATGGGTCCCATGCCCTGGGGCGCGGCGATATGCGGCGAAACGTGATGTTTGACGTTGGGCACGGAAGCGTAAGAGACCTTTTCGGCGATTTCCCTTTACCGCGCAAAGTTAACATACGTATGGTGGCGATGCAAACGATGTGTCGAAGTGGTATTCGGCTTCGGCCGGGGTTTACTGGTCGGAGCCGATAAGTTGGACGGCGTCGATTTCGTCCCAACCGGGAACGACATTGGTGGCCAGGGTAACTTTGACGCGATCGGTTTTGTAGGCGGTCTTGGGAAACTTCACCATCAGGTAGTTGAGTTCGGTGGTGGGGTCATTGCCGGCCCAGACGGTGTGCGCACCGCCCTGTTCATCGAAAACTTCAATTTTAATGGTGGCGCCGGAGCCGCAGGATTCGCGAACGCGGATTTCTTCGGCATGGACAGGCTTGGGAAATTTCAGGTCGAGCCATTCGATACCGCCGTCCGGAGTTTTTGAGGTCCAGGCCTTCCCGTCATCCGCGTACTTGTCCACGTTGGGCGCGCCGGTAGCCTGATTGGCGGACCACGGGGACATACCCTGCGCGTCATTGTAAGTGGAAGAAGCGGTGGCCTGGATCGCCCACTGCCCTTTCGGATCATTCTTGATTTCGTCCTGCTTTAAAGCCCAGGCAGCGCCGGCGAGCTTTGCGGTGGTGTCCGCGGAGGCGTCGCCTGAGCCTGAGGTTGTGGCGGTTGTCGGAGGCGTGGCCGCGGGCGCGGGCGTCGAAGTCGCGGGGGGCGGAGCGGAAGAAGTCGCGCTCATGGTGTTGGGAGTTTCCTTCTTGCAACCGGCTACAAGCAGAGCGAGCACGAAGGCACAGCAGACGAGTTGGCTACGGAGTTTCATTTTTGCTCCTGTAGAAACGCTGAAATGGGATTCGAGGTTTTCAATCTTAGGCTCTGACAGGCGAATAGTACGACACGTGCGGCTGGCGGACAACGAGTTTTGTCGGGGCGCTGAGTAGCAGGCCAGGCGCTGCTTTTCGAGGGTGATCGCCTGAGGAAGAAAACTTCAAACCCCCCAGGGGCAGAATCGACACGTGGGGTACCCGGAGAAGAAAAAACGTTGCGCTCACGGTTGGGGCTTTGGTGTCTCCCGCTACAAGACCCACCTCCAAAAAGCTGAGGATGGGGCACCCTCCGCTTTTCTTGTGCTGGTCGATCGAGCGGGGACAAATTCAACTTTGCTCGATCGAGCCAACACTCGATGCTCACGGAATCAGGCGCGGACAACTTTTAAGAAAGCGGTTAGGCGCTGACAATTACCCGACGCGCGGTTAGTCGCCGACGATAACCAGCAGACGGACACCTTGGTGGCGAGGATTGATGAGGTAGTATTCGCCATCGATGTCTTCGACGTAAACGTCATCGTTGTAGTCCCAGTCGCCGGGCCAGGGCTCGGAATACGTGAACCAGTAGCCACTGTAATTAAAGCGACGATCGTCGCGGCGTTCCACGTGGAAATGGTGTTCGTTGCCGAAACTGGCGCGGAATTTCACTTCAGGAATGCGGCGAGCGTTGGCGTGCTGCTGGTTGGCGCGATCGGAGTGTTGTTCGGTCTGGCGGGCGCGCTGCTGCTCCTGGGCGCGATCCTGTTGCTGAGCGGGTTTGGGCGGAGCTGCGCGTTCTTCTTGCTGTTTAGCGCGGTCCTTTTCCTGTTCGTGATTCGGTTCTTGTTTTGGTTTTTCTGCCGGCTTCGGGGTGTTCTTCGGATCTTCCTGCTTTTTTGGTTCTGCCCTGGGTTTGTCTTTGTCTGGCTCTTGCCCGGCATAGGCTGGCGCGCCTGCAAGGAGAAGTAAAAGAGTGCTGCCGATGAGAAGTTTCATGGTGCCTCCGATTGTTTTCGACTCACGGTGACATTCAAGTGAGCGGCTCAAGATGGCCTGGCAGGGACAGTCGGTTTTTAGCATGCGGGGAGGTAAGGCTCGATACGGCGATACGCGTAGGGAAATGAGGAAATTGCTGTATTGGTGAGCCCGGCCATTCTTGCCGGCAGCGGTGAATCTTAATCTCGCTCGGAACGAAGTTTCAGATTTGCGACGTGGGTGCGGAATAGTTCACGTAGGGTGGCGACGTCGTGGCTACCCGCAAAACATCTCTTGGGAAGTGCGTAGGCGCTATTGGAGGTGGTG
>JBBSFG010000376.1:0-2989 GCA_038238965.1 Candidatus Acidiferrales bacterium | reverse complement strand
CTACCAGGGCGATCGAAATTCCTGTCACTAGCGCCGCAGCCCAAACAAATCCGGCGACGGCTCGGCGCCAGCCCCACACGATGAACAGAAAGAAGATCGGCAAGGCAAATTGAAACTTGAACAATGTCAGCCCCGTCAGCAAGCCGGCTTGGAAAGCCTTGCCTTTTTGAAGCGAGATGAATGCCGCCATCAGCATCGCTAAAAGTATGATGGAGTCTTGACCTTGAATTAATGCGATCGTGATCGGCGCAAAGCACAAAAATAGCGCGGCGGGAAGCCATCTCCAAATTTCTCTCACTTGGATCAAGAACGGCTGGGCCATCCGGTAACTGATGGCAAGAAGTGCAAGATTCATTGCGAAAAATCCAATGAAGGCCGTACGGTAGCCAAAAAATGAAAAAGGGACAAATAACAATGCTTCGTAGGGGAGGTGGTAAAACGGCAACGTATTATCCATGTGGCCTACAAGTCTGTTTTGAAATTGACCGCTCACCTCATAGTCAAGCAGCTGGTGGGCATGGCCTGTTCGCACCATGTAACCGGCCGTGTAAAAAGCGCGAAAGTCCGGCCGTCCCTGCAATGCCTCTGGGAAAAGCAGAATGCAAACACCCACTTGCATGACAAAGAGGAAAACAATGACCGCTACGATAAATGATTTATACCCTCTAGCGGAACTCGTTAAAGAGCTTGCGGTCGGCTTGGCTGCATTTGACCCTGACTCTGGATTATGAATATTCATCTGGTAGGTGATTTTGGTGTGCACGAGAATAAAACTTCCCGCGTCGGTACCTGCGCCGTTGTGATGAAGCGAACATTCTGTCGACGAAGACCGTAGTTCACCATCTCATCGTCCGCAAATTCAAACCACAATTCTCTACTTGTTAACGCCTGGTAACGGAGACAGCCCGGCGTTCCACTCCAGCAGTCGAATTTCGCTTCTCGAATCCCCATCTTTCACGCACGACATACAGGGGCCGCCGCTTAGATTCGCCGTAAATTCGACCAACGTATTCCCCGATAATGCCCATACAAATCAACTGAACGCCGCCTATAAATAATTCGGCGATCATCGCGCTGGACCACCCTCGAACCAGCCCGGGCAATCCGATAAATCTCTCCAGCAGCACCACGATGATCCCGAAAATAGCCAGGCCCGAGGCTGCAAATCCTGTCCACGTAGCTATCCGCAGTGGCAGAATGGAAAACGATACGATTCCATCAAGCGCAAAACGCATCATCTTCCAAAGCGAAAATTTCGTTACGCCCGCCACTCGAGCCGAGCGCGAATAGGACACTCCCGTCTGAGAAAACCCCAGCCAGCTCACCATTCCCCGCACAAAGCGGTCCCGCTCCGGCATGGACAGCAAGGCATCGACTACCCGGCGATCCATCAACCGAAAGTCTCCCGTATCCAGCGGGATGCGCGTGTCCGAAAGCCTGCTGATGAATCGATAGAAGAATTTGGCCGACGCCAGCTTGAACACCGTCTCACCCGGACGCTCGGTGCGCACTCCGTACACCACGTCGTAGCCGTCCAGCCACTTGCCCAAAAATTCCAGAATCACTTCAGGCGGGTCCTGCAGATCGCCGTCGATGATTACCACCGCGCTGCCTGAAGCATGCTCAAGTCCGGCGGTGATGGCGATCTGGTGTCCAAAGTTTCGTGAAAATCTTACTACCCGCACCCGCTCATCCTGTCCCTGCAACTTCTTTAATACTTCCGAGGTGGAATCCGTGCTTCCGTCGTCCACATAAATAATTTCAAAACTCACCGGCGCATGTTCCAACACCCCGGCCAGCTTGGCGTGTGTTTGTTTCAGCCCCTCTTCCTCATTCATGCACGGAACAACCACTGAAAGCAGCAGCCTGCCGTTCACTGGCTCGGGCATTTGCAATGGAGTCCGCGAAGTCTCCTGAGGGTTGCCGTCCATTTTTACTCCTTTGCCGCTGCTGCCGCCTTCTGGGCCGGCAACTCCGAAGCGGCATCGCGACGCACGAATAACACGCTTACATCGTCCGAGTAAACCCGTTTCCAATCTGGGAGCACATCCATCACCGTAGCCAACGACTCTTTACGATCCAGCAAACACGATTTTATGCCGTAGCTGCGAAGAACCGAAAATGCCGCCGGCTTTAGATTGGCGACTTCCAGATAATCGGCAAAAACTCCGCCTTCCTCATACAGGTCCCCTCGCCCGTCGATGAAAACCTTTTCATCGTGGAGCGCCCCTATCAGGTAGCCGCCATAACCATACGTGTTGTACATCGGGGTGGGTACATCATTCTTGCGAATGAACTCGACAGCGCGAACCGGAAATGACCTCGAGACAATTTTGAGTATATCGGCGTTCGTCGGCATGTAGTGCAGCATGGCCACTATTACTCCGACTATCAATACTGCGTTCAGGATGTACTGATCTTTTTTTCGATCATATGCCGGCACCCAGCGGGCCAGAAACGTTGCGAAGAGCGGTATGAAAAAAGGAACAAACAACAGCACAAACCGCACGTGCAGAAACGCCATTGTCGTTCCGAAGAGATACAGCACCCATTCATGCAGGCGATAGGAACTTCGCAGAAGAATCTGGGCCATCAGAAAACCGATTACCACCGCCAGGAAAAGTTTGCCCCCCAACATACTGAGCGGCATGGGTTGCCATTCCAGAACCTGCGAAAGGTTCAGCGGATAACCGGACGCCGCGTAAAGAAACGGGTAGGTAGCCAACTTTGTGCCGTACGGCGTGAGAGGAACGAACAACAGACTCACCGCCACCATCGCTTCCAGTCGAATGCGCTCCTGCAGGCTCCACTTTCTCGCCTCAACTCCCGGTATATGAAATTCGAACAGCCCAGAGGCCCAGGTGACAAAAACCACTACAAAACCGATCACCCACGAACCATGGACGTTAATCCATAGCCAGAACATCGGCGGCAAAATCCAGATAGCGCCAGTCCGCCCTCGGCGAAACAGTTCCAGTACGATAAGGGT
>JBBSFG010000375.1:0-3016 GCA_038238965.1 Candidatus Acidiferrales bacterium | reverse complement strand
TTCTCATCGGCGTCGTGTCGGCCGTGGCGCTAAGCCTGCCACTTCTGGTTTTGCCTCTGCCCGCACAGCAGCAAGTCGATCGCAGCCACCAGATCGGCGGCAAGTTCATGTGCATGTGCGGATGCAGCCAGGTTTTGACGCAGTGCAACCACGTGGGGTGCACCACTTCCACGGCCATGTTGAAGGAAATCGATCAGGGCGTGGCACGGGGCGATTCCGAAGACGCCATCACCCAGGCATTTGTGCAGGAATTCGGCACCAAGGTCTACGCCGAGCCGCCGCACTCCGGCTTCAGCCTGGTCGCGTGGAGCATGCCTGCGGTGTATCTTGCGATTGGGCTCTCGCTGGTGGTTTTCGTGATCAGTCGCTGGCGCAAGCGGCCGTTACAGGCGCCTGTCGTGTCCGCCGGGCGATCCGGCATCTCGGCGGAATCGCTTGATAATGCGCGTGCGCGAGTTGCGCGGGAGACGCAAGACTGATGAATTTTGTCGCGGCAATAAACTTCAATTCGGTGTCCCCCACCGACTGGGCCATGTTGGGAGCGTGTTTTGCTCTAGCCGTGGCAACCTTGATCTTCATTTTCTATATTCAACCTGACGCCAGCGATCTGGCGCCGCGCCGCACCAGGCTGGATCAGTTGCTCGAGCGCCGCGACACCGTCTATGACAACCTTCGCGATCTGCGCTTCGAATTCCGCTCTGGTAAATACGCAGAAAGCGATTTTGAATCCATGAAAACTTCGCTTGAAAATGAAGCCGCCATGGTGCTCGCGGAAATCGATCAGGTCACGGAATCGCAGGTGCGCAGGCCGCGTGGCGCGCGCCCTACCGCCGCCGGCGGGAGCCCGCAGTGAGCCGAGTTGCACCCCTGATTCGCAGAGTACTTTTTCTGCCGCTTTCCTTGTGCATTCTGTTTTCTGCCGGGGCTCGCGCCGGCACCCTGCATGGCACGGTGAAGAACGGCACCACGGGAAAACCGGCGCCCGGTGTGCAGGTCATCCTGATTCAGCTTCAAGGCGGGATGCAACCGGTCGCCAATTCGCAATCCAACGCCCAGGGACAGTTTACCTTCGACAATCCTGGACTTGGGGCGCAACCCATGCTCGTCCGCGCGGTATACCAGGGTATTAATTTTCATCAGCCCGTGCCGCCGGGAAAGGGTGATGTCGAAGTCGTGGTGTTTGAACCCACGAAAGACGCCAAAGCGGTCACCGTCACTACCCGGGTGGTATTTTTTCAGCCCAACGGATCCAACCTGATTGTCGGCGAAGAATATTCGCTGCAGAACGACACGCAACCGCCGCGAGCATATTTTCGGGGCGATGGCAATTTCGAATTCAGCGTGCCGGACAAATCTCAATTGCAACAAGTCGCCGCTTCCGGTCCCGCGGGCATGCCTGTGGTGCAGGCGCCGATAGACAAGGGCAAGGGTCACTTCGCCATCGCGTATGCGTTTCGTCCCGGCGAAAACACCGTGCGCTACTCCTATGAGCTTCCTTATCCGAATAACACCGCGGCTTTGAAGATTCCGGGTTCCCCATATACCGTTCGGCGGTTGCTGGTGGTCGCGCCTCCCACGCTGCAAATTTCCGGTGAAGGGTTGCAAGCCGGCGGTCAGGAGCAGGGCATGAGCATTTACGGCCGCGAAAATCTTGCCGCCAATACTACGGTGGCGGTCAATGTATCCGGCACGGCGCCGCCTCCTTCGGCATCTGGCGAATCCGGGCAGGCCCCAGGCGGACAGGAAGCGCCGGGGGCTTCTGCGGCCCAGAATATCCAGCAGGTTCCCGGGCGGCTCGATGTTCTCAAGTGGCCGCTGGTTTTTGGATTTGCCGGAGTCTTCGCGGTAGGCGCGTTTCTACTGGCGCGTAAGCCTATGGCCGTCACTGTTACGCCGGGTACTGCTTCCGCGGACGATTCGGGTGCTCCCGCCTCGCGGTCGCGCTCGGCGAAAACTTCGGCTTCCGCTTCGCAAATCGGCCCCGCCGCTACTCCGTTGGAAAACGTCAACACCGCCGTAGCCGCCAGTCTCGACTATCTCAAAGAGCAATTGTTCCGCCTCGAGCTTCGTCACCAGGCCGGCACCATCTCCGACGCGGACTACGCTTCTGAGCGGGCGCGCGCCGAAAAAGTGTTGCGTGATCTCGTTCGAGGCTGAGCCGTGACTCCTCGCTGCCCATTACCGCCGCGCTACCGGCTGGCTGGATACACGCTCGAGGCCGCCTGGTGACATCGCCCGGTTTTTCGCCCACCGGTATTTGCTTTGAAAATATAGAAAAGCGATTTGGGGCACTTTCCGCGCTGCGCCGCATTCGGTTTGAGGTCGCTCCGGGCGAATGCGTGGCCCTCGCGGGACGCAACGGCTCCGGAAAAACCACGTTGTTGCGAATCGCGGCCGGGCTGGTGCGCCCCTCTTCCGGCAAGCTCTCTTTTCCGGCGCCCCGTTCGCAAACGTCTAATGTCTCCCGTGCGCCTTGTAAAGCCGCTGCCGGATTCGTTGCTCACGCCACCATGGTCTACGACGAACTGACCACCGAGGAAAATCTCCTGCTCTTCGCGCGCTTGCAGGAAACTCCCAACGCCGCGGTTCGCGTGGAAAAACTGTTGCAGGACGTTGGCTTATTCGAGCGCCGTGCGTCTCTGGTGCGCACATTTTCGCGGGGCATGCGCCAGCGTGTCGCCATTGCCCGCGCATTGCTGCACGAACCGGCGATCTTGTTGTTGGACGAGCCCAGCACCGGGCTGGATCCGCAAGGCGTTTCTTGGCTGGCGGCCACGCTCCGGCAATTGCGCGACGCCGGATGCACCATTCTGATGAGCCTGCATGGCGAATCGGAAATCTCCGCGCTTGCCACACGCGCGCTGCGCCTCGATGCCGGCTCGATCGTCGCCGACACCTGCACCGGGGCCGAGGTGCGCTCCATCTTGACCCTGGCGGACGCCTGAATGAGCCTGTTTTCCAGCACTACAGTCCTGCTCGGCAAGGAGCTTCGCACGGAATTCCGTTCGCGCGAGCT
>JBBSFG010000374.1:0-3032 GCA_038238965.1 Candidatus Acidiferrales bacterium | reverse complement strand
TGTTTCTCCTTCCGCAGCCAGGCCCGCGACTGCGAAGGCCATGGCGATGCGATGATCGCCTTTCGAATCGATTTCCGCGCCGTGCAACTTCCCTGCCTTACGCCCCTCCACTCTCAGCCCATCGGGCCGCTCTTCCACGGTCGCACCCATGCGTTTCAAGTTTTCCGCCAGCGCGGCGATGCGATCGCTCTCCTTTACGCGCAGTTCCGAGGCATCGCGAAACTCGATGCCATTTTCAGTGTAAGGGCCAAGCGCCGCCAGCATCGGCAGCTCATCGATGAGCAACGCAATCTGCTCGCCTTCGATCACCGCGCCCTTTAGCGATGCGCCCTTCACCGCCAGGTCGCCCACAATTTCGCCGTGCGAGCTGCGCAGCGCCGGCATCTGGATCGATGCGCCCATGGACAGAAATAAATCGAGAATCGCGGTGCGTGTGGGATTCAAGCCCACGTTGTGGATGAGCAAGCTGGACTCTGGAAACAGGGATGCCGCGGCAATAAAAAATACCGCGGAAGACAAATCGCCGGGGACGTCCAACGATTTGGCAAACAACTTTCCGGTGCCATTCGATGCGTTCGCGCCGGATTTTAAATTGTGGACCCGCGTGGTCTTGCCATGTTTCTCGATGGTAGCGCCGAATTCTTCCAGCGCCAGTTCGGTGTGATCACGCGTGCGCGCCGGTTCGGTCACCACCGTCACGCCTTCGGCGAATAAACCCGCCAGCAGCACCGCGGATTTTACCTGCGCGCTGGCCATGGGCATGTTGTACTCGATGGCTTTCAATTTCGCGCCATGAATTTCCAGCGGCGCGAAATTGTCTTCGCGGGCGCGAATGTCCGCTCCCATTTCGCGCAGCGGACCGACGATACGCTTCATCGGCCGCTGCTGCAGCGAAGCATCGCCGGTCAATCTCGTGGTGAAGTTTTGCCCGGCCAGAATACCCGCGAGCAGCCGCATGGTGGTGCCGGAATTGCCCGCATCCAGCGCCCTCCAGCTACTTTTGAGCCCGCGCGCGCCACGCCCGGTGACCGCAACTAAATCCCTGTCGATTTTTACATCGGCGCCCAGGGCGCTCATGCATTTCAGAGTGCTGTGGCAATCCACCGCCGCGGAAAAATGGCGCAGCTCGCTGGTGCCTTCCGCGAGCCCCGCCAGCATGGCGTAGCGGTGCGAAATCGATTTGTCGCCGGGGAGTTCGACACCCCCGGCAATGGATCGCGCCGGTTGAATGGTCTCTTTTTTCACGCGCAGATTTTACCACGCCGGGCTCACCGCACACGCCAGGCGCTGGCTGAGCCTTTTGTATACATCGCTCTTCGAGAAGCCCGCGACGGCCGGCTCCTGTCCCACCGGCCAGTCTTCGTATCGACAAATTCCTGCAAACGTTATGAAATTTTCCGGGCGCCGCCTGCGTATCATAGACAGGGAGAAATATTATGTCCGCGCGCAACACCGCCATTCATCTGCTCACTAAAGCCGGCATTTTTGCCGGAGGGCTTTTTCTCGTGGCGGTACTGCTCGCCGCCGTGCCCGCTCATAAGCTGCAGGCCACGCAGAGCTCGGCCTCCCAGGAGTCGCAGTCATCTCAACCGGCCGAAAACAGCATGCCCGGCATGGATATGCACGATGAGCACTCCGCCGAGGCTGGCGCTGTGCATGACATGACCCGCGGCGGCCACGATCCCCACAGTTTGCACATGTATATGACCGCGCCGCGCCCGCAGGCTCCCGGTGACGTACAGCGCGCCAACGAAATCGTGGCGCAACTGCGCGGCGGCATCGAAAAATATCGCGACTATCACGTGGCCCTCGATGACGGCTTCAAAATTTTTCTGCCCAATATTCCCCAGCCGGAATATCACTTCACCAGCTATAAGAATGGGTTTCTGGGCGAGTTCAGCTTCGATCCCGCGCGCCCCACGTCGCTGCTGTACAAAAAAACTTCCACCGGCTATGAACTGGTCGGCGCGATGTACACCATGCCAAAACGCGCTTCGGAAGATCAGCTCAACGCGCGCGTGCCGCTGAGCATCGCCAGTTGGCACTTGCATACCAACCTCTGCCTGCCGCCCCGCGGCGAGCGCTTGACTGCAGACTATTCGAAATTTGGACTGAAGGGCTCCATCGCCACGCAGGCCGCCTGCGACGCGGCCGGCGGCCGCTTCATGCCCAATATCTTCGGCTGGATGGTGCACGTCTACCCGTACGAAGACGGCCTGGACAAAGTTTTTGCCATGCACAACCACATGAACCACATGGATTGATCGCCACCAGGGGGCTTTCTCGTACGCGGTTGCGACACGAGTTGCCCAGCCTCGAACTTACTTGAATCGCGGCGAGCTAAGCCTCGATCTCCGAATCCACCGTCAACCGTCTTCTGTCTCCATCGAGGTGCTCGAGCCGCACGCGAATTTGCGGCCACGGCGAACGCAACGGAAACCGCTCCGCCCATTCCAGTATCACCACCGCCGGATTCTCAAACACGTCTTCCATCCCCAACGTTTCGAAATCATGAAAATTCTCGATGCGATAAAGATCCGCGTGATAGACCTTCGCGTCCTTTCCATACACGTGAACCAAAGTAAAGGTTGGGCTGGTGACCTCGTCTTCTGCGGCCGCGCCCAACCCCGAGACAATTCCCTTGGTCAGGGTTGTTTTTCCGCTGCCCAATTCCCCCAGCAGCAGCACGACGACCGGAGCTTTCAGCCGCGCAGCGAATTCCCTGCCCCAGCCGATGGTTTCCTCCGCTGACGTGGTGATCACTTCTTCAGCCAAGGGTCTGCAGCTCCCGCAAGAGTTTCTTCCGCGCGCGCGGAATGGCGGCAATCAAATCATCGGCAATCAATCCGGAAGCATCCACTCCGGCCACCGCCAAGTCGGCGGCCACCCCATGCAGATACACGCCGAGCGCCAGCGTCCTAAGCCACTCGCCGGTTTTGAACTGCGCCGTAAGTGCCGCGAGGAGCCCGGTGAGCACATCCCCTGTGCCGCCTTTGGCAAGCCCGGCGTTTCCCGTGGTGTTCACAAAAACT
>JBBSFG010000373.1:0-3034 GCA_038238965.1 Candidatus Acidiferrales bacterium | reverse complement strand
TTTCGATCTGACCGGCGTCACTTATCTCGACAGCTCCGGCATCGGCATTCTCATGATGTGCCACGCCAAACTCAAAAAAGCAGGCGGTGCCCTGCACATCGCCGGTGCGCAAGGCATGGTCGAAGAAACGCTGGAGCTAACCAGCCTGAACAAAATCGTAATGCTATATCCAACCGCCGCCGAAGCCGCCGATTCCTTCTAACCCTCGCCGCACATCACGCACACGCTCGCACACCGGAGTCTTGCACGCGCAGATGGTGCCCTCCGCGGTCTGTTGAAGGAGGGTTCCGTACGATAGCGCCTTTGGCAGAGCCAAGGATATTGCCGAGAATTGCAGCCAACAAGACAGACCTGTCATTCCGAGCGAAGCGAGCCGACGCATCTTCTTCTCCTTCGCTCCTGCGAAGGAGTCGGCTTGCGCAGTCGAGGAATCTCTCTTCGATCCTCCCGCTCGCCCCGCGTCCACCGGGCACCCCCGAACGCACTGTTGGTTCACGAACCTGTGCCGGATTCCCACGTCAGTCTTCTGGAATCGAGGTTCGTAACGTGGAATCAATCAGTCCCGTCCTCAAAACGTACCTGCACTTCTCCGCACACCACCCGAGCGCCGTCAAAGTCGCCACTACAATCCATGATAAAAATAAACGTGTGGAACCTCTTCTCCTCGTCGAAGACAAAAACGAACTCCGCGCCATGCTCCGCAAGGCTCTCGAGCGCGCCGGCTATGAAGTTGACGAAGCTCCCGACGGCCCCTCGGCCATCCAGAAAGTCCGCGCCCGCCGCTATCTCCTGGTCATCACCGACCTGAAAATGCCCGGCGCTTCCGGCCTCGACGTCCTCCGCGAAACCAAGCAGGCCGATTCCACCATCCCCGTCCTTCTTCTCACCGCCTTCGGTTCCGTCGACGAAGCCGTCACCGCCATGAAAGAAGGAGCCTTCGACTTTCTGCAGAAACCGGTCGACCTGGAGCATTTAAAATTGCTCGTCGGCCGCGCCGCTCGCCAGCAGGAACTGCTCCGCGAAAACTTGATTCTTCGCGAAGAATACTCCGCCCGCTACGGCTTCCCCCGCATCCTCGGCGAAGATCCTTCCATCCGCGAAGTCAGCCGGCAGATCCAGAAAGTCGCCGCCACTTCTTCTACCGTCCTGCTTCTTGGTGAAAGCGGCACTGGCAAGGAGTTGTTCGCGCGCGCCCTCCACCATCTCTCGCCCCGCGGCGACAAACCCTTCATCGCTCTCAATTGCGCCGCCATTCCCGAAGGCCTCGTCGAAAACGAGCTCTTCGGCCACGAACGCGGCGCGTTCACCGGCGCCAATGCCCGTAAAGTCGGGAAAATGGACCTCGCCCACCACGGCACGCTTTTCCTCGACGAAATCGGCGAGCTGCCCCTGTCCATTCAGGCGAAACTACTGCGCGTTTTGGAAGAACGCCGCTTCGAGCGCGTCGGCGGCACGCAATCCATCGACGTGGATGTCCGCATCGTGGTGGCCACCAATCGCAATCTTCAGAAACTTGCCGAAGACAAACTCTTCCGCGAAGATTTATATTTTCGCATCTCCGCGGTCCCGCTCACCATTCCGCCCCTGCGCAGCCGCGGCAACGACATCAATCTCCTCGCCGATCATTTTCTCGAAAAGTTCAGCCGCGAATTTTCCAAGCCCGGCCTCGAGCTTTCCCCCGACGCCCGCGAGCGTCTGGTCCATTACCGCTGGCCCGGCAATGTCCGCGAACTGCAAAATACTTTGGAGCGAGCCGTCATCCTCGCCGACGGCGTCAGCATTCGCGCCGAAGACTTGCAACTCCCCGCACCCAAGCCTCTCGCTGCCGACCTCCCCGAAGGCATGCTCCCTGAACCATTCAACTGGGAAGGCTCGCTCGAAGACGTCACTGGCCGCGCCGCCAGTCACGTCGAAAAAGTCATGCTCGAAAATACTCTCCGCGAATGCACCTGGAACAAAACCCGCGCCGCCGAAAAACTCGGTGTCTCCCCCAAATCCCTCCTCACCAAACTCCGCGCCGCCGGCCTCGAAGACTGAAAAACTCCTACCAATAACCAATCTCAAACCTTCCGCTTCCCCACATGCAACGCCACTGTCCCCATCGTCCAGACTCTATAACTCACCTCGCAAAATCCCACCGACTCCATCAGCTCCCCCAACTGCGCCGGACGAAAAAATCTCGCCACCGACCGCGGCAAATAGGTATACGCCTCTCGATCCCCAGAAAGCATCCCGCCAATCCGCGGCAACACCCGCCGAAAATACCACCGGTACAAATTCCCCACAAAACCATTCGGCGGTTCGGTAAATTCCAGAATCGCCAAAGTCGCGCCAGGTTTCAAAACCCGCTGCATCTCCCGCAGCCCATCCTCGTAATTCGCTAAATTTCGGAATCCAAACGCCGCCGTCACCAAATCAAACGACGCGTCCGCGAACGGCACTCGTAGCGCATCCGCCTCCACAAACCCAATCCTCCCCGCACCCTTAACATTCGCCTGCACCAGCATCGGATGCGCAAAATCGGCTCCAATCACCCGCGCCGGACCCGCACTCGCCAGCGATAACGCCAGGTCTCCCGTCCCGCAGCATAAATCCAGCACCACCGCATCGGGTCGCGCCAAAATCGGTTTCAAAATTCTTGCCACGCGCGCGCGCCACACCCGGTCCAGCTGCATCGACAGCAAATGGTTCAGCAGATCGTACTTCGGCGCGATCTGCGTAAACATCTCCCGAACCTTGCGCGAAGACTCCGCCTCCGTCCGCGCCCCTTCCGGAAGCGTGCCCTTCGCCGGAGCCACCGTTTCAACCATTCCGCCTGGCCTTACCGACGGATGTCTCAGACATCGGTCCGACAAAGAAGTTCAAAACGTCTTTCACCAACCGGATCGGCACAGCATCGCTCGTGTGTGCCTCGCCAATACGCCGCGAAAGCACAAACCGTAATTTCCCCGCCTGCGTCTTCTTATCTGCGCGCATCGCGTCAATAAGTCGCTCAGCCGTAACCCGCGGCCACCACGGCAGCTCGATCGCCGGA
>JBBSFG010000372.1:0-3057 GCA_038238965.1 Candidatus Acidiferrales bacterium | reverse complement strand
AGTTACCTACCTGGCGGTTGGGAAAGACGGCCGCGTCGATCCCGAGGATGTGCGCAAGGCCATTACGCCGAAAACGATATTGATCACCATCATGTATGCCAACAACGAGATTGGCGCGGTGAATCCGATTGCGGAAATCGGTAAAATCGCCAAGGAACACGGCATTTTCTTCGCCGTCGACGGCGTACAGGCCGTCGGCAAGATTCCTGTGGATGTGCAGAAAGACAACATCGATTTGATGGCCATCACCGGTCACAAAATTTATGGACCTAAGGGTGTAGGCGCCCTGTACGTTCGCCGCCGCAATCCTCGCGTGCAGCTTTCCGCCATCGCCGATGGCGGCGGCCACGAGCGCGGCATGCGTTCCGGCACATTGAACGTGCCCGGTATCGTGGGACTCGGCAAGGCCTGCGAAATTTGCCAGAAGGAAATGGCGGAAGAGTCTGTTCGTATGCGCGCGCTGCGTGACCGACTCAGAGCCGGTCTAGAAGCCAAGCTCGACGAAGTCTTCGTCAATGGCTCGTGGGAGCACCGCCTGCCCAACAACCTCAACATGAGCTTCGCCTACGTGGAAGGCGAGTCGCTGCTCATGGGCATCAACGATATTGCGGTTTCGAGTGGTTCCGCATGCACTTCGGCAACCCTGGAGCCCAGCTACGTACTCAAAGCCCTAGGGGTCGGCGAGGACCTGGCTCATACGTCGATCCGCTTTGGCCTCGGCCGCTTCAATACGCAAGAGGAAGTCGACTACGTCATCGACAAGATGGTGCAGGTCGTCACCAAATTGCGCGAACTGTCCCCGCTGTATGAAATGGCCAAGGAAGGTATCGACATCTCTAAAATGAACTGGCTGGCAGCATCAAGCTAGACTGGCAGACAGCCTAAAAGCTGAAAGGGTCAACAATGGCGAATGAAGGAACAATTCGAATTCATCGGTCAATCGGCGGCACCGGCGCGGCCTTTCGCGTCACTTTTGTGCCTTACGGCGGCGAAGGGGAAGATGCACCGGCCGCGGGCGAGCGCTCGTTTCACGAGCTTCAGCAGGTTCGCGCATTTTTGAAGCTGCTGGGTGTGGGCGCGGAATTCATCAAGGACGCGCTGCGCCAGCTCACCGCGGGACGCTCGGCATCCGTGCCGAACGTGTCGCTCTCTGAAAAAGCGGTGAAGAGCGCAGGTTTCGGAAATCTAGTCAATCTGGCAAGGAGTAACGGCTAATGGCTTATAGCGAAAAGGTAGTCGAGCACTACAACAATCCCCGCAACGTAGGCAGCTTGCCCAAGGAAGATCCCAACGTTGGGACCGGCCTGGTAGGCGCGCCGGAGTGCGGCGACGTCATGAAGCTGCAGATGAAAATCAATCCCGACACACAGATCATTGAAGAAGCCAAGTTCAAGACCTTCGGCTGCGGCTCGGCGATTGCCAGCTCTTCCCTGGCCACCGAATGGGTCAAGGGCAAGACCGTCGAAGAAGCGCTTTCGATCAAGAACACGGACATCGTGCGGGAGCTCGCTCTTCCGCCGGTGAAGATTCATTGCTCCGTGCTCGCGGAAGACGCCATCAAGGCGGCCATTGGCGACTGGAAGAAGAAGCACGGCATCGCCGTGCCTGTCGCGGAGAAAGTCGCGCATTAATTTTGTCGGGGCTGGCTTCTGCACCGGCGCGTTCTGCATAGCTGTGGTCATCGCGCCCGAAATCCAGCCAGCCGGCTGGCTGCAAATTCTGAAAGGTATTTTATGGCTACGGAACTAGCTGCTCCGCCAATCGCGAAAATCACTCTCACCGAGCGCGCCGCGCGTAAAATCCGCGAGCTCCTTGAAAAAGACGGTGTCTCCACCGATATGGGTGGCCTCCGCGTGGGCGTGCAGGGTGGCGGCTGTTCCGGTCTGTCCTACGCCATGCGCCTTGATACCCAGGCCCGCGATCGCGACAAGATTTTTGAAGAGCACGGTGCGCGCTTATTTGTAGATCCCAAGAGCTTTTTGTATCTGAACGGCACCACCCTGGAATACGAAGAAACGCTGATGCGCCAGGGATTTGTGTTTCAGAATCCCAACGCGGCGCGAAACTGCGGTTGCGGCAGTTCTTTCACCGCGTAACTTGCGCGTTCGTGTGTGTGCGCTCGCTGCTAATTGCCGGCCATCCAGGTCACCCGCCTTGCAAGAGTTCCGAGAAGTTTTGGGTGCCCCAGGCGCCGGTGTCGCATCTGGGGTTTTTGACTTTATAGGTCGTCATCAACGATGAATGCTGCAAAATCAGCTCCGCTTTCCGCCCCTCCTTGCTGGAGCTGCCACGCCTCCGCGAGCGACGCAGCATTTTGCCCCGCCTGCGGGAAAATCCAGCCGTTGCCCAGCGGAGCGGACTACTTCACTTTTTTTGGTCTCCCTCGCAAGTTATGGCTGGGTATGGACGCACTCGAGCAGAAATTCCTGCAGCTCAGCTGGAAGCTGCATCCGGACATTTTCGTAAACCTGACGGAACGCGAAAAAGAAATCTCTCTGGAGCGCAGCTCGAAGCTCAACGACGCGTATCGCGTGCTTCGCGATCCCGTGGCGCGCGTCGAGTACCTGCTTGAGCTGGAAGGCATGCGTAAAGAAGGCGAACACAAGCAGCAGGCGCCTCCGGAATTGCTCGAAGAAGTATTCGAATTGAACGAATCGCTCGACGAGTTGCGCGAAGCCCGATCCGCAGGCGTCAACCTCGATGCGCTGGCCGCCAAGCTGCGGGCCGCGGAACAGGACTTCGGCGAGAAACTTCACGAAGTCGATGGCGAGATGAAGACCGCTGCGCAACAGTGGGATGCGGCGTTGGAAGCCAACGCCAGCGAATCCGATCGCGAAGCGATTTTGCAGTGTCTCAACGAATTGCTGAACCGGCGCTCTTACATTCGCAACCTCGTCGCCGGCGTGGAAAAACAGCTAACGGGAGCGGCGAGTTAATGGGACGCATCGTTGGCATCGACCTGGGAACTACCAACAGCCTGGTCGCTTATGTGGACGCGAAAACCGGTGCGCCGAAGTGTATTTCCGGCCCCTATGGCTCGACACTCTGCCCTTCGGT
>JBBSFG010000371.1:0-3078 GCA_038238965.1 Candidatus Acidiferrales bacterium | reverse complement strand
GTTGCTGAAGATGTTGGAGGACGCAGGGGCGATACGGCACGGGCATTTCGAGTTGTCCAGCGGATTGCACAGCGCGATGTATGTACAGTGCGCGCTGGTGCTGCAATATCCACGGTTTGCCGAGAAACTGGGGCAAGAACTGGCGGCGCAGTTTTCGGGTAGCGAGATTGGCGCGGTGGTTTCGCCGGCGATTGGGGGACTAATCATCGGGCAAGAGGTAGCGAGGGCGCTGCCGGAGACGCCAACGGGAGATTCGCGGAGTGGCGGAGGAGTGCCGGCAATATTTGTGGAGCGGGATGCGAGCAGGAAGATGAGCCTGCGGCGGGGATTTTCGTTGCGGCCCGGGCAGCGGGTGCTGGTGGTGGAAGATGTGTGGACCACCGGGGGATCGACACGCGAGGCAATTCGGGTGGTCGAGGAAACGGGCGGAGCCGTGGTGGCGGCGGGCGCGTTGATCGATCGGAGCGGCGGGAAAATCGATCTGGGGGTTCCAGCGAAAGCGCTGCTGGAGATTTCCATTCCGAGTTATGCGGCGGGCGATTGCCCGTTGTGCCAGAGTGGCGGAGCGGCGGTGAAACCGGGGAGCCGATTCGCGCGAGGCCCCGGCGGCGAGGATAGCGGGCCTGACGCGCGCTCGACAGCGACATCCCGTTGAAAATTCTGAAGACGTGGCGAACGGATTCGCCGGAGGCGCGAGGATCGCTTGGAACGCACGGGTAAAAACACTTCATGCGCTACTTCAAGCTGACGATTGCGTATGACGGCACGGATTTCCATGGCTGGCAGGTGCAATCCCACAAGCCGACGATTCAAGGCGAAATTTCCAATGTGCTGGGGCGGTTGACGCAGGAACGCGTCGCGCTTTACGGAGCGGGGCGCACGGACGCGGGTGTGCATGCGCTGGGGCAGGCGGCGAGTTTCAAGACTTTGTCGCCGCTTGCGGCCGGAGAATTTCAGCGCGCGCTGAATGCGTTGCTGCCTCCGACGATACGAATTATTTCGGCGGAGGAAGTGGGGCCGACGTTTCATGCGCGGTGGTCGGCGCGGGGGAAGACGTATCGCTACCGGATTTATCGCGGGAAGGTGGTGCCGCCGATGATCTGGCGTTACGTGCTGCCCTACCCGTTTCCGCTGGATGAAGAAGCGATGCGGGATGCTGTGGGGCGGTTTGTGGGGGTGCATGATTTTGCTTCGTTCGCGGCGTCGACCGGATCGGAAGATGACGATCAGGAGCGGTCGACGGAGCGGGAGATTTTTTCGGCGGAGTTGGTGAGGAGTGCCGACGAGGAGGAATTGGTTTTCACGGTGTCCGGGCGATCGTTCTTGCGGTATATGGTGCGGAAGATGGTGGGGACGCTTTTGGATATCGGGCGGGGGAAACTTGTGCCGGGTGATATTGAGAGGTTGTTTGCGTTGAAGGATCGATCGAAGTCTGGGCCGACGGTGCCGGCGCAGGGGTTGGTGATGGTAAGGGTGTGGCATGAGGAGGCGTGGAAGATTGGGAATGAGAGCGGCGGGGATGTGGGAAAGACAAATCATGAGACAACGAAATCATGAGACAAAGACAAATCATGAGCTTCGATTTTTAGTCTGAGTGTTCCCGCGTTAAAGACCCGACCCTGCAAAAACCTTAGGGTCGGGCACCCGCTGAGGCCGTTGAGTACGTAATGTTCCCACTTTACGAGACCACGGTCCGAACTGTTGAGTCCGTGATGATCCCACGTTACAAGACCCACCCTCCAAAGGCCGAGGATGGGGCACCCTCCGCGTGATTGTGTTTGTGAATTGGATTGGGCTGACGGGCGTTCGATCGTGCGTCACGGAATGGCGCGAAATCGGGTAGAGTAATTGTGTGAATGAGGAATTAATTTACGACTGGAATGTGGCCACGGCGCCGGCGATTGCGCCCGGGACGCGGGTGCTTTTGAATGATGAGACGCTGCGCGATGGGTTGCAGAATCCTTCGGTTTTCGATCCCAGCATCGAAGAGAAGATTGAACTTCTACATTTGATGGAATCGCTGGGAATCGATTCTGTGAATATTGGCTTGCCGGGAGCGGGGCCGCGCGCGGTAGCGGATACGGAGGCGCTGGCGCGCGAAATTGCGACGAACCGGATGAAGATCAAGCCGAATTGCGCGGCGCGTACGGTGGAAGCGGATATTTTGCCGATTGTGGAGATTTCGCAGCGGGTGGGGATCGCGCTGGAAGCGGCGACGTTTCTGGGGTCGAGTCCAATACGCAGGCTGGTGGAAGACTGGAGCGTGGAGCACCTGGAGCGCACTACGGAGAAGGCGGTGCGGTTCGCGGTGGAGCACGGGCTGCCGTCAATGTACGTGACGGAAGATACGACGCGGACGGATGCGGCTACAGTGAAACGGCTGTACAGTTGCGCGATTGCGAGCGGGGCGCGAGCCATCGTGCTGTGCGACACCGCCGGGCATGCCACTCCGAACGGCGCATATAACCTGGTGAAATTTGCCATCGATGAGGTGGTGAAGCCGTCGGGCGAAAAGATTCGCGTGGACTGGCACGGACATAACGATCGCGGGCTGGCGGTGGCGAATTCGCTGGCGGCGATCGCAGCGGGAGCGCAGCAGGTGCACGCTGCGGTCAATTCTCTGGGAGAACGCGTAGGCAATACGGCGATGGAGCTGATGCTGGTGAATCTGCGATTGATGGGATTGATCAGCCAGGATCTCTCGCGGCTGAAGGAATATTGCGAGAAGGCCGCCAAGGCGACGCACACGTCGATTCCGGCCAACTATCCGGTGATGGGGCGGGACGCATTCCGCACCGCGACGGGCGTGCACGCGGCAGCGATCATCAAGGCGTTTCGAAAGAATGATGTGGGGCTGGCCGACGCGGTGTACAGCGGAGTCCCCGCGGGAGTTTTTGGGCTAGAGCAGACTATTGAAATCGGGCCGATGAGCGGGAAGTCCAACGTGGTGTACTGGCTGGAGAAGCGGGGGATGCGGGCCGACGAAAGCGTGGTCAACCGGATTCTGGACGCGGCGAAGAAATCCATGCGGGTGTTGACGGACGCGGAAGTGAACGCGCTTTGCGAGAAATCAACAGG
>JBBSFG010000370.1:0-3094 GCA_038238965.1 Candidatus Acidiferrales bacterium | reverse complement strand
CCCGTCCGCGCCGCAATCACCGCCCCTTCGCCAATCTGCAACGTCGATGCCACCCGCGCCCCGAGGTAGGGAACCGCCTTACCTTGATGAAAAATCGTCTGCCCATGACTCCCAATCAAATCCACCGAAGCCATCGGCACGCGAAATCTCCGGCACGCCGTCGCAGCCGCCTGCGCGAACAGCGCCCCGAGCCGAAAATTAAGTTGGCTCAACTCGCCCGCCGTTATCGCCCGCTGCTCCGCCACCCGCAAAATTTCCGTGCGCACCGCCGGGTGAAATTTAACCGCAGTGTGATTCAAAAGCCGCGCCTTCACCCCCGGCGGCGCACCAGAAATCCGCACCAGCGCCACATCAATCCCGTCCGCCGAAGTCCCCGACATCAAGCCCAATACCAGCATCTCGCGCGCTCCGCCACTCATGAAATCTGCTTCTTCAATTCCGCCAGCAGATTCAAGGCATCCAGCGGCTTCAACTGGTCCAGGTCCGCCCCGCGCAGTTTCTCAATCACTTCGCGATCCAGTGCGGTGAATAAAACCTCCTGGTGCCCGTTATGATTTGCATTTCCGCCCGCGCCGGGCGAAAGCGTCTCGCTCAGTTCATGCTCGCTCTGCTCATGTTTCCGCAGCACCTCGCGCGCCCGCTCGATCACGCTGCGCGGCAAACCCGCCAGCCGCGCCACCTCAATCCCGTAACTCTTGTCCGCGCTCCCCGGCTCCACACGCCGCAAAAACACAATCTCATTCGGCGTCTCTTTTACCGACACATGCACATTCTTCACCGCTGTCAGCAAATCCGCCAGCTCCGTCAACTCATGATAATGCGTCGCAAACAGCGTCCGCGCCCCGGTATCTTTCTGCAGATGTTCCACCACCGCCCACGCAATCGACAATCCGTCAAACGTGGACGTCCCGCGACCCACTTCATCCAGCAAGACTAAACTCGCCGGCGTCGCATGATGTAAAATCGCCGCCACCTCGCTCATCTCCACCAGAAATGTCGATCGCCCGCGCGCCAGATTATCGCTCGCCCCAATCCGCGTAAAAATCCTGTCCGTGATCGGCAGCTTCGCCTGCCGCGCCGGCACAAAACATCCCATCTGCGCCATCAGCACAATCAGCGCCGCCTGCCGCAAATATGTCGACTTACCCCCCATGTTCGGTCCCGTAATCAGCAGCAATTGCTGCCGCTGCGATTCCAGGTACAAATCGTTAGGCACAAATCGCTCGCCGCGCTGCCGCAGCAATTCCTCGATCACCGGGTGCCGCCCCTCCACGATCAGCAACTCCCCGGTCGCATTAAATTCAGGCCGGCAATAACCCCGCTCCGCCGCCAGTTTCGCAAAGGAAGTCAACACGTCCAGTTGCGCAATCGCGCCCGCCGTAACTCTCAGCCGCGTCGCGTGCACCGCCACTCCCGACCGCAGCTCCACAAACAACCGGCACTCAATCTCCGCGATGCGCTCGTCCGCCGCTAGAATCTTCCTCTCATACTCCTTCAGCTCCGGCGAAGTAAACCGCTCCGCGTTCACCAGCGTCTGTTTCCGCTCGTAGTCCGCAGGCGCCAGGTGCAGATTCACCTTTGAAATCTCGATGTAATATCCAAAAATTGAATTGAAGCGGATCTTCAGCGACCCGATTCCCGTCCGCTTCCTCTCCCGCTCTTCCATCGACGCAATAATCTGTTTGCTGTGCTGGCTCAGGTTGCGCAGCTCGTCCAGCTCGCCGTCGAATCCGCTGCGAATCATTCCCGGCGTAGTCGCCAGCGCCGGCGGCTCCTCCGCAATCCCGCGCTCCAGCCGCTCCCGTACATCGCTCAGCTCGTCGATCTCCGTAAAAATCCGCCGCAACATTTCGCTGCCGCCCGTAGGCGGTGGCGTCACAAAATTCTTCAGCACCGGCAGTTGCGCCAGCGACTTCCTCAACGCCACCAATTCCCGCGGAGTCGCCAGTCCCAGCGTGATCCGGCTGGTGATCCTCTCCAGATCCAGAATCCCTTTCAGCTCCTTGCGAATTTCGCCCCGCACCACCGTTTGCTGTACCAAATGCCCCACGGCATTCAGCCGCGCCTCGATCGCTTCAACGTCAATCAGCGGCCGCAGCATCCACGAGCGCAGCAGCCGCGCGCCCATCCCCGTCACCGTCACGTCCAGCGCCGCAATCAAAGTCGTCGGCCCGACGCGCCCGCTCTCTTCCGTAAAAATGGGATTGATCAGTTCCAGGTTGCGCACCGAAACCGCATCGAGCGCCATGGCATTGTGCTGCTCGTAATAGCGCACCCCATCAAGATGCCGCAGTGCCTCCAGGCTGTGCCCATCCTCTCCGCGCGCCGCGTTCTCCCGCAGATAGTGAATGATGGCGCCCGCCGCGGCCAGCGATTGAGGATGCCCGTCCAGCCCAAATCCCGTCAGCTCCGCCACTCCAAACTGCTCGCGCAAAACCCGCTCGGCGTAATCGTGCTGGAAAATCCAGTCGTCCACGCGCGATTCCACTCCGCCCGTTCCTTCCAGCAGGGAAGTCTTCGCCGTTTCAAAAAGTTGTTGCGGTCGCGGCAGCAGAGTCTCTCGCGGCCTCAGCAGTTGCAATTCATCTCGCAGCGCTTCTGCCGCGCCCGCCCCGCTGAACTCCGTGGCCTGAAATTCTCCCGTCGACAAATCCACGTACGCCATGCCCAGCGTTGTGCCCGCCGCGTCCTTTGCCACCGCGGCCAGAAAATTGTTTTCCCGCGCCTCCAGCACCGCCCCTTCCGTCGCCGTCCCCGGCGTGATCACCCGCACCACTTCGCGCCGCACAATTTTCTTGCCCGGCCCGGGCAATTCCATCTGGTCGCAGATCGCAATCTTGAATCCCGCGCGAATCAGCCGCGCAATATATCCGTCCGCCGCGTGGTACGGCACCCCGCACATGGGAATCGGCTGGCCTTTTTCCCGGTTCCTGGATGTCAGTGTGATTTGCAATTCGCGCGCGGCAACGATCGCGTCTTCGTAGAATAATTCGTAAAAATCGCCCAACCGAAAGAGCAGCAGCGCGTGCGGGTATCTCGCTTTGATGCCCTGGTACTGCTGCATGAGCGGTGTGGTCGGCTCGCTCATGTTCGT
>JBBSFG010000369.1:0-3096 GCA_038238965.1 Candidatus Acidiferrales bacterium | reverse complement strand
GGCAATGCCGAAATCCAATGCGCTGGCCACGAAAGTCGCGGCGTCAAACCGATTGCTGATCATTTTCTGTTTCTTCGCGATTTACGTGATCTGGGGGTCGACGTACCTGGCGATTCGCTACGCGGTGGAAACGATTCCTCCACTGTATGCGGCGGGCATACGGCACCTGACCTCTGGAACGATTTTGTTGTTGTGGTGTATGGCGAAGAAGGTGCGGCCGACGGCGGCGCAAATACGAACGGGAGTGGTGATTGGGATTTTGTTTTTCCTGCTGGGGCACGGGCCGCTACACTGGGCGGAAACGCGCGTGCCGTCGGGGATGGCTTCGCTGCTGGTGGCCAGCGAACCGATCTGGGTATTTTTTCTGGCGGCGTGGGCGGCGTGGGCGGCGCGGCGATGGCAATTCAACTGGAAACTTGGCAGCGGAATACTATTGGGGCTGGCGGGCGTAGCGCTGCTGGTGGGGCGGACTTCGCTTACCTCCGGAACGGGAATGTTGGTTGCGTCACTGGCTATTTTGTTCGGCGCGCTGGCGTGGTCGGGAGGAATTGTTTATTCGCGCGGATCGAATTTGTCAGGGCATCCGCTGTTGCTGACGGCGCTGTCGTCATTTTCGGGCGGGATTCTGCTGCTGACCGCGGCAACCATCTTTGGCGAGTGGCGGGGATTTTCGTTGGGGGCGGTGACGGCGCGTTCCTGGGAAGCGCTGGCATATCTGATTGTGTTTGGATCGCTGGTGGCGTTCAGCGCGTATAACTGGCTTCTGGAGCGCTATTCGCCGACGCTGGTGGCCACGCACACGTATGTAAATCCGGTGGTAGCGGTGCTGCTGGGGTGGCTATGGGCAGGCGAAAAAGTGACTTTGAACGTGGCGATTGCCGCGACGATGGTAGTTGGCGCGGTGGTGCTGGTGGACCGAGGCACCGCGCCAAATTCACAAAACAAACGGTAAGCGTTACTTGGTGATGTCTACCGAGGCGCCAGTGTTTTCCCACTGGGCGCGCATGGTGCAGCCCGAGCCGGACTTGTCGAACGAAATGGTGAAATTTTCCATATGTGCAGAAAGCGTAGAAGTCTTCATGTCCACGCGAGCGAAGTCGGAATCTTTTCCAGGATAAGGCACTCCCCACTCGCCGGTTTTCTTGCTGATGACGAGGGTCCACTTGTCGGCATTGGGAACGGCGAAGAGGGTGTAGCTGCCGGCCGGAACTTTTGTGCCCCCGACCATAACATCTGAGCTGACCACGAAGGTGGTGGCTTCGTTGGCGCCGAGACGCCATTCCTGTCCATAGGGGACCAGGGCGCCGAAGATTTTGCGGCCTTTGGCCCGCGGACTGGAATAGTCAACGTTGATGGTCGCGTCTCCGAGAGTGCAGGAAGTTTTAGCAGGAGGACTGGGGCGGGAGGCTTTGTCCTGTTGGGCGACGGCGAGCGATGCGATAAGCAAAAGACACAGACTAGCTGCGATGCTTCGGATTTTCATTTTTCTCTCCTAGATGGGGCCGATCGGGCGGGAAGGGCCAGCGCAGGTTATTGAACCTAATTTGGGGGTTGGGCGCAAGTGGCGCGGGCGGGTCGCACCATTTGAAAAGCGGAAAGGGTAGAGAAGGTCAGTAGAAACGACGCGTGGCTGGCGCGATGGGCGGAAGAGAGATTCCTCGCTGCGTGGCGCGGCCCGTTCGAGGAGGGAACGAGGAAGAAAAGGCGGCGCCACTGCGCTCGGAATGACCGGGCTGGGGGGTTCTCTGGAGATGTTCGTATGGTTGCGGGAAAGGCGTCGCACCCATTGAAAAGCGCAATGGGTAGGCCACCCAGCTTCAACAGATGAGAATTGTTCGAGGATTCGACAAAATTTTGCGCCTACGTGAATTATTAGCATTTCTTTACAGGTTTATTAGTATTGTGTTAGCCTGAATGAGTTGAAGAGAAGAGGGAAATTTTCAGGGGACTGACGGAGAGAGGCACTTGAGCGAGCTTAAGGCAGTGTTGATCGAGCAATATCGCACTCACATCAAGGACACTGGATCACCCGAAGTGCAAATTGCGCTCCTGAGCGAGCGGATCAATTATCTGACGACGCATCTCAAGTCGCACGTAAAAGACCACGCATCACGTCGCGGATTGATCATGATGGTGAACAAACGGCGGCGGCTGCTGGACTATCTCAATCGCCGAGACCCGGATCGGTACCGCGAGATTGTTGAACGTCTTAGCCTGCGCAAGTAACCGCCCGCGGAATTCGGGGCCATTGGGGCGGCATCCGCAACGTAATCGCGAAACGACAAATTCCACAGGGAGTCTGTCTGCCGGTAGTGTGAGCGCCGGTACGAACCCAGGCAATTCGCGCATGTTGACGAATGGCGCGAGCGCGGATGGCACGGCGGAAATTTAGCCGGAGATTTTGCGGCGTGATCCGTAAGACTTTTTGCAGTTCCCGCATAGCGTCCTGCCTCTTTTCTTCTTTAGGTAAATGCCTATTTTAGGTTGACGCTGACCGCTCGATGGCCGGCCCAATCCAGCAGAAAAAGTTTTACGCGCAGCCGTGCAACGGTTGACGCTTATTGGAAAGGCTTTGCGCGAACGCGAAGCTAAAGGAAAGAATAAATGTCTGAACAGTCACAAACACCCGCACCGCACCAGGTAACTGTTGAAGTCGGCGGGCGTCCGCTGATCCTGGAAACCGGAAAGGTAGCCAAGCAAGCCAATGGAGCGATCCTGGCGCGCTACGGCGACACTGTTGTCTTGACGACCGCGTGCATGGCGACCACCAAGAACGATCGCGACTTTCTGCCGCTGACCGTGGACTACCGCGAAAACACCTACTCGGCGGGAAAAATTCCCGGAGGGTTTTTCAAGCGCGAAGGGCGCCCATCGGAAAAGGAAGTTTTGACTTCGAGATTGATCGACCGGCCGATGCGGCCGTTGTTTCCCGATTCATGGCGCAACGAAACACAAATTGTGAGCATGGTGCTGTCCGCGGACAGCGACAACGATCCAGACGTGATCGCAGTCACGGGAGCTTCGGCCGCCTGCTATTGCTCGGATCTTCCGTTTGAGAAGCCCATAGCGGCAGTACGCGTGGGATTGCTGGATGGC
>JBBSFG010000368.1:0-3144 GCA_038238965.1 Candidatus Acidiferrales bacterium | reverse complement strand
TTGGGGAGTGAGAATGTGCGGGCGGCTCATTGAGTGAGCGAGAGCGCGGCAGGCGCGGGAGGGCGTGGCGAAGAGTTTAGTTTGAGAGCGACGCGGCGGCTTTTTCGCGGCGGGCCCAGAATTTATAAAAGGGCAGGCCAGCCAAAATCAACAACAAACCAATTGAAGAACGACCGGGCCTTTGAATCCAGATATTGATGGTTAAGGCGAGGGCGCCTGCGACGAAAAGTGCGGGGACCCAGGGGTAGCCTGCGCAGCGATAGGGGCGGGGCATATCCGGTTCGACGCGGCGCAGGCGAAATAAAGCGAGTACCGCAAAACCGTAAAAAATCCAGGCGGCAAAAATAAAAAGATTGGAAAGCTCTTCAAAGGTGCCGGTGAGGGCCATGATGCCGGCAAGCACGCCCTGAAAGATCAGCGCGGGGCCGGGAGTGCGAAACTTTGGATGAATGCCGGCGGCAATTTTGAAAAATATTCCGTCGCGGGCCATGGCGTAGCCGACGCGCGCGCCGCTGAGAACCGAAGAGTTCATGGAACCAAGCGCGGAAATGGCCATGGCGACCGTGATCCAGGCGGCAGCGCCGCGGCCGATGACGTGCTCCACGACGTCGGAGGCGATATGTTGGGAGGCCGCGACACTTTGGAACGGTAAAACCTTGAGGCAGGCCGCGCTAAATAGAAGATATATGATGGCGACGAAGGTTACGCCGCCAACCAGCGCGCGGGGAAAGTTGCGCTGCGGATTGGCGACCTCCGAGCCGACGAGATTCAGATCTTCCCATCCGTCATAAGCCCAGAGCGCGGCGGCCAGTGTGGCGAGGAACGCGGCGAGAATTGTGGCGGTGCTGTCGCCGGCTGCGGGCCAGAAGGGATCGGGAGCGTGGGGCGGTCCGGCAGGCGCGAAAAAAGCTACGCCGATGACGATAACCACGGACATGATTTTTATGGCAGTGAGAAACACCTGCACCGCGCCACCTAGCCGCACGCCGAGATAGTTCACACCGGTCATGACGGCGAGCCACAAGACGGCGAGCGGCTGCGCCCTGGTGAATACAAAGTCGTAAGGGCTGATCCATCTGCCGACTCCGCCGATGTGCACGGTAAAAAGCGGCGCGCCGACGGCGGGGATGAGAAAGCCGACGAAACGCATCATCCCCGCGGCGATGGACGCGAGAGAACTGGGCCGGCCGACGATGGAGTGCATCCAGCCGAAAAGAAATCCCCACACAGGACCAAACGCGCGGCGGAGATAGGCGTATTCGCCACCTGCTTCGGGAATGGCGGCGCCCATCTCCGCGAAAGAGAGAGCGCCGAAAATGGAGAGGATGGCGCCGACGATCCAGGCGGCAAAGACCACGGAAACGGTGCGGCCTTCGCGAGCCATTTCGGCGGGCTTGAGGAAGATGCCGGTGCCGATCATGGTGCCGACGACGATGGCCGCGGAGGCCCAGGCGCCGAGACCACGAACGAGTTCGAGGCGTTTTTCAGTCATGTGCGTGCGTCATGCGGAACGAACCGTGGCGTGATGGTCGACCGGTTCGCTGGGTCGCGTCAAGAGGCTGACGATAGAACCGGCCAAGAAAGTTACGCAGGAGCCGATGAGGACGTACCAGGTGAATGCGATGGTGGTCAGGCGCCACACACAGAGGATGGTAATAAGTCCCGCGACCATGCCTGCCAACGCGCCGGTGGGGTTGGCGCGGCGATTGAGCGTGCCGAGCAGGAAAAGACCCAGCAAACTTCCGAAGGGCAGCGACGCAACGGTGAGGCCGGCTTCGAGAACCGGTCCCCAGGCAATCAGGCCGAAGCCCATGAGGACGAGTCCCCAGAAAAGTGTCATGCGGCGCGAGAGGCGTAAAAGGGAGGGCTGGTCCCGGTCTGAGCGCTTGAGAGAATTGCGGCGAAGTGTGGAGAAATCGAGGACGCTGCTAGCGGCGAGCGAGTTGAGCGAGCCGCTGGCGTTGGACATGGCTACCGCGATGATGGAGGCGAGCAAGAGGCCGGCGAGGCCGGTGGGCATTTCGCGAAGCAGGAAAAGCGGGAGGATGCGGTCGGTTTGTTCACCGGGCACGAGGAGCGGGACGTGTTGGGCGAAGACGAAAAGCAAAACGCCGATGAGCAGGAAAAGTGAAAACTGGAAAAGAACGATGACCCCGCTGGCCAGCAGAGCGCGCCGGCTGTCGCGTTGATTGCGCGCGGCCAACAGGCGCTGAACAATGGTCTGGTCGGTACCGTGGCTGGCCATGGTGAGAAATGCGCCGCCGAGCAGGCCGGACCAGAAGTTGTACTTGGTAGCGAGATGAAATGAAAAATCGAAGAGCTGCAATTTGTGACCGTGGGTGGCGGCGACCTGCACGACTTCGGTCCAACCGCCGGGGATGCGGTGGAGCAGCACGAAGAAGGTAGCAGCGCTGCCGGCGAGGTAGATGAAGAGTTGGGCGACGTCGGTCCAGATAACCGCTTTCATGCCGCCTTCCAGCGTGTAGAGCAGCGTGAGGGCGATGACGATCACGACGCTGAGATGCTCGGTGGCGCCGAGGACCACGCTGAGGACCAGGGCGATGGCGGATACGCGCACTCCTTCGGCGATGGCGCGGGTGATGAGAAAAGTGGCGGCGGCCACGGCGCGCATGCGCGGGCCGAAGCGTTTTTCGATGAGGGCGTAAGCGGTGAAAAAATCCCCGCGGAAATATCCGGGGAGCAGCAGCAAGACGATCAGGACGCGGCCGATCAAGTATCCAAAAACAAGTTGCAGGAAGGTGAGGTTGCCGCCATAGGCGATGGCGGGAGTACCGATGATGGTGAGCGTGGAAGTTTCCGTGGCTACGATGGAAAACGCCAGCGCCCACCAGGGCGCGGTGCGGCCGCCCAGGAAATAGTCGCGGGTTGCAGCGTTGCGATCGTCCGTCGCGTTGGCGGAACGTTCACGCTGGCGGCTGCGAAAGTGCATGCCGAGAGCGGTGACGGCCAAGAGATAGATGATGACGATGGACAGGTCGAGGGGATGAATGTGCATCGAAGTGCGGTGAGGATAGTGGCGCGGTGCAAGTGCGTCAAGATGTGGCGCTGGACAGATAGTAGAGAACGACACCTATGGGCCGGGCTGTCGGCGAATGGCATTATCATTTTTATATGCGCTACGTG
>JBBSFG010000367.1:0-3151 GCA_038238965.1 Candidatus Acidiferrales bacterium | reverse complement strand
CGTAGCGGTACTCGCCGCGGCGCACCGGCTCGGGCGCAATGTCGGCCACTTCACCCATACCCTGGTTAGTGCGCGTAAGGCGCGCGCCGTAAACAATATTGGAATCGAGCGGGTCGACGGCGATGTAACCGTATTCAAAGATGCCAACGGAATGCCACTCGCGAAAGGTGATCTCGCCATAATCGCTGCGGCTCATGGTGCCTGCGGAACCGCTCTCCTGCTGCGCGCCATAGACCCAATACGGAAAGCGATTATCGGTGGTCACGTGATAAAACTGCGCGGTCGGCTGGTTGTACCAGGAGCTCCACGTGGCGCCACCGTTCACGCTGATGACCGCACCCTGGTCGGCGGTGAGAGCGATGATCTGCGGATTTTCCTTGCTGATCCACCAGCGCTGGTAGTCATCGCCGCCGGGCGCGCCCTTGAAGCCGACAAAAGTCTTCGCGCCGTCGGTGGATTTCCACGAGGAAGTGTTGGCCACATACACAACGTCGGGATTGTCCGGTGCGACGGCGATGCCCATGGCACCCGGGCCACGCCCGCCGATGCGGCGGTCAGAGCTCACCTGTTTCCACGACTGGCCCGCATCGTCGGAGCGATAGATTCCGGCGTGTTCCTTTGCTTCGACAGTGACGTACAGGCGATTGGGCTGGCTCACGGAAACCGCGACACCGATGCGGCTGAGACCGTCAGCAGCGTTTGGCAATCCTGTGGTGAGCGGCTGCCAGGTGTCTCCACCGTCCGTGGACTTAAACAAGCCGCTGCCGGTAGTGGTGAAAGATTCGCCGCTGCGAATTTCCCATGGAGCGACGCGGGCGGCCCACAACACCGCGTACACGATGCGTGGATTCGAAGGATCGAAGGCCAGGTCCGCGCCACCGGAATTTTCGTCCTTGTACAAGACTTTTTGAAATGTCTGGCCGCCGTCCGTGGAACGAAAAATCCCGCGTTCCGTGTTTGGTCCGTAAGGATGGCCGAGCGCGGCAACGAACAGGCGGTTGGGCTCCCGCGGGTCGACGACGATGGCAGCGATCTGCTGCGCGTCGCGCAGGCCCAAGTGGGTCCAGGTCTTTCCGGCATCGGTCGATTTGTAAATTCCATCGCCGGTGGACAGATCCGGACGTTGGAGGCCTTCGCCGCTACCCACGTAAATCACATTTGGATCGGACTCGGAAACCGCCAGCGCGCCGACGGAGCCAGTAGATTGGTCGTCGAATATGGGCGCCCAGGTGTTACCGAAATCGTTGGTCTTCCACACACCGCCGTTTACCGCCGCCATGTAGAAAACATTGGGCTGATGCGCGACGCCGCTGATGGCCACGGTGCGGCCGGCGCGGAATGGGCCGATGCAGCGCCAGCGCATTTCGTGGAGAAATTCGTTGGAAGGGGTCGAGGACGCGGCGGCACCGGGGTCTTGAGGTTCTCCGCTCGCTGCGCTGCCGGAGGCCAGTATCGCGCCTGCCGTCATGACCAGCCCCGCAATCTTCAATCTATGCATCACTTACCTCCACGAAGTGAAGGAGGATAGCGCGGTATGATGCGCACAGCAACGCACCAGCGTGCGGAGATGAAAATAAAGTGAACATGCCGGTCAGCAACCGGGCAGGGCGCGCGTCCAACTAAATGAGGTAACGCCGATGAGCAAACTAATCCGGGCGGCGGTGCTATGCATAACGGCAGCGACTCCGGTTTTCGCACAGCAAATGCCGAGCGAAGAAAAAAAGCCGGTTCACGACATGAGGTTATGCCCAGCGCAGAACGTGCACGCACACATGAACGAGCGGGGTGAAGCGGGGATGGGATTCTCGCAGACGGCCACCGGCCACCATTTTCTGATTCAGCCGGGCGGAGGCGTTATCGAGGTAGACGCAAAGAGCGCTGACGATGCCGGAGATCGCGACAATATCCGCCATCATCTCGCGCATATTGCCCGGGCCTTCGCGAATGCGGATTTCGATATACCGATGTTTGTTCACGATTCCGTTCCGCCGGGAGTTCCTGAAATGAAGGAGCTGCGGCAGAAAATCAACTATACGTTTCGGGAAACGCCCCAGGGCGGCCAAGTGGTGATTCAAACGTCCGATCCGCGGGCGCTGGCGGCCATTCACAAATTCCTGCGCTACCAGATCGAAGAGCATCAGACCGGCGATTCAAAAGCGCTGCCGACTAATCCGTGAAGACCTCTGCCTCAGTCGCGACGGAGCTCCGTTATTCTCCACCGGCTTTGGCTATCGAGGGCTCCGGCGGGGTGGCTGGAGCGGAATCGCCTTTGACGTAGTGATTGAACCACGCGAGGTAACGCTCCAGGCGATCCTTGATATGCGACGGCGTGGAAAACTCGTGATATTCGTCGGGATACACCACTAATTCGGCGGTGCGGCCCAGGCTCTTCAGCGCCTGAAACATCTGTTCGCCGTTGATGATGGGCACGTTCCAGTCGATGTTGCCGCCCATAATCAGCGTGGGAGTGGTGATGTTCGCGACGCGGTAAAACGGAGAAATTTTTTCCCACAGAGCTTTCTTTTCCCACGGGCGGCCCAGCTCGGTTTCCCAATCGCGTTGATAGTGATCGTGGCCGTAGTTGGTCATATAGAGGAATTCGCCGGCGCCCGAAATCGCGGCCTTGAAGCGCGTTGTTTGCGTGATGATGAAGTTGGTGGAGATGCCGCCGTAGGACCAGCCGCTGACTCCAAGCTTATCGGGATCGGCAATGCCCTGCTGGATGGCGTAGTCGACCATGGCCATGTCGTCCTGAAAATCCTTGTTGCCCCAGTCGGAAAAAATAGCTTGTGCATATTTTTGACCGTAGCCGGTCGAACCTCGCGGGTTGGGATACAGAACGGCGTAGCCATTGGCGGCAAAGAGCTGCGCGAGATGCGCGAATTCGGCGTAGTAGGCCCACACCGGACCGCCATGCGGCCGCAGGATGGTGGGAACTTTTTTGCCGGGCGTGTAATCCAGCGGCTTGTAGAGATATCCCGCGACGACCGTGCCGTCTTTGCTTTTGAAATGCACGTACTCGCCATGCGAAAGCTTGAGCTGCGAAAAAAGTGTGTCATTGGTGTGCGTGATTTGCGTGAGTTTGCCGTCGGGAATGGTGAACAGCTCATCGGGACGGTCGATGGTGGCCACCTGCGCGGCGACATCCCCT
>JBBSFG010000366.1:0-3155 GCA_038238965.1 Candidatus Acidiferrales bacterium | reverse complement strand
TAGTGGGGACGGCTGTAACTGATTCTATCGAGGGGGAACTACGATGGCTGACGGCAAGAAGTGTGCGCATCCGGTGTGTTCGTGTACGGTGACTTCGGGGAAATATTGCAGCACGCAGTGTGAAGCGATGGAGAAGACGCCGGATATCGATTGCAAGTGCGGGCATCCGGGGTGCAAGGGCAGGACGGAGTAGCTAGACGGAAATTTCGCGTAGCCTAGCGTTTTTTGCGTGACATGCTCTTCGTGTTCAGAGGTTTTGAGCGCGGAGAGCTTTTTTTGTGGGCTTTGGCGTTCTGCTCCAGGCGGAGTTTCGAGGCGGCCTGGAGCGCGCCTCGCAGCAGGTCCTCATTGGCAAGTGCGAGGACGACGTGAGTGGCGCCGCCGCGGCCCCATCCGCCTTTTACTGGGATGAAAACTTCGGGGAGTTCTTCGACGAAGGCAGCTTGTTGTTCTGGGGTGATCATGATGTTGCCGTAGCCTTGTTTGGCGGCGGCGAGGGTGGCGAAGATGCGGTTGCCTATGCGGAAGTCGGGATTGCCCATGTGGGAGGATTCTGCGACGCCTTCTAGGGAGAGGGCGATGCGGCGGAAGTCGGTGGTGTTCATGGCGCGGGTTCCTGAGGGTGATTGTACTCTGGGTAGATAGCTGCAGGGCGCACTCTGGTGAAACAGCTTGTGCGTACCGGGTTGAGGGTGGCGGGGTCGCATTAATTGAAGAGAGATTCCTCGGCTGCGCGGCGCGGCTCGTCGTCGAACGAACGAGCAGGAAAAATCCGCGCCGCTCCGCTCGGAATGACTGTTTTTTTGTAGTCGGCGGAAATATTGCCAAGATCAGAGGAAAATCGTCAATGTCGCAGGATTCTGGGACACCTCGGAACATAGCTTGAATGCAAGTTACTGGGAGGCGGAGAGGGAGGCGCCCATTTCCTTTAGCTTGGCGCGGGCGCGACGGTCTTCCTCTGTGCTGGGATAGCGCTTGACGATTTCGCGGAGTTCGCGGACGCCGGTGGCTTTCTGGCCGAGTTCGATGTTGGCGAGAGCTTTTTTGAGGCGGGCCGGAGCGGTCTTGAAGCTGCGCGGGTAGCCGGTGAGGACTTTGTCGTATTCGGAGACGGCGAGGTCGTAATTTTTCTGGGAGTAGGCGATTTCTCCGAGATAGAACTGGGCGTTGCTGGCGAGGTCGGTGGTGCCGTAGAAGCGGAGATAGTCCTGAAACTCGGAGCGGGCGAGATCGTATTTGCCGCTAGTGATATCGCGCAGGCCGTTGGAGTAGAGAGTGTCGGCGGAAGGCGCGGAGCTGGGCGGCGGGAGAACGTTGTTGGGATTGACGGCACCGGGGCTGACGGAACCGCTGCTGCTGTAAGAGGGCGTGGTAGGGAATCCATTGCCGGAATTGCCGCCATTGTAGGTGGCGCTGCCGGAATTGGGCGGCACGGCAGCGGTGGGGGGAGCGGCGGTGCCTCCACCGGAGATTTTGGCGTCGACGCTTTGCACGCTGCTTTGCAGGTCGACCAACTGCTGGTTGAGTTTGCCGAGACGGGATTTAATTTCCTCGAGATTGTCGGAGAGGCCCTGGACCTGGGTGGACATGGTGTCGAGACGCGCGCCGGAATTGGCCTGCACGTCCTGGACGGATTTCTGGAGCGAGCTCATGGTGGAGTTGAGCTTGCCAACGTTGTCGCTGGACTGCTCGACGAGCGTCTTCATGACGGTGTGGTCCTGGGTCATTTGCGAGGCGAGGTCTTTTTGTCCCTGTAGAAGGGTGGAGACGTCCCGCTGCATTTCGATGAGCTCGCGGGCGACGGCTTCCGCGGGGCGAGGACCGATGGCGCTGCCGGCGATGATGCCGGCGAGGGCAGCGGCGCTGAAGATGGCGATGTTACGGAGTTGCATGGTGAAACCTCCTGGGATATTCACAAACTCGTCGTAATGCGTATGAACCCGGCTGGGGAAGAAGAGTTCAGCACAAATCTAACTTTAAATCGGAGCGACGCGCGTGAGCAAGTGGTTGATTGTTCGCTCTAGCGACTGCGAGCGAAACGGAACCCGCAGTGAACATTTTCCTGTTCCAGGTTAAAAACCCCACCCTCTGAAAAGCCGAGGGTGGGGCACCCTCCGTGTCTCAATTCACTTTGCTGCCGACCAGGAGCTAGTTGGCGCGGACGAAATGGCCGCGGCGATTTTGCTGGTAGCAGGCTTCGGTGGCTTCCATGCAAAACGGTTTTTCTTTGCCGTAGCTGACGGTGCTGAGACGATCGGCGGCGATACCGAGAGAGACGAGATACTGCTTCACAGCAGTAGCGCGGCGATCACCGAGACCAAGGTTGTATTCGGTGGAACCGCGCTCATCGCAGTGGCCTTCGATGGTGGCTTTGATCTGCGGATAGTTACGGAAGAATTCGGCAGTTTTGGCCAGGGCGGCACGAGCGTCGGGACGAACGTCGGCTTTATCCAAATCAAAGTAGGCGTCCTGGACGTTGACGGTGAAGAGGTGGTCCAGATTGCGATCGGCGTTGGCGTCGGTGGGCTCGACGGTGGGCGCGGCGATGGTGATGCGCGCGCTGGCGTCGGCGGTGCCCCCGGGTCCGGTAGCGGTAAGAGTGTAGGTTGCGGAATCAGCCGGCGCGACCTTGGTGGAACCCTCGGCGGCGACGGGGCCGACTTCAGGCGCGATGGCGACTGAGGTGGCGTTGGTGGTGGACCAACTGAGAGTGGAAGATTCGCCCTTATTCACGCTGGTAGGATCGGCCTGGAAAGTGATGGTGGGGCGCGGAGTGGGAACTTCCGTACGCGTGGTTGGTGCAGGAGCAGAAATCGGTTTTTTATTGCAGCCGAAGTTGAAAACGGCGGCCGACAGAGCGGCGATCAAGCAGGTTCTATAAAGCCTTCGTGAAACACCTAGCATTCGTATTTCCTCCTCGACGTAGGATCCCAAGTCCGTCTGGGCAAGAATCGTACCATTTGCGAGCCAAAATAAAGCGATAACTCCTAAGAGTTACATCCAATGTTCCAGCAGTGCAACAGTGGAATGAGTTTCCGGCCTAAATTTTGTAACTTGGCGAACCAAAATTCAAAAACGATGAGCGCTCCAGGGATAACTTTGGGCCGTCCCACATTAGAACCCCCGCCCTGCAAAAACCATAGGGTGGGGCACCC
>JBBSFG010000365.1:0-3156 GCA_038238965.1 Candidatus Acidiferrales bacterium | reverse complement strand
TCCAGACGGTAGCCATCCAGTCCCGAAGTTTCCGCCCACCAGATGCTGTTCTGCAAAAGATATTGCGCCACCAGGGGATTTTCGGTGTTGAGATCGGGCAACACGTTGAAGAACCAGCCGTCGGTGAGATTCCTGGAGAGCTGTGGAGTGGCATGCGGATCAACGAGGGTCTCGAAAGAGTCTTGCCCGGCAGCCTCGGCGGCACTTTTCCCGTAGAAAGAGCCATTCAGCGGGGATGTGGAATTGGAGTGCTGTGGAAGCGTGCCGTGAAACCAGTCGTCCAACGGCGGATTGGATACCCAGGGATGCTTCGGTCCGGTGTGATTGGGGACCGCGTCGAAAAAAATCTTGATGTCCTGCTGGTGCGCGGCGGCAACCAGGTCGCGATAGTCCTGCACGGTGCCGAGATGCGGTTCGACGGCGTAGAGATCGACGGCTCCATAGCCGTGATAATCCTGAGTGGCGCCGTTTTTCAGGACAGGTGTGAGCCACAGAGCGGTGATGCCGAGATCTTTCAGATAAGGAAGATGTTCGCGTATGCCGCGCAGATCGCCGCCGTGATAGGCGCGCGGCTGGGAGCGATCCAGTGAATCGGGAGCTTCAACGGGCTGATCGTTGGTGAGATCGCCGTTGGCGAAACGGTCGGGCATGATGCAGTAGAGAACATCGTTTTGGGAAAGGCCTTGAAATTTTCCGTCGGCCGGCGCGCGCGCCGCGAGAGGCAGTTCGAAGGAAACGTCGCCGGTTGGGGTGGTAATGCGGCAGACCGCGGTGCCGGACCTGGTGTCGGCGGGAATTTTCAGCCAGACAAATAAATAATTGCCGCCGGCGGTGGCTTGCGTGTGGGTGACGCGCAGGGTGGGCAGGTTACAGGCGACTTGAGTGGCTTGCAGGTGGTGGCCGGAGAGCAGGAGCATCACTTCCGGCGTAAGACCGATCCACCAGCCGGGCGGCTCGATTTTAGTGACCTCGGGAGCGTTTTTGGATTTGCTCTGGGCGGCGGCCGCCGGCGCAACGAGCGAGCACACCGCACAAAACAAAAGAAAAATCTGAATGACGGCGAAAATACCGCCAGCAGAAAAATGGAATTTCTTCACGCGCTAAGGATAGGTAAAAAGCTGGCCTAGCGCCAGCGAGCGCTGGATGCGGAAGGTGAGCAGAGCGATGCATTTATGGATTCGGGATTTCGAATTTCAAGTATCCAAAGCGTTCAGGGACATGAAAGTTTGGCTGCGGAGTGTTGGTAGGGCGCCATGCGGAGTAAAAGCGTGGCTCGGTGGGGCCTTCCACGCGGTAAAAGTTTACTCGCCAGACAGCGTGGGGATCGAAATGTTGCACCAGGCTGTTCATGGGAATGGCCAACTCGGCCGTCCATGTTTTTGCAGATTTATTTATGGAGACACGGCGATGCAGGCCGCTTTTTAGATTCTGGAGGCCGCCGCCGGCGATGTCCAGATCGATCCAGAAACCGTTGGGGCTTACTTCAAATTCCTTGTAGCGTTGCGGGATGGAACTGTCCGGCTGTAGAAAAACTTCGGCAACGTCGCCGTCCCACAGTTTGTCGCGGCGGCCGTTGGAATCGGCATCGGGAAAAATGGTTAGGGTGCGATAGCGAGACACGAATCGAATGTACAGAGTTGCGGGGGTCCACAGCAGGCGGGCTTCCGTGCTTCTTTCCGAATCTGCATTTTTCCCCTGCCAGTCGGCGTCGAAGCGGAAAGGAGGGGCTTGTTCCCAGTCGGGGGAGGACGGAAAACCAGCGGAGTCAGGCGCGACTTTCAGCATGGCGGCGACGGCGATACCGGCGCCAGGCTGCGGTGCGGTGGGTTTTGACAGGTCTGGGGATGATATTCCGTCAGTCATTTCCGGTTTTCCCAAATGCGTCGAATAGCGAAACAGGTGTTCGCCAGTAGTTGTTGCGGCGGCGTACAGCGCGCCGAAGCACAGGGCAGAAAGACAAACCAACCGGCATCCAGTGACGCGAACTTTTTGCGCACCCCGCATTTTTTCGCCGCCCAAGACCAGGGAATCGCCATGCTAGCATTGGTTTGTTCGCAAGTAACCTGCGGAGACTCGGAATGGTACGGGGGCCAGGATGATTGAACAAGCGGGTGCCGAAGACTATACGACAAAACTCGCCAGACGGGCACCAGACGAGTTTAAACACGTCAAGTTCAAGATCGATGGGAGCGTGGCGCGCCTGACACTGAACCGTCCGGAGCATAATCTTTTGAACGAGACGATGCTGCGGGAACTGGCGGATGGCGTGCTTTTTGCCGGCGATCGCGACGATGTGAAAATCATCGTGCTGGATTCCGCGATGAAAGTTTTTTGCGGCGGCATCGACGTCGGGGAATATACCTCGCAGCGCGTTTTTCAGATGCTGGATGCGTTTCACGCCGCTTTTTCCGGAATGCTGGAAGTGGCCAAGCCGGTTGTCTGCGTGGTGAATGGTCCAGCGATTGGCGGCGGGGCGGAGCTTGCGGTGTTCGGGGATTTCGTGATTGCCACGCCGAAAGCGCGGTTTGCGCAGCCGGAAATTTCCATTGGCGTGTTTCCTCCGCTGGCGTCAACGATTTTGCCGTTCCTGGTGGGGCCGAAGTTTGCACTGGAGCTGGTGCTGACCGGCGAACCGGTAAGCGCGGAGCGCGCGCTGGAGCTGGGTTTGATCAACCGGCTGGTGCCGGAGATTCAGCTGCAGCAAGCAGTTTCGGATTTGATTATGCGCATTACAAGTCACTCCGGGCCGGTGCTGACGATGGCCAAGCGAGCGATTCTGGGCGGCATGGGCATGTCGCTGAAAGATGGCTTGAAGCATTCCATGAATATTTTTTTGAACGAACTGTACCGCCTGGAGGACTCGCAGGAGGGAGTGCGGGCGATGGTGGAAAAGCGCAAACCGAACTGGAAAAACCGCTGAGCGACGGGTACGTCGAGGCGGCGTTGACACGCTTTTGATCGCGGCATACACTCGATTTTCAATTTGCAGGCATGGGCAGCGGGGAAGGCCGTGAAATTCGGCCGCGGTCCCGCCACTGTAATCGGCTGAAAAGCCGTAAGCCAGGCCACCCTCCGATGCCGCAGAGGCTGCGCGCTCTTCGCGACAAAGAGCGCTGCCATACCGCCCCGGCGTCTCGCGGGGCTTTTTTTTGCGCC
>JBBSFG010000364.1:0-3168 GCA_038238965.1 Candidatus Acidiferrales bacterium | reverse complement strand
CCGTCACGCTTGGGGTAGCGACTGTTGCCACCCAAATTCAAGTCACGGACTCGGCCACACTAGTGGATCCCAGCCGCACTGGCTCCATCTACTCCGTGGGCCGGGAAACTATCGATCAGGAAATGGCCGCCCAGCCGGGAAGAAATCTCAGCGACCTGGTGAATCAACAGCCGGGGTGGCTCTATGAAGCGAACGGCGTCTTGCATCCCCGGGGCTCGGAATACGATGTCCAGTATATTTTTGACGGCTTGCCGCTGACGCAAAATCGCTCTCCCGCATTCGCGCCGGAATTCGACGCCGACGACGTAGATTCCATGCGCGTGCTCACCGCCACGTTCCCCGCCGAATACGGCCGCAAGCTCGGCGGCGTCATCGAAGTCACCACCGTCAAAGATGTCCCCAACGGATTTCACGGCCAGTTCGACGTAAACGGAGGAAGTTTTTCCAGCGCGAGCGGCTCTGGAGCGATTTCTTATGTTCGAGACAAGAATCGCTTTGCGGTAAGCGGCAACGGCTTCCACACCGATCGCTATCTCGATCCGCCGGTGCTGGAAAACTTCACGAATCGCGGCAACGCCGGCGGCTTTTCAGCTTCGTACGAACGCGAGTTTTCGGGCAGCGATCGCCTGCGCGTGACCGTCATCCATAACGCAGTTCGTTTTCTCATTCCCAACGAATTCATCCAACAGCAGGCGGGCCAGAGCCAGGACATTACCAACCTGGAGACCAGCGGCCAGATTTTCTTCCAGCATACTATTTCTCCCCAGCTGTTCCTCAGCTTATCGGGCAGCGTGCGCGATGCCGGCGCCGAACTGGCTTCCAATCCCTTCGCGATTCCCGTGATCGTTTCGCAATCGCGCGGCTACCGCGAAGGCTACGCGCGCGCCGACCTAGCTGGTCACCACGGCCGCCACAACTGGAAAACCGGCATGGATTCGCTATTCACCCCGGTCCACGAATCGCTCAGCTACGTCATCACGGATCCATCGCAGTTCGATCCCGACACGCAGCAGCAGTTTCAATTCGCGGACCGTCGATGGGACATCGAGCCTTCCGCGTACCTGCAGGATCAAATCCATCTCGGGAACTGGAACATCTCCGCCGGACTGCGGTTTGATCACTACGGATTCGTGGTCCACGAGTCGGCGTGGAGCCCGCGCCTCGCCATTTCGCGCTACGTCCCGGCGCTGAATTTGCTCTTACATGCTTCTTACGATCGCGTTTTCCAGACGCCTGCCATGGAAAACCTACTGCTGGCCAGCTCTCCGCAACTCAACGCCATCAATCCGGTCGTGCTTCGCATGCCCGTGCGCCCCGCCCGCGGAAATTATTATGAAGGCGGAATAACGAAATCCGTTCTGGGCAAGTTACGCATCGACGCCAATGTTTTTCGTCGCGATTTCCATAACTATCCGGACGACGACACTTTGCTCGACACGGGCGTCAGTTTCCCCATCGCCTTTGACCAGGCCCGCATCTTCGGCGAAGAGCTGAGCCTGGAAATTCCGCAATGGTGGCGCTTTTCCGGCTTCCTGAGTTATGCCAATCAATCCGGCATCGGGCGCGGGCCGATCACCGGCGGACTGTTTATCGGCAGCGACGCCGCGGGCGGGCTTAGCGACGCCAGTCAATTCGCAGTTTCGCAAGACCAGCGCAATACCGCTCGCGCCCGTATAAGGTTTCAAGCAGACCGGCGGATCTGGCTGGCGCTGAGCGGCCAGTACGGCAGCGGTTTGCCCTCCGAGTTTGAAGGCGAACCTGACCGGGATTTCCTGCTTGCCCAGTACGGAGCGGCAATTATCGATCGCGTGAATTTCGATCGTGGCCGGGTGCGCCCCAATTTTTCTCTCGACGCTGGTATCGGCGCGCAGCTTTACCATAAGGAGGCGCGCGGTGTGGCGTTCCAACTGCAAATTTCGAATCTCACCGACCGGGTGAACTTGCTAAATTTCGCCAGCCTCTTCTCGGGAACTGCCGTGGCCGCTCCCCGCAGCGTTTCCGCCGGGCTGAAAGCCACTTTCTAATCGTGAGCTAAATATCCTTTCCAATTTTTTACACTACTTCGCGTCCTGTAACACAATGATAATGCTATGTTTAACAAATCACGTAGATTGTTTGGTGTTGACTTCTAGGCCCGCTAGCACTAAACTCCATTTGCGACTAAATTAGTCTCATATCTTGTTGGGGTCGCCGGTAGCTCATATGTTCAAGTTGTCCAAAAAAGCCGACTACGGATTGATAGCGGTCAAGCACCTGGCCATGCATCGCGACCAGCACGCCTGCAGCGCTACCGAAATTGCCGAGGAATATGGCATTTCCACCATGCTCATGGCTAAAGTGCTCCAGAAGTTGGCGCGCGAACGCATCGTCTCTGCCAGGCACGGCGCGAGCGGCGGCTACTTGCTGGCCAAGGAGCCTTCGCAAATCAGCGCGCTGGATGTGATTTCCGCTATCGACGGGCCGGTTTTGATTACTTCGTGCGTGACCAGCCACGGAAATTGTAGTGCCAGCGACTGCTGCACCGTTCGCGAGCCGTTGCGCCGCGTGAATGACAGCATTTTGAGCGTGCTTAGCAACGTAACGATTTCTCAAATGAGTGAAGAGCAGCACGAGCATGCGCTCGTGGAATTGCAGACTACTTAGCAAGCGAACTGAGGAGATCAGAATTATGGCTGTGAATCTACCGATCTACATGGACAATCACGCGACTACACCAGTCGACCCGCGCGTCCTCGATGCGATGCTGCCGTACTTCACGCAGAAATTCGGTAACGCGGCGAGCCGCAACCATGCCTTCGGTTGGGCCGGCGAAGAAGCGGTGGAAACGGCGCGCCAGCAGATTGCTTCGCTGATCAATGCCACGCCCAAGGAAATCATTTTCACCAGCGGCGCGACGGAATCCGACAACCTGATGATCAAGGGCATCGCGGAAATGTACCGCGAAAAGGGCAATCACATCATCACCCAGGCGATTGAGCACAAGGCCGTGCTGGATACCTGCAAGCGCCTGGAGAAATACGGCTACGAAGTTACCTACCTGGCGGTTGGGAAAGACGGCCGCGTCGATCCCGAGGATGTGCGCAAGGCCATTACGCCGAAAACGATATTGATCACCATCATGTATGCCAACAACGAGATTGGCGCGGTGAATCCGATTGCGGAAATCGG
>JBBSFG010000363.1:0-3229 GCA_038238965.1 Candidatus Acidiferrales bacterium | reverse complement strand
TTTAATTTGCTGGCGGCCTACACTTTCGCCAAAAATGTGGGCAACGCCGACGGTAACGTTGGGGGCTTCATCCAGGATTCGCACCACTCCGAGCGAGAATTTGGACCGGTGACGCCTGACCTGCGGCATCGACTGTCCATCAGCTATCTATACGAATTGCCAGTCGGCCGGGGTCGAACATTTCTGAAAACCGCGAATGCCATTGCCGATAGCGTTCTTGGTGGGTGGCAAGTTGCGGGCATAACCACCGTGCAAAGTGGTGAGGCAATCACCGCTACCCTCTCGGGAGACGTGACCAACACAGGCAGTTTCAGCCCGCGGCCCAATCAAATACATAATCCGAACGATTTTTCGTTTATTCCTGACGCTCCCACCTTTACGGACGTCTATGGCTGCACGCCCAACAAGCAGACCCTTCAGTGCTGGTACAATCCGCTCGCATTCTCCATTCCCGATTTAGCTCCGGGCCAGAACTCTGCACATCAATTCGGCAATTCGCAAATCGGCAACTTGCGGGGGCCGGATTTGGTCAATTTTGACTTCGTGCTCCAGAAGAGCTTCCGGATCCGCGAATTCCAGGGACTCGAATTCCGCGCTGAGTTTTTCAACCTGTTCAACCATCCAAACTTTGGTCTTCCCGCGAATAACCCGGATGTGCCCGGAGGAAATAGTATTACCTCTACGGCTACGGACAATCGTCAGATTGAATTTGCATTGAAGTACACGTTCTAAATTTTCAGTGTGTTGGTTTTTTGCCGAGGAGAATCGAGATGCGCCGAACCTTATCCCGTATGTCTGGGCTTCTATGTGTTTTGATGCTCTTGACCCTGACCGCAAGCGGCCAGACCGTGAAATTACACGTGTCGTCCAAAAGCGGAGATCGCATCAGCGCCAAGCCCGATGCGCAATTCTCGGAGGTAAACTCTGCGCCAGGCGCTAACTTCGAGATCGACGATTCCGTGAAGCTGCAAACAATCGACGGCTTTGGCGCGTCCATCATGGAAGCTGGCCTAATGACTTTGAATACCTTGCCGGCCGAAAAACAAGAGGAAGTGCTGCGAGCGCTGTTCGACCCGAAAGAGGGCGCTGGGTACACGGCGATGAAAACGCCGATCGCCGGTACCGACTTCCAATCCGCGGGCCCCTGGTACACGTACGACGACACGCCGGGCGATGTGGAGCTAAAGAATTTCTCCGTCGAGCGCGACTTCGGGCCCAACGGGGTCGGTACTTATATTTTGCGCGCGCAAAAATATGGACATTTTGCCCTGCAATCCCCGATGGACTATCCGCCGGACTGGATGCTCTACAACGTTAAAAAACATCAGGACATTCAGCCGAAGTACTATCCGGTGCTGGCGAAATATTTTCTGCGGTATCTGGAAGGGTACAAGAAGCGCGGGATCGTGGTCGATTACTTGAGCCTGTTTAACGAGCCAGAGCAGGTCTACACGAAGATCAAGTATCCGGAGATTAAGGTGCTCTTGCGGGATCACGTGGGACCCGCGCTGCAACAGTCCGGATTGAAGACAAAGCTCATGATGAGCGAAGCGCCAGAACGGAAGGTGGCTTACAAGCGTTATCCAGTCGTGCTGGACGATGCAGCAGCGCGGAAGTTCGTTTCGGTTGTGGCCTATCACGGCTACGATTTCAAGAATTTTGACAAGATTGCTGAGTTGGAGAAGAAATATCCGGATTTGCCGTTCTGGATGGATGAGTTGTGCTACGCCTACGAAGCCGGCTATCCGAAGAACAAAAAACTACCGATCTATGAGTTCGAAGATGGCGATGTCTGGGGCAATATCATTTTCAGCGACCTGGAGGCTGGCACGTCCGCCTGGCTATACTGGAATGCAATTCTCGATGAGACCGGCGGGCCTTGGGCAATCTCCCCGATTCACGGCAATCCAGATCCCAATATCCAGCATCCAGTGGTCATCATTAATAAGAAGACCCACGAAATTACGTATACCGGAACATATTATTACCTCGCGCATTTCAGCAAATTTGTGCGTCCCGGCGCGGTGCGTTTGCAGACCAAAGGGAGTGCAAAGGGCGTGCGAGTAATGACGTTTCAAACGCCGGAAGGTGGTTTCGTCGCACAGCTACTCAATAGCCTGGAGCAGGATACAGCCGTGAACGTGGCTTCCAAAGGCCGTACTCTGCACATTACGCTACCGGCGAAATCCATTACCACCGCTCTGTGGTAGTGGTCATCATCCATGGGGCGTAGGATACCGTTGCCGATGGGACGAAGCGGCTCCCAGTAATTCCCATCTAGCCAGTTAGGAGGCAAATTCTTATGCCCATTGTAAAATCGCTTCTGCTCGAAGGGGCGTGGTTACAGTCCCTTGCTGATAGGATCCAACTCAATCAGCAGATCCTCCAGCATCCAAGTAGATTATTTCCGAAGCGTCCGCCGCCAAGTTCCATTTACATTTAGCTTGCTCTTCATTACTGTGAAATAGCCCGCCGATTTCCTCCCAGCCCTGGTTACACGAGCGTCAAAACACACAGGGAGCTGATTGATCATGGCTACGAAACCTCGCCGGACGAAGTCGCATAACCTGCCGAAGCATCCGATCCGTGTGGTTCCAATGCATCGCCCAGAAGCTGCGTCCGCTGCCGCCGCAGTCGTCCCTCATCTCATTTATCGCAACGGCCCTCTCCTCACTGCTGTCCAAGTTTTCACGATCTTCTGGGGCTCCACGTGGCGCCAAGCTTCAAACAGCGATCTTCTCAACCAGATCAATCAGTTCTTTGACTACGTTTTGTCCAGCCAGCTCATCGACCAGCTGAGCGAGTACAGTGTGCCTGGTCAGGCCATCGGCCACGGAAGACGCATCGGCACGACCGTTCTGACCTCGGCGGACCCCGGCGCGTCCGTGCAGGACAGCGCTCTTCAGCTATTGCTTCAACAGCAGATCGAAGGTGGAACGCTCCCGGCCACCAATCCCAATACTCTTTATTTCGTTTTTCTCCCCGAAGGCGTGCAGGTAGTCCAGGGAAACAGTTCCTCGTGTCAATCTTTCTGTGGATATCACGACTCTTTTGGCAGCAACGTCTACTACGCCGTAATGCCCTATCCCGGCTGTTCCGGTTGTACCGGCGGCTTGGCTGTTTTCGATGCGCTCACGTCAACCTCCTCGCACGAACTCTGCGAGGCAATTACCGATCCCATTCCCGGGCAGGGCTGGTACGACGATAACAACGGCGAAATCGGCGACAT
>JBBSFG010000362.1:0-3244 GCA_038238965.1 Candidatus Acidiferrales bacterium | reverse complement strand
CGTCATCGAGGCGCCGGGAGGTGACGAACGGCGCTGCGTCTCAGGGCTCATTCTCGCCTTCGGGCTCAAACGGCTCCGCCGCTAGTTTGCCGTCGGCTTTTTTCAGAAGTATCTCAACCCGGCCTTCCGCTTCTTCCAGTTGCTTCTGGCATTCCCGCGAAAGCTCCACGCCTTCCTCGAACAGCTTCATGGCGTCGTCGAGCGACAGTTGCGGGCTTTCGAGCCGGCGGACGACTTCTTCCAGTCGCGCCAGCGAGCGTTCAAAATCCGGCTTCTTTACCGCCTCAGGTTTTTTCGGTGCAGAAGAATTCACGCGGCCGCCTTGCTTCCTTCCAGTCTCAATCTCATTGCGAAGAACATCTCAGCATTCTAAGGCCAGCGCGAGAAAACACACAATCGCTTTGTATCCCGCCGGCGACCTCACGGCTTTAAAGTCAGCGTGTGCTTCCGCGCCCCTTTTTCCGCCACATCGCTGAACGGCAGCACGATTGGCTTGCCCTCATACCAGTATGAAAATTGATCCGTGTAGTGCGCGCTTCCCAGTTGCCCGGATTCACCGGTGGTGATCAGCACAATGGAATCGTCCCAGTCGCCGGGATTGGCGACGAAGCGTTCCGAAGGGCCGTGGCGCTTTCCAGCCGCGCGCACGCTGTAGCCTGTGCCCGACTGCGGTTTATCGGTAATGCTCAATAGCGATTTCAAAATACCCGTTCGCCCGATGGGATGCAGCATATCCAGTGAATTGAATTTCTTCCAGGCCCAATCTTCTGGATTGCGGCTCTTGCTTTGCTCCGCTAATTTGGCCACCGCCCGGTCCGCTGCCGCCGCCAGCAATTCGTCGTAGCTTCTATATCCAGGCGGCAGCCACTTCGCCGGCCGGTCGGTCAGAACTTTTTGCAGAAATGTCATGCTGCGCCATTCGTATATTCCGGTGTCCTTGCCGAGATACGGCTCCAGGATCATCTCCAGCAGAGAACGGCGCACACTTTGCAAAAACGAAATGTTGGGAGAATCCGCCGCAGCCAGTCCGTTCCAGTCTTGCAATCCCTGGATCAATTGTTGAGCCCGCGCATCTTTCGGTTGCACACTCTTTACCGCGGCCAGTAATTGCTGCGCCAGAAATACATGTGGATAGCTGAAAATGTCGTTCTGCACTGTGAGCATGTCTTCCGGACGCAAATCGTGCCGTCCTTCCAGCAAATCAAAAATGCGCGCCGTGCGATACGGCTCTTCCCACCGGTCGGTCAGATACGGTTTGTAATCCAGCCCTACGACTCGCGCATTGGCGGTGACGATCAAACCGCTCTCGGGATTCAGCGCTTGCGGCAACTGGTCGAACGGTACGTAGCCGGTCCACTCGTATTCATCGGTATCGCCCGGAACCGGAACTTCACCGTGTCCCTTTTTGCGAACGGGGACGCGCGCCGCCATGATGTACCCGATATTTCCGGCCACATCCGCATACACGGCATTCTGCGCCGGACCCCACACTTGCTTCATCGCCGCACGAAACTCCGTCCAGTTGTGCGCTTTCCCCAGCCAGTTATACGTATTCGCCAGTCCGCCAGGCTCGGTCGCCGTCCAGCGCAGCGCATACACTTTATTCCCATCGCTCCGCACCACCGGGCCATGCCTGGTGGTCCTAACTTTTAGATGCTCATCAGCCTGGCCTTTGACGTGAATAATCTCATCGGCCACTTGCGCCTTCACCCACTCGCCGTTCACGCGATACTCATCGGGCGCTGCTGGATTGAATGTTTCAATGTACAGGTCCTGCACGTCTGCGCCGTTGTTCGTGAAGCCCCAGGCGATCTGATCGTTGTGGCCGATGACCACCAGCGGCGCGCCCGGCAGCGTGAATCCTGCTACGTTCCATCCCGGCGCCGTAAGGTGCACTTCGTACCAGATCGACGGAACGCTCAGCTCCAGATGCGTATCGTTCGCCAACAGCGGCTTGCCCGTGGCCGTGTGCGCGCCGCTGATCACCCAGTCGTTGCTTCCCAATCCATGGCGGATTTCCCGCTTTGTTTGCGACAAAAAATCGCGCGCCTCTGGCCACAACATCGATGCTATATCCGGCGCGATTCCCGTTTCTGCGGGAGTCGCATCGAAATTGCCGGCCTTCATCACGTCTTCCGGCTGCATGTCGTCGTCATCATCTTCATCGCCGCTATGCGCGCGCTGTGAACCGTCTTTCTTATCGTTCGGATCTCCAACCACGAAGTGATCCATCGCGGCATCCGGTGAGAAAAGTTCTTTGGCGCGAGCTTCGCCCACGCGCTCCGTTACCTTGGCGCGATTGATTTCATCTTCCCAGGTGTCCGTCAGGGTCTGGTACATGTACGCAGTAATCGCGAAGCTGTCGGCGGGCACCCACGGCTGCGGCTTGTAATGCAGTAGCGAAAACTCCAATGGAAGATGATCCTGATGCTGCTCGATGAACTTGTTCACGCCCCGGGCATAGGCTTCCAGTAAGGTGCGCGATTCGCCGCTCAGCGCCGCTGCGTCGCGTTCCGCCGCATTTGCCAATCGCAAAGTGCGAAATTCCTTGTCGACGGGAATGACCGCCGGGCCCAGGATTTCCGCGAGCTGCCCGCGAGCCACGCGCCGCAGCAGGTCCATTTGCCACAAGCGGTCCTGCGCCATCACATAACCTTGCGCCTCCACCATATCCTCGGTGGAACCGGCGCGAATGTGCGGGATGCCCCAGCCGTCGCGCTCCACGGTCACGTCGCCGCGCAGCCCACTCACGGTGATGCTTCCGTCCACCTGCGGCAGCGGCCGGTAGACGAACCACCAGATTCCCGCGCCGGCGGCGATGATCAAAATTACGAGTAGCGCAAAAAATATCTGCCCGGCTCTACGCAAGTTGTTCCTTCACGTTTTCAATTCCCATCGAGTGTAGAAGACAGCTTATCCCCACACAACGTTCCAGCGCACCGCATTTGTCTGCTGCTACAATGCGGCAAGGGGATAGCGAGTCTATGTTTGTAGTGCGTCTGCTGGGCGTGCTGGCGCTGATCGGCCTGAACGGGTTTTTTGCGGCGGCTGAGTTTTCGCTGGTGGCCGTCAGGCTGTCGCGCGTCCGGCAGTTGGTCGCCAAAGGCAACCTGCGCGCCCGCGTAGTCGAAACTCTCGTTGGCGATTTGCGGCGGGTTGTTTCCGGTGTGCAGTTGGGCATCACGCTCTGTAGCCTGGCCATCGGGGCGCTGGGCGAATCCAGCCTGGCGGCGTTTTTTCAGCG
>JBBSFG010000361.1:0-3255 GCA_038238965.1 Candidatus Acidiferrales bacterium | reverse complement strand
CCTCCGGCAATCACGCCCACGCGGTCGCACAGCATCTCCGCATCCGACAGAATGTGTGTTGAAAACAAAACCGTTTTCCCCTGTTTTTTCAGCTCCAGAATAATGTCGCGCACCTCGCGGCGTCCCACCGGATCGAGTCCCGACATGGGCTCATCCAGCACCACCAACTCCGGATCGTGCAAAATCGCCTGCGCCAGTCCCACGCGCTGCAGCATGCCTTTGGAGAATTTCCTCAACTGCACGCGCCCTGCACCCGCCAGCCCCACTTTTTTCAGTACGCCCGCCACGCGCTCGCGCCTTTCGTTCGCGGAAAAATCATGAAAGCGCGCAAAATAATCCAGTAATTCCGCGGCCGTCAGATAGTCGTAAAAATAAGGCTGCTCCGGCAGGTATCCAATGTCGCGGTGCATGGCGATATCGCTGATGGGTTTCCCCAGCATGCGCGCCGTCCCCGCCGTTGGAAAAATCAGCCGCATCAGTAACTTGATCGTGGTCGATTTCCCCGCCCCGTTCGGCCCCAGAAATCCAAACACCTCGGCGCTCTGCACCTGCATCGTCAGTGCGTCCAGCGACCTCTTCTTCTTCAGTTGCAGAAATCCGTAAGGATAGTCCTTGGTCAGCTTTTCAATCTCGATTGCGGCGTGAGCCATGCATCATTGTTGGCATACCTGCCGCCAGCGTCAATCACGCGCAAAGTGGATGTGTGCGTATAGAAAATAGATCCTTTGGCTGGATAGGCCGTTCCCGCTCCCAACTTGAACCGCTTTTCGCAGTTCGGCGGCCAACTGGCAGGGCGCGACCGCCGCCGAAACCGTTTTCCCCGCCACCTGTGCTGCCCTGCTAGTCAGCGCCGCCAATCGCAGTTACAATACCAATCTGCCGTTGGGCCATATCTCAAGAAAAAAAACTATTGGAACCCATACTCAAAACGGAAAATCTGTGGAAGCTCTATCGCGCGGGTAAGGTGGAAGTGCCCGCTCTGCGCGGGGTGAACTTCGAAGTGCAGCCTGGCGAATCCGTCGCCGTGATGGGGCCGTCCGGCTGCGGCAAGTCTTCGCTGCTGTACGTGATTGGCGGCATGGCGCAGGCCTCCAAGGGTACCGTGCTGGTGGACGGCAATGAACTGACCACTATGAGCGACGCCGAGCGTACCCGCCTGCGCCGCCACAAGATCGGTTTCGTCTTTCAACGCTTCAATCTGCTGCCCACCCTCAGCGCCAAGGGTAATATCGCCATCGCCCAATTCATCCATGGGAACGGCTTCGATCCGCACCGTTTCGACGTAGTCACGAAAATGTTAGGCCTGACCGGCCGGCTGCAGCACCGGCCCTCCGAATTATCGGGCGGCGAGCAGCAACGCGTGGCCATCGCGCGCGCCCTGATCAACGAACCTAAAATTTTGCTCGCCGATGAGCCCACTGGCAATCTCGACTCCAAGAATTCCGAAATCGTCCTTCAGATGCTGCGCCAGCTCAACAAAGAACTCGGCCAGACCATCGTGATGATCACTCACAATCCCGAAGCGGTGGTGTATTTCGATCGCGTAGTGCATATGCGCGACGGCGTCATCGTCGACGGCATCCCGGCGGATTAGCGTGGCCACCCTGGGACAAATTCTTTCGCGCACGTTCTTCTGGGCTTACGAACGAGGCACGTGGCAGTACGACGCGGCGGTGGTGCTGATTCTCATTTTTGTTTTGCTGACGCCGCGCGCCTGGTTCCGCGATCAACCCGCAGGCGGCGCGCCGGCCGGCCCTGGCCAAGTTATGCTGGTGGCGCAGGACGGAAACCGCCGCACCTATCGCGTCGATGCCCGCGTTCTCGCGCCTCCCACCAAGCTGGCGCTGCAAAACGACCTGCACAGCGCGCTGATCGAAGCATTGCCCGATTTGCGCAAAGGAAACTTCTCCATTTCCAAGATCGAGCCGGTGCACGACGAGCAAGGCACGGTCATCGCCTACCAGGTAGAAATCAAGCGCTGAGCTATCGAAAATTCAAGATTCGAGCTTCAAAGTTGGAGGGACAACGGCGCGCGTTCGCGCGTTCAGAGATGACGACCTCGCTGCGGATTTATCGAGTAATTTGGTGAGGCGATCTGATGGGAATACCTCAGCGGCCCGGCGCTCCTCGCAAGTGAACCCCCGTACCCGGCTCGCGCATCTCTTTGCTATGCTAGGGTTCCCAAGTTACAGGGGCGAAGTCCACAAATTGCACAGGGGCCACGATTGAGCCGTTTTTATCTTGTTTTTCTGTCCGCCATTTTTATCGCCACTGCCTGCCTCGTACCCGTTTCGTCCTCTCAAGGTCAAGCCGGGACGGTTGATAGCGTCCTGAACATGATGGACAAGTCCGCGCGCGATTTTCACACCCTGACCGCTGACATCGAACATCTGAAATACACCGACGTGGTCAAAGACACTTCCACCGAAACCGGCAAGCTCTTCGTGCGCCGCGACGAAAAGATGCGCATCGAATTTCTCACGCCCGACCGCCGCACCATTCTCCGCAACGGCGACTCGCTGTTTGTCTTCACCCCAAAAATCAATCGCGTCGAGGAATACGATCTCGGCAAAAACCGCGAAATGGTGGACCAGTACGTATTACTGGGTTTCGGCACCAAAATCGAAAACATTAAAAAAAGCTACCTGATCACCTTGCTGGGCGAAACCGAGCTGGATCACAAAAAAACCGTAATGCTGGAGCTCACCCCCAAGTCCGACCAGGTGCGCAAGCAGATCGCCAGAATTCAGATGTGGATCGATGAAGCTTCGTGGCTGCCCGTGCAGCAAAAGTTTTTTGAATCCGGCTCGGAAGACTACTTGATTTTCCACTACGCCAACATGATGAAGAATCTGAAGATCGGCGATTCCGAATTCAAGCAGGACTGGCCCAAAGGCGTTTCCCGCACCAAGCCCCGCTCATAATTTCCACTCAGGATTTTCACGTGGCTCTTATGGTCACAGCGTCCTCGTGTCCAGGGGCGCGTGCCGTTTACTTGGAGCCGCTACGCTCCGCGGCCAGCAACTGTTCTTTTCGCGACAATCCCCAGCGGTAACCCGCCAGATTTCCGTTCTGGCGAATCACCCGGTGGCACGGCACCACGATCGAAACCGGATTCGTCGCGCACGCTCTGGCCACTGCCCGAACCGCGCGCGGCTGCCCCAGCGATTGCGCCACCTGCGTGTACGTGCGCGTCGTGCCCCGCGGTATGCGCTGCAGCTCCTGCCACACGCGCCGCTGAAACGCCGTGCCCTG
>JBBSFG010000360.1:0-3269 GCA_038238965.1 Candidatus Acidiferrales bacterium | reverse complement strand
TTTATTTCTCGCATAGGCCTCAAACATGGCGCGCTCGCCGTCGTACGTGACGGCCTGGGATTTGCGCTCGAAATCGTCCAGTGAAGTGGCCGTGCCGTATCGCCGGTTCAGGCCGTCCGCGAACACATTGATGGTCGTGAATCGTTCCTTGCCGGCATGGAAATTCCACACCTCATCGATCGGCCACAGATGATCCTTCGGAATGAATCGCTCCATCGATTCGCGCGGTGGTATCGCCGGGCCGGGACTTGTTTCAGTGTTGTAGCCATGAGCCCCGCCCGCTTCCTTATCGGTTAGCCAGTAAACAGGAGGAACGTATTCGTACGGCCCGGTCATTTTCACACCGGATTTTCCGGTGACGGTGGTGGCCGTTTCGCTCGCGGAAGAGACGGCGGGATTCGGCCAGTGCAGCTCCTTGAGAATATCCAGATACATGCTTTCCACATCGGCGGGCGGCGGCCCGTCGCTACCATTTAGCCAAACAAAAACGCTGGGATGCTGCCGCAGAATATGGATCTGGCTCTTGAGCGAGGCGGCGGCAATCTCCCTCTGGTCGGCGTGCCAATCTTTCCAGCGTTCCCAGGCGTCGCAACAAGTCCAGCCGGGCATGACCAGAATGCCAAGCCGATCGGTTTTTGTGTAGAACTCTTCGCGGTCGAGGCGTCCTTCCAGGCGAATCGTATTCATTCCCATATCCCGGACGTACGACAAATCGGCATCCAGCTTTCCGGGAATCCAGCGAAACAAAAGGTCGGGCGCCCACGCCGCTCCACGAATCAAAATGTTGCGGCCGTTGATTTTGAACAGTCGAAACCCCTTGTCAGTTAATTCAGAGGTCACTTCCCGCACTCCGAACGTGGTCGAGGCAGAGTCGCTGACGTGCCTCGCGACAGAGAACGAAATTTTCGCGTTGTAGAGATACGGTTCGCCCATGGTGTACGGCCACCACAATCGCGGGTGCGCCAGTTTCAAAGCGGCAAATTTTTCAGGCGCGAACTGCACAGTTTTGGTTTCGCCCGCTGCCAGCGTCACGGTCTGGCTGATTTTAATTCTGTCGATTTCGGCGCGCAGCACTCCGCGTACCGGATGATCCGCTGCGTTGCTCAGATCGGCGCTCACCGTAAGAGCGGCGGTTTTGTAGTCCGGGCCCAGTTTTGACGACACAAATGGATTGCGCACGGACACATCGGCGCTTTCGGTGAGAAACACTTCCTTCCACAGCCCCATGTCTTTGTCGGGCGGCGTGGGATTCCAGTCCACCCAGGTAATCCCCAGGTCGTCTTTGCCAGGAGCGAAGACTTCCACGGCGAGAGCATTGGCCGCGCCGCGTTTCAAGTATTTGGAAACGTTGAATTCAAACGTGCGGTACGTGCCCGCGACATCTTTGGCGTCCGCAATTTTCTGCCCGTTCAGCCAGATATTGGCGCGGTAGTTGATGCCATTGAAATGGAGCCAGTCGATCTTGGTAGAAGCGGTTCCAACCGGGGCCGTAAATTCGGTGCGATACCACCACGCGCACGCAAACGGACTGCCTTCCGGTATGTCCACATTGGCAAAGAATATCTTTTCCGAAAAATACATGCCGGGAAAATTCTTCAGGTTCGTTCCGTAATTGGGATCGGGAAGACTCTTATCGGTCACCAGGACGCCGACGACCGTGGCCGGGATATCGGTCCGGTGCCATTTCATTGAATCGAAGCCCGGCATGGAGATTTTTTCAGCAGGAGCCTTGTCGTCGCAGGAAGACTGGACCTGCCAGTCTTTGTGCAGAAGCGTTTTGCCGCCTTCCGTTTCTTTGGGTGACGGCGACTCGGTGTTCGCCTGGGCGTAACGAGTAGCGAACAGCGCGACAGACAGAAAGACAAGCAAGCGACACCGGCTGAATCTGGACATACCAAATCCTCCACAGAATGATGCTTCAATCTCAGGCGCGAGCAGGCGATGGATTCCGAGCGGCCCTATATTAAACCGATTCAATGAAAGTGTTTAGGTGTTTTTTACGAGTTCTGGAAGGAGTGATCGGATCGCGAATAGATACGAAGCAAAAAATGGTGCCGGAGATAGGAGTCGAACCTACACGGCCTTGCGACCGGAGGATTTTGAGTCCTCTGCGTCTGCCATTCCGCCACTCCGGCACTTTCTGCAGCAGCTATCTTAACAAGAATCTTTCTGGATGGCAGCTAGTTCGGCTGTTTCGTTTTTCGCATCAGCAGCGAGGCCTCCATGACCCCGAGCCTGGCGGAGCCGATCGCAACACATCCTTCGCGGCTGTTGACCGGGCCCATCTTAGCAAGTAACTTTGCAACTTGCTTCGAGCAAGCAACTTCAACCCGTTGTGCATCGCCGAATCAACTTGCGTGGGGGAAAGTCACGATGAGACTTGGAAGACTGGCCGGGCCGGGAATTCTAATGTTGTACGCGACGGGCGCATTCGCACAGTCCGCGCCAAAGGTGTCGCTGCCGGAAGTCACCGCAAACGAGAATACAATTCCCGCCGGCCAGCTTGAGAACAATACCCTGGAGTTGCATCTCGAGTTGCGCGAGGCGGTCTGGTATCCGGAAGAGGAAGGCGGAGGCCACCGTGATGTTTACGTCTTCGCAGAAAACGCGCATGCGCCTCAGAGCCCGGGACCGCTGATCCGTGTGCCGCGAGGAACAGAGATTCACGCCAGCATTCGAAACACCTTGCCGCTGGCCGCGAAAATATTCGGGTTGCACCAGCACCCGGGCGACGCCAAAGACCCACTGAATGTCGCGGCGGGGGAAACGCGGGAAATCCGCTTCAACGCCGGCGAGCCGGGAACCTACCTGTACTGGGCCACCACCGCAAATCACTCGCTGGACGATCGCGACCAGGCCGAAACGCTTTTAGACGGCGCGTTCATCGTGGATCCGCCAGGCGAAAAGGTGGACGACCGGATTTTCGTCATCGGTATCTGGACGAAAGGGAAAATACCCGGCGGCGACGAGATCACCTTTATAAATGGCAAGTCCTGGCCGTATCGTGATCGCTTGACGTATACGGCCGGCGAAACGATCCACTGGAGGGTAATCAACCCCACTTTTTCGCCGCATGGAATGCACCTGCACGGATTTTTTTTCACCGTGGACGGCGTGGGCGACGGCGACCGTTACCAACGGTATACCGCGGAACAGAAGCGCAAAGCGGTCACCGAATTGATCGACCCCGGACACACATTCGATTTGACGTGGACGCCGGAACGAACCGGAAACTGGTTGTTTCACTGCCACATGGTTGCGCACATGTC
>JBBSFG010000359.1:0-3299 GCA_038238965.1 Candidatus Acidiferrales bacterium | reverse complement strand
CCGACCTGTCTGTCCATTCGCAAGCGCATCTGGACAAAGTGGCGCTGCGGTTAAATCAACGTCCCAGAAAAACCTTAGGCTTCGAAACTCCCGCGAGTAAACTGCAAGCCAGTGTTGCGTCGACCCCCTGAGCCGGCAGCAGGTAACCGGACATGTGCCCTCAGAGCCCGATTTTTTACTTTATCGGTTGAGCTCTCAAAATCCCTTATGCGGGTGCGGCGTGTGGGGACCGGGGAGATTAGAAAACCTGGTGAAATTAGGGGGAATGCAAGACCCAGGTTCATACACCAACTGCGAACCTGGGGCACCCGGTGATTGGTGATCGGACATTATCAAAATCCCCACACGCGAGTACGGCGTGTGGGGCACGCTCGGCGGCCGTCTAGAAGATTCTATTTGAGCCGATGGGTTTCCTGTCGATAGAGCGTGATGGTGTGGGCGATGGCGGCGACGATGGCCATGACGGACATGGCGGCGACGGCGATGGCTCCGCCGAAGTCGAGGAGCAGCCAGCGGGTTGCAGGCACGGTGAATAGCGTGGGGATGGGGACGGTGGCGTTGGGGTGGAAGAAGAGGATGAGGTTGGCGATGCTGAGGAGGATGCGAATTTCGGTGGGGCCGAATTTGGCGAGGGAGAGGCGGAAGACGCCGAGAGTGTAGGAGGCGAGGTAGGATTCGATGGAGAGCAGGAGGAAGGCGATGAGCATGGCGGCGGCGATGCGCGAGTCAACGTAACCGGAGGTGGCGAGTCCGGCGATGAGGAAGAGCGCGCCGAAGGAGTCGATCATGTGGTCGACGTAGAAGCCGTAGCGGGGGCGCTGGAGATTTCTGAAGCGCGCGAGCGTGCCGTCGAGACTGTCGCCGAACCAGTTGACGGCGAGGCAGAGAGTGGCGAGGAGCAATCCCGCGGGATGCCAACGGGCGGCGGCGTAGCTGCAGCCGGCGAGGAACATCGCCACGAAGCCGAGCAAGGTAAGGTGATCGGAATTGATGGAAGGCGGGATGCGCGCGGCGAGCCAGAGCAGGGCGCGGCGTTCGAGTGACGAGGTGATGCTGTTCTGGATGCGGGTGGCGTGGCGGAAGGATTTTTCGGCGGGGGCGAGCGCGGCGGGCTGCTTGGTTGACGGCACGGCGTTGGTCGGAGAGTTATGCGGCTCAGGTTGCTGATTGAGGATTGAGGATTTGTGTGCGAAGTGGAGCGAGCTCATTGTGGATCTCCTTTTGAAGAATGATTTGTTGGGGAGGCGGTGCCGGTGCGAAATTTTTGCAGCAGGGCCTGGCGCGTGGCGGTGAGCGTGAAGAGCAGGGACTCGCGCGGAATATTCTGGATGAACGGGCCGACGAGCCAGCCGAGGCCGGCGGGAACGTCGCGAGTGAGGGAAATGGCGCTGCACTGGATATAGACACCGCCGTCGGCCTGATAAAAACGCCAGTAGGAATTCAAGCGCCAGAGGAAACCGTGATCGTTACCGGCGGGGAGGACGCGCTCGCGCGCGGAGTCGGGATTTTCGACTTCCGAGATGCGAGTGCTGTGAGATTGGGAGGCGGCGTGAGTGTCGTCGATGGCGGCGTATTGGATTTCGTACTCGGTGTCGAGCACTACGGTGAGGATGTGGGTTTGCTGGAGGCGGAGGAAAACTTGAAAGCGGTTGCCGGAGCGGTCGAGGATTTTCGATGCGATTACCTGCGGTTGGTAGTAGATGGCGTCGCGATCGTAGTCCTGGAGAGTCGCGAGGGTCTGGGCGAGGGTGACGCCGGGGACGAAGACGATGGCGGTCCAGTCATGGATGAGGCCTCCGGGTATGGTGCAGGGAGGCGCGGGGCATTTTGCAGAGTTGTGGACGAGAGTCTGACCGTGGCGCAAGAGGGCGTAGTTTTTGGCGCGCTCGGGTTGGGGCAAGGTGTCGATATAGAGAAAATTTCCGCCGGCGGCCAGATCTTCGCGGGTGTGCGATTCGGCTGCTGCTGTGTAGTTGTCGAAGGCTTTCACGGCCGCGGGGGAAGGGCCGTCGGCACGCATGGGAGATGCGGCGATGGCGAATATGAGTATGAGAAGGGCCAAGGCGCGGGGAGCGGCGGCGGGAATTTGGAGGAGGTTCATGGGCGCACTATGCGGGAGGGCGACACGGAGATGCAATGCACTGGAGGTAATTTGGAGTCAATTCGGGGGCGGAGGAAAGGTCATGCGGGAAGAGTATGAAAGCTGGCGTGTTAACGGGAGTTCTCTTCTAGAATGAAACACGGTTCTGGAGATTGATGGCGTGGATTACGGGAAGAGCGAGGGGCGCGTATTTCGTTTCGGCGTGTTTGAACTGGACACGGGCAGCGGTGAATTGCGGAAGGATGGAAAATCGCGGCCGCGGATGCGCGACCAAGCGCTGCAGATTTTGATTCTGCTGCTGGAAAAACCGGATGAATTGGTGACGCGAGAAGAGTTGCGCGAGCGATTGTGGCCGGCGGATACATTTGTGGATTTCGATCATGGGCTGAACAGCGCGATGAACCAGGTGAGGAACGCTTTGGGGGATACGCCGGCGAATCCGCGATTTGTGCAGACGCTGCCGCGGAAGGGATACCGGTTTATTGCGCCGGTGCAGATTGTCGCGACGCACGGAGAGGGGGCGGTTACAACGCGAGATGAAGCGGCGCCGCAGGGGCGGCCGTCCGTATTGAGCGATCGGGGCGATTTGCCGAGGGTGGGGAATCGGGCGGTGCGAATTTTATTTTCGCTGATACAGGCGATGTACCTGGCTTTTTATGTTGCGGCGCTGGCGCGGCTGTCGAGAGTGGAATTACTTTTGAGCGGATGGGAAATGCGCGGGATTGTTTTGTTTGTGATTTTAATCGTGACCGCGGCGGTGGGGATTCCGGTGCGGTGTTATTTGTTGACAGCGATGGCGTTCAACTATGCAGGGGTGAGCGCAAAATTCAGGAAGCTTTTTCCGTTTGTGCTGGTGCTGGATGAATTGTGGGCGTTTGCGCCGTTTCTGCTGGTGGATCAGATTGGGAGTGGGTTGGCGATGGCGTGCGTGGCGGTACTTTTGTATGTGCCGTTTTCGGAGAGGTCGTTGTTGTTGATGGGGAGTTCAGACGTTGTGAAATGACGAATAAGGAAATCAGGAACACTGCGGGACCCGGGTTCAGCGGGCCCCAGGTTCATACCCCAACTGCGAACCTGGGGCACCCGGCTCTGTGAAACAAACGACTGGGTGAAATCAGGGGGACTGTAAGACCCGGGTTCATAACCCAATTGCGAACCTAGGTGTGTCCGGTTACTGACGTCGGGATTGTTTTTCATT
>JBBSFG010000358.1:0-3318 GCA_038238965.1 Candidatus Acidiferrales bacterium | reverse complement strand
GAAAGGAATTCTGAGAATTGCGTTATTTCTGCCTGATTTCTGATTATGACGGGACGCTGGCGCATGACGGGCAAGTGACGTCGAGCACGTTGGAGGCGCTGAAGCGCGTCAAAGCTTCCGGGCGCAAGCTGGTGCTGGCCACCGGGCGTGAGCTGCCCGAACTGTTGCGGGTTTTTCCGGAAACATCGATGTTCGATCTGGCGGTAGTGGAGAATGGAGCTCTACTTTACAATCCCGCGACGGGCGCGAAACGTTTGCTGGCCGAAGCACCCCTGCCGGCTTTCGTCGAGGAACTTCGGCGGCGGGGAGTGGAGCCGCTTTCCGTCGGGGAATCCATCGTGGCGACTTGGCATCCGCACGAGACTGCGGTGCTGGAGGTGATTCGGTCGCTGGGCCTCGAACTTCAGGTGATCTTCAACAAAGACGCGGTGATGATTCTGCCTTCCGGCGTAAACAAGGGCACAGGCGTGCGCGCTGCGCTGGATGAACTGGGACTTTCCACGCATAACGCGCTGGGGGTGGGCGATGCTGAAAACGATCACGCCTTTCTGGGAATTTGCGAGTGCAGCGTTGCGGTGGGCAATGCGCTGCCGGTGTTGAAGGATCGCGCCGACGTGGTGACGGAAAAAACCCATGGGTCGGGCGTGGAAGAAATCATCGAGCAATTGCTGGCAGACGACTTGCGGAGCCTGCAGCCACGACTGAGGCGTCATGACATTTTGCTGGGCCGCACGGAAAACGGCGAAGAATTTTGCCTGGGGCCGTATGGCACGCGGGTAATGGTGGCGGGACCGTCGGGCAGCGGAAAGTCGACGGTGGTTACGGCGCTGGTGGAGCGGCTGATTCAAAAGCAATACCAGGTGTGCGTGATCGATCCCGAAGGGGACTATGACGATTTCGGGCAGTTCGTGACGCTGGGCGGGTCGGATCGCGTTCCGGCGGTGTCGGAAATTCTGGAGGTACTGAAAACCGCGGGGTCTTCCATAAGCATCAACCTTCTCGGCGTTCCAGCCGCCGACCGGCCGAATTATTTCATCGGACTATTGCCCCGGCTGCAGGAGTTGCGCGCGAGAACTGGACGGCCTCACTGGATCGTGATAGACGAAGCGCACCATTTGTTGCCGTCGGAGTTGGACTCGGCCAGCCTGAGCATCCCGACGAGCCTGGGGAGCTTCGCGTTGATCACCGTGCATCCGAAAAGTGTTTCGCGCGTTTTGCTCGAGGTAGTCAACCATGTCGTTGCCGTCGGGCCGGAGCCCGGCGTGGTGATCCAGGAGTTAAACGAAGGGACTGGCAAGAACTGGCTCGCACCGGCTGGGGCGGGATCGGAGAAAGCGGGAGCGGAGGCGCGCCCTAGAGCGATGCTGGTGTGGCAACTTCCTGAATCGAATCCGGCGCAAAAGGTGTCGCTGGAGCCGGCCAAAGCGGTGCTGCGGCGCCATAAACGAAAATATGCTGCGGGGGAACTAGGAGAGGATAAGAGTTTTTATTTTCGCGGCCCGGAAGGAAAACTGAATCTTCGCGCGCAGAACTTGACGCTGTTTTCACAAATCGCCGAGGGCGTGGATGAAGAGACCTGGAATCACCACCTGAAGAAGAATGATTATTCGGTATGGTTCCGCGAAGCAGTGAAGGACAACGGTGTCGCTGACGAAATAGCTGTCATCGAACAACACACGGGCTTAGCGGCGGGGGAAAGCCGCAATCGCATACTCGGAATCATTCGCAAGCATTACACCAATCCGTCGTAAGGGCCCGGCCTGCGGACCGCGACTATTCCTGGACGCGGTTGCGGTGGGCGATGGAGAGACCGATGCCGACAATGAGGGATAGCCCGCCGATGATCCCCGGCACAGGGGTGGTTCTACGTACCACGGCGGGAGGTTCGGGGGAACTGGTGGCATCCCGTTTGGAGCTAAAGAACAATACCGCCTGGACGACGATCAGCAGCACTCCCAGCGTTATGAATGCCCATCCGTGAAATTTGCCGAATTGCATCTTCGACCGTCCTTTCTTGCACGTCGTCTCTTGCACGTCATCGAGAACGATTTGCGGGACGTGAGAAAGCTTGAGGGGCAGCGACTGGCGTGCACATAACGGTTTTCTTGGATTCTATTACAGGAAAGACCCGATTGATACCGGCCGGGTCCGGGATTACTTTTGTTGCATAATTTGCTTCTACAACCTCTCAACGGATAGGTGCTTGCCCCGAACACAGGCGCCTATCCTCCCACCTCCAGAAAACTTTGGCAGATTTTTGCAGACGAAACCGCCAAGGCTCGCGCGCTTGCGCGTGGCTAAATGGCTAACATAAACTGGATTGTCACGCACACGGCCCGGTTCGCCTCACTTCGCGCCGACGGAACGGTTTGGCGCGACTAGCTTCACGAAATGACACAGTTGGCAGTTGACTATCTTTCTTGGCATGGAGCACGTGGGCTCTCATTTTCAGGGGGAAATAGCTTGGCCACTCCGTTGGAAAATTGGGTAGAGGAAGCGGCGAAGCTGACCAGGCCAGACCGGGTGGTGTATTGTGACGGCTCGGAAGGCGAAAACCAGCAAATCCTGGGCGAAATGCTACGGGATGGCGAGTCCTTCAAGCTGAACGAAAAAACCTTTCCCAATTGCTATCTGCACCGCAGCAGCCCCAACGATGTAGCCCGCACCGAACACCTGACGTTCATTGCCGCCCCTGAAAAGGAAGACGTAGGCCCGACCAACAACTGGATGGATCCCGAGGGCGCGAAACACAAAGTAGGGACGTTGCTGAACGGGGCCATGCGCGGCCGGACGATGTACGTGGTGCCGTACATCATGGGGCCGGCGGATTCGCCGTTGAGCAAGATCGGCGTGGAAGTGACCGACAGCCCGTACGTGGTGGCCAGCATGCGGATCATGTCGCGAATGGGCAAAGTCGCGCAGGAGCGGCTGGGAAGCTCGGATGATTTCGTGGCCGGGCTGCACTCGCTGGGCGATCTTGATCCCATGCGGCGCTACATCGTGCACTTCCCGGAAGAGAAATTAATCTGGAGCGTGGGTTCGGGTTACGGCGGGAATGCGCTGTTGGGCAAAAAATGTTTTGCGCTGCGGATTGCCAGTGTCATGGCGCGGGACCAGGGCTGGATGGCCGAACATATGCTGATCCTGGGACTGGAATCTCCGGGCGGCAAAGTTACGTACATGGCCGCGGCGTTTCCCAGCGCGTGCGGAAAGACCAACCTGGCCATGATGGTTTCGGCGCTGGAAGGGCAAGGGTACCGGGTGTGGACCGTTGGCGACGATATCGCGTGGATGAAAATCGGCGCCGATGGGTATCTG
>JBBSFG010000357.1:0-3322 GCA_038238965.1 Candidatus Acidiferrales bacterium | reverse complement strand
CGGGTCGTTATTCTGGCTGCTGTTTTGGCCGGGGTTCTGATTATCGTTCTGGCTATGCGCTTTGCCGGACGCGGCAGCGGACTCGGCGGGATAGCGAATCTCAATGAGGGTGTGCGGGCCATGCTTGCCGCCTTCGGGCGGGTAGAGTTGGGTGAAGCGCGGGCGAAGGATGCGCGTCTGCCAATACTCGCCTCGGGCGGCGACCTGTTCCTGCTCGATGCGGTATTCGACTTGCCAGACTTCGGGGCCGTAATCGTGCGCAAATCCGATGAGGATGAACTGGAAGAGCGGCTCGTCGAGAGGAAAATCGACTTTGTGATGAAGTTGGGAGACGAGGGGGCGGAGTTTTTCGAGGAAGGCGATGCCGAGAGTTTCGAGGTCGGGCGCGGCCGCGTCGGGAGACTGCTGATAGTGCTGGTCAGGACCACGAGGGATGGCTTGAAAGTCGCGATCGAGGCGGATAGGAGCGGGTGCTGCGGGAATTTGCCACTCGGCGGCGCCGAGAATGATGCCGATGTGGCCGGCGTCGAGCTGCAAGACGCGCGGGGGGACGGAATTGGCTTCGATGGGCTGGTCGATGGCGGCGAAGACGATGACGTCGTCGCGGGCGACTTGCATGATGATGCGGCCGCCGGCGAGGCTGGCGACGATTTCGTCTTCGCGCTGGGTTTGCGCGTGGGAGGCGGCCGGCAGGAGGGCAGTGGCGATGAACGCGGCGAGAAGTGAGGGGCGGAGCACGATAGGGTTCACGTTACCACAGTGACAGGAACGGAGGCCTGGACGCGCGCGCGTAATGGTTCCGTTAACAGGGGGATTTGGGTAGAGTCTTGAGTGCAAGGTGCAAGGGCGCAGTCGCCTGGGTAAGGCACAGGCGAGTTGTGCGATTCAGGGGCCAGCAGGATAAGCGAGGGCAGAGGGCATATGGGACTGAAGAAGGCGAAGAGTATTACGCACCAGGGGAAGAAATTGACGGAGATTCTGGAGGCGCACGAGCGGTTTTTTCGCGGGCATGATGGCGGGGTGCGCGCGGATCTGGCGGGGGCAGAGCTTTCCGGCGCGGACTTGAGTGGCGCAAACCTGAGTGGCGCAATTCTGCGGGAGGCCAACCTGGTGGGCAGCGATTTGCGGAAGACGAAACTGCCCGGCGCGGACCTGTCGGGGGCGCGGATGCACAAGGTGGATTTGCGGAATTCTGATTTGACAGAGGCGATTTTGCCGGGGGCGGATCTGTCCGAGGCGCAGGCCAGCGGGATCGAGTTTTTCCGATGCGATTTGTCGGGAGTGAATTTTGAGAAGGCGATGCTGAGGAATGCGAATTTCCGGCTGGCGAATATCCAGGGGGCGAAATTCGCGGGCGCGGATATGGGAGTGGCGATTCTGCGGGAGACGGATTTGACGGGGGTGGATCTTTCGGGGGTAGATTTGGCGACCACGTTGATGCCGAAAGGGTATGCGGGGGCGAAGGTGAAGGGCGCCTAGGCGATCGCGCTTTCGCCGGGCTGGGCCAAGATCAGGTGATGGGACTGATGTGGGCTTGCGCGACAGATCGAAGAGAGAGTCCTCGACTGCGCAAGCCGACTCGCTCGCACGAGCGAACGAGAGGAAAAAACGTCGGCTCGCTTCGGTCGGAATGGCAGTTGGTTGCTGGTGGCGTAAATTTCAATAACGGCAAAACAATTTAACAGGCAGGTGAATTTGGTGGCGGCCCCGGCGGCACAATTCGAACGCTCGATGGTGCGCGAACGCGTGATCGAGGAGATTCGCGGGTTGCTGCGGGAATTGGGCAGCACGGGCGCGGTGCCGATGCTGAACGGGTCGTCGCAACTGGAACGAGACCTGGGGCTGGGCAGCCTGGAGCGCGTGGAATTGATGGCCCGCCTGGAAAATGCGTTTGGCGTGCGCATTGCCGACCAGGCCGCTACGCAGGCGAATACCCCTGACGACCTTGCCGAAGCGGTATTGACGGCGCCGGAAACGATGCCGGATACGCGGGAGACTTCCGCGCTGCGCACATCCGTAAGAGTCCAGCAACTTCACCGGCATGCGGAAGAAACGGGCATCCTGACGGCGGAGACGCTGGTGGACGTGCTGCGCTATCGAGCAGTACACGACGCGGAACGAGAGCACCTGGCGATCACGGAGGACGCCGAGGGGGAAGACAAGAATGTAACGCTGACGTTTGGGGAGCTGCACGCCGCGGCGGAGCGATGCGCGGCAGAGCTTGGGCGGCGAGGGGTAAGCGCGGGCAGCCGCGTGGCACTGATGCTGCCGACGTCGCGGGCATTTTTTGTTTCCTACGCGGGGATTTTGCTGGCCGGAGCGATTCCGGTCCCAATCTATCCGCCATTTCGGGCGGATCGAATCGAGGAGTACGCGGCGCGGCAGTCAGCGATCTTGAATAATGCGGGAGTGGTTTTGCTGCTGACGTTCCGGAGAGCGGAAGCGGTGGCGAAACTGTTGAAGCCGCGAGTGAGTTCACTGGCGGCGGTGGCGGATGCCGAAAAATTGATTGAGGCGGCCGATAAAGCTCCCGCGCCGTCACCGGGAGTGCGGCCAGTACATTTGAGCGGCACGCGGGCGCGAACGGGAAACGACATTGCGCTGCTGCAATACACTTCGGGATCGACGGGCGATCCCAAGGGAGTGGTGCTGACGCACGCGAATCTGCTGGCGAATATCCGGGCTGTTGGCGAGGCGGTACAGATGGGGCCGCAGGACGTGGGGGTGAGTTGGCTGCCTTTGTACCACGACATGGGATTGATCGGGGCGTGGTTGACGCTGCTGTACTACGGGATACCGCTGGCGGTGATGTCGCCGATCGCGTTTTTGACCAGGCCGGAGCGCTGGCTGCGGGCGATACATCAACATCGGGCAACGATGAGCACGGCTCCGAATTTTGCCTACGAGTTGTGCGTGCGAAAGATCGCGGACAAGGACATCGAGGGGCTGGATTTGAGTTCATGGCGCATTGCCATGAATGGAGCGGAGCCGGTGAATCCCGGGACGCTGGAACGGTTTGCAACACGCTTCGCGAAATATGGATTCCGGAAAGAAGCGCTGCTGCCGGTTTACGGATTGGCGGAGGCGTCGCTGGCGGTGACGATACCGCCGACAGGACGGGGAGTCGTCGTGGACCGCATCGAGCGGGAAATTTTCGCGTCGGAAGGGCGAGCGATTCCAGCGCAGGCCGGGAATGAAAATGCCATCGCGTTTGTTTCCGCGGGAAAGCCCGTACCGCGGCATCAAATTCGCGTGGTGAACGGTGCCGGCGCGGAAGTGGCGGAACGCACGGAAGGATTTTTGTGGTTTCGCGGGCCATCGG
>JBBSFG010000356.1:0-3351 GCA_038238965.1 Candidatus Acidiferrales bacterium | reverse complement strand
GGCCGCGCGATGTGAACATTGAACGGCAGCAGCGCGGGGCGCACGCGGCGAATCACTTCGCTGGGCCACAGTTTTTCGCTGAGCAGGGTAATCCAGCCATCTTCCGGTTCGCATACGGCGCAAAATGAGTAGCGCGTGTAGGCCGACTGGTAGGCATCCAGGCCGCGGCTGGAGAGTTCGCCTTCCAGCGCTGCGTCGGGCGTCTGCGCCGCAATCCCGGCGCGCAGACCAAACGTTTCCGTTTCGAAGCGGCGAAAAATATCGAGCAACTGATCCTGCGATGGCCGGGCGACCACCAGGCAGCGCTCAGCGGCTTGGCGAACTGCAATTTCGTGCGTGGCGCAGAAATCGCGGACGCGATCGAGGTGGCTGAAAAAATCCAGGGCGTAAAATTCTTCGCCGGCCAGCACGGGAAGCGCCGCCGACCAGATTTGCGCGGCTTGCTCTCCGCGCACGGGCTCGCGGCTTTCCGTTCCGAGCAGCTCGAGGCCCACGGCTTTTATTTCCGCGCCGAGATTCAGAACTTCGACATCGAGAGAGAAAGGCGGCAGATCGAGCGCACCGTTGCCCAGGGCGTTGCCGGGAGCGCTCATTCCTCGAGGCCCGCGTGAGGAAATTTGGATCTAAATTCGGTGGATTGTTTACGGAGCTCGAGCCAATCGAAAAACGCGTCGGGAGTCTCCAGCCAGATGCGGAACCAGTTGGCAATTTCCTCTTTTTCGGCGCGCTTGGGGGCTTCCACTTTATGATTGCGCGAGATCATTTCCGCGCGGCGCTTGCCCAGCCGCGCCACATTGAGCACCCGTTCCACGGCAGCTTGTTCGCCCTGGGAGCGAAATTTGCGCATCAATTCATCCAGGCGCATCACGCTGACTTCGGCGTCCTCCAGCGTTTTGAAATGCAGCAGGTCTTCAAATTCTTCCTCGTACTGGTCTTCGGCCTCTTCCTGCAGGGTCAGCTCCAGTTTCAGCCCGGCGCTCTCCAGCACATCGGCGATATAGTCGGCGCCCGTTTTTCCGGCTTCGCCATGTTCGGCGATCAAGCGGCGGCGCAACTGGTCGATTTCCGCAGGCGTCCATTTCTGCACGCCAATGCGGCGCGCGGCTTCCAGGATCAGGTTCTTCTTGGTGTTGGCTGATTCGCTCATCGCGTCGGCGCCTGCTCCCCGGCTAGAAGCCGCCGGTACTTAATCACATTATTGTTGTGCTCCGCCAGCGTGGAGCTAAAGAAATGCCCGCCCTGGGTGTTGGCCACGAAATATAAATAATCCGTTTTCGCCGGTTGATAGGCGGCGCGCAGCGAAGCTTCTCCGGGATTCCCAATCGGCCCGGGCGGCAATCCCGTGTGGGTGTAACTGTTGTACGGCGATTCGATGCGCAGGTCCGCCAGCGTCAGCGTGCCCTTGTAGGCGCCGCGTTGCTCCAGCGCATAAATTACCGTGGGGTCGCATTGCAGAGGCATGCCTTTGCCCAAGCGGTTTTCGAACACGCCGGCCACCAGCGGCCGCTCTTCGCGCTTGGGAGTTTCGCGCTCCACCAGCGAAGCGAGGGTGACGATGGCTGCGAGCGGGCGAGTGCTGGTGGACACCGTTGTTTGATCGATCGCCGCAGTCTGATTTGCAGTCGTTGTTTCGGTGCCAGTGGCCGACACCGTGCCGGTAGATGCTTCCGCGGAGGAAGAGGAAGTGGTCACCGCGCTCCATTCCTCTTTAAATTTTCTGACCATGTCGGCGGTGAGGGTGGTGGCTGTAGGATGGCGCGACAGATGATAGGTGGCGGGAAACAGAAATCCTTCAAGCGTTTCGGCGTGGGGAGCAAGGTCCTGAATCAGCGCGGGATTCTTTGCGGCGCGCAGAAATTCGCCGCTGGGCATAAAATTTCCGGCTTCCAGGTCGCGCGCGATGTCGAACATGGTTTCGCCTTCGCGAACGGTGAAGGGCTGCTCGAAAACCTGCCCATTGGCGAGCTTCCAGAAAACATCGTGACCCGAAGCGGCCTGATCGAAGAAATATTCGCCTGCTTGCAGCGAACGCCGCGCATGCCGCCGCGCATAAAATTCGAATGCCACCGCGCTGCGAACCACGCCCTGGCGTTGCAGCAAGCGCGCCACGGACCGGCTGGACGCGCCATGCGGCACATCCACAAAAATTCCGTCCGTGGGGAAAGCGCGGTACGGCGTGTTGATGGAATACCAGAGCCACGCGACGCCGGCCGCGGCTATCAACAGAATCAGAAGTAAAAATTTCCCCACGTCAGCTCGATCCCCTCTCGAAATGCCTGTTCCTGAATACCAGTTACTTAGATGACTCTTCCGTTCAGAAAGCTACCGCTCCAGATACTCCTTCAACATCACCGCAGCGGCCAGCGCGTCGACCGTCAATTTACCGTCCACTTTGGCCTTGCGCGTTGGCCTGCCGGAATCGCGGCCGGACGGCGCGCGTGCGGGAGGATTTATCGTCCGTCCACCCTGCTCTTCGAGCATGCGTTCGGCTTCCCAACTGGTCAGGCGCTCGTCCACCATTTCAACCGGCACGCCGATCTGTTTGCGCACGCGCTCGGCAAAACGCGAAGCTTCCTCGGCCATTTCGCCGTGCGAACCGTCGAGGCGCAGCGGCAAACCCACGATAATTTGCGTCACGCCCTGATCGCGAACCAGTTCGCGCAAGCGGCGCATATCTTCATTGCGATTGATGCGTTCCAGCGTGGCCAGGGGCTTGGCCAGGCGCGTTTCCGCTCCGGCGATGGCCAGGCCGATTCGCGCGCGGCCATAATCCAACGCCAAAATCGTAGCGGGCACAGCCTGATGGTTGGAAATGACCGGCTGGGTCATCCTAGTAGTATACCGGGTGGCGCGAAGGACACCCAAGGTTGGTCGCCAAACTCAGGGCTGGCGGCCACGCGTGCCTTTTTGCCAATCCTTCCAGTAGCCCATGGCTTTCATTTCTTCATCGAGGCCGGAATCCTTCATCATCGTTTCCAGTTCAGCGCGCGAAAGGCGCCGGCCCAGCGGCTCAACGCGGTCGGCCAGTCCCCAGGCGGTAAGCGCGGCAATCACGGTGTGCAGTTTCAGCGCGCGGATATCCACTTTGTCGAGCGTGTCGGAGGCGGCGTGATAATTCGGCAGGTAGTTGGCTTCCTCCTGATTGGCCACCAGCGTGGGTACGCCTTCGATCATGAAATCGAAATGGTCGGTGCCGGTCTGGGCGTCGGCGGTGAAGCGATTCAGGTCCCAGGAATCGAGCGGCTTCAATGCTTCGCGCACGCCCGCTTCGAAGTCGCGCCGTCCGCCCATGGAGTAGCCGGTGACCCGGCCGTTGCCGGAATCGAAAACGATTGCGGCGCGAATCTTGTC
>JBBSFG010000355.1:0-3363 GCA_038238965.1 Candidatus Acidiferrales bacterium | reverse complement strand
GCTTGAGGCACGGCATTCTTGCCGTCTTCCACCGTGATATCGATATGCGAACCGCCCACAATCAGTGTGGAAGTCATTTCATCCGCGCGCGTCCCGAAGGAACACCCGGCCGCCAGCAGGCCCGAGAGCGCCATGACAATTTGTAGTCGCGAAAACATAGTTCGAACCATGAGCGGTCCAGGAAGCCGTTTTTTTTCGGCTCAGCCTTGACTACCAAGCCAGTGGAGGCTGCTTTTCTCCTGGCAGAGAGGGGAGCCAGCGATTGAGCAGCGCATCTACCGCAAATTTCCCCGGGCCGAAGAATAATACGATGACGGATGCCACCAGAAAGGTGTACGGAGCCGCGGCATAAAATTTGTCTGGGTCGGAAAAAATCGAGAACAGCGCCTCGCGGTCGGCCGTGATGTACGCCACGATCAGGTTGATGGTCAGCGCCAGGGAAGTCAGCCTCGACAGCAACCCGATGGCCAGAAAAATCCCCCCGAAGAATTCCAGGCAGGAAATCGCCACCGCCGTCTGCGCCGGCATCGGCAAAGCTAGGCTGGTAAAAAATTCCGTCACTTTGTCCAGATGGTGCAGCTTGCCCCAGCCGCTCTCCGTCAGTTGCCAGCCCCAGTACAATCGCACCAAAAGCAGAAAAGAAGACTGCCCGAACGCCACATAATAAAAGAAAGAGTTGTACAGTTTTTTTATCCGCAGCAGGAAGTCATTCATCTTCGTTAAGCGCTCTTTCTTCGTACCGCTGATTTCTGCGCGCCGCGCGACGCAGGTTTTTGTTCTACTTTGTAGAACCAGCCCAGCGCCGACCAGTTGTGGAACCACAGTTGCACCGTGCCGGGAAGTGCCTCAGCCGGAATCTTGCTGCCACGAAACGCCAGATCCACCGCCTTTTGCAGCGTTTTTCCCTGTTGCAGCGCGCTCAGCAGCGCAAACTCTTCGGGCTCCAGCCGCCGGAAATAAACGCTGTTATCGATGCGATGCACCGCCAGCGCGATCGCCGCCGGCTTCAACTTTGCCACCGCGTGCACCCGCTTCCGTTTGCGCTTTTCGTGAAACGCGTTGCTCGCGAAATCGCTGTCCTCTTCGGTTTTCTTTATGTCCAGCAGCAGATCGTCCACTGGGTATCGCAGGCTTAGCAGGTGAATATAAGGCTGCAGCCGCAGACGAAGATTCGGCCCCGCCCCGGCGCTCAAATCCTCCGGGCTCAGTGGCGTCTCGTCCTTTCCATCGAACGCATCGATCTCCGCCCACTCCAGCTTCACGATATCGATTGCCAGCGCCTGCTTCTTCCCGCCCCAGTGCGGATGTTTGTGTAGCCAATCCTCAAGTTGCGATCCCAAATTCCGCAGCGTAAAAGAACGCGACGGACAATCCGTAATGTACGCTTTGGACATCGCCTCGAATCGCGCGCTCCCCAGCACCGCCCGCAACCCGGGAAAATCCTCCACCATGCTCGACAGCAGCCGGAACCAGTATTGCCGGTTATAAATTTCCAGCCGTTCAAACGAAGTCAGCCGGTCATTCGGCTTGATAAACCGCGCCGCGTACGCCCGCATCGGCCGCCCATCGGGCGCAGTCCGCTGCATCCGCTCGCTGAACGTCAGCGGCTGCATCACCGCGCGCGCCATGGTGCGTTGGAGTTCCAGTAGCTTCATACCGCGGTCGCCAGCGCCGTCGCTGCCAGAAAGCGATTGGCCTTCAACGCTTCGTCGTGCACTTCCTTGAACGAGGGAATGCTGTCATCCCATTCCAGCAGCGTAGCGGTATGCCCCGCCCGCTGAATCGCCCGCTCATACAATTTCCATACCGGATCGATCACCGGATGATCGTGCGTATCCAGAATGTATTTGCGGTATTTCGAATGCCCCGCGATATGAATCTGCGCCACCCGCTCCGCCGGCACGCTGTTCACATACGTAAAAGGGTCAAAGCTGTGATTCTGCGACGACACATAAATGTTATTCACATCCAGCAATATCCCGCAGTCCGCGCGCTCCACCACTTCATTCAGGAATTCCCACTCCGTCATTTCCGAAACGTGATACTCCGCGTAGCTGCTCACGTTTTCCACCGCAATGGGAACTTCCAGGTAATCGCGCACCTCGCGTACTTTCTGCGCTGTCAGTTTCGCGGCCTCGAACGTGTACGGCATCGGCAGCAGGTCGTGTGTATACCGTCCATCCACACTTCCCCAGCAAAGGTGATCCGAAAGCCACGGAGTCTTGGTGCGCTTAACCAGTTCCTTCAACCGCCGCAAATGCTCGCGGTTGGGCTTCTCCGCCGATCCGAAATACATCGACACGCCGTGCTGCACCACTTTGTATTGTTCCAGGATCTGATCGAGTACCTGCAGCGGCCGTCCGCCGTCGATCATGAAATTCTCGGAAATAATCTCGAACCAGTCCACCACTGGCTTGCGGCTCAAAATATGCTCGTAATGCGGCGCCCGCAGTCCGATCCCGATCCCGTATTCCGTAAAATTATTAAAACGATTGGTGCCCATGAAAGCTCCGATGGTTGAAAGCAATAAAAGCGACAAAAGGACGGATTACAAAATCTCTAGAAACGATAAAGGGCCGGCCAACTCGACCGGCCCGCTATCACACGGAAAGAGTGTCGGTCGAAAACTACTCCGGCATCTTTGAGCCGTCGGTGGCGCAGCCGCCCTTGCCCTTGCAGGAGTTCTTGCTCTTGCAGCCGTTGTCGCTGGACTTGCAACCGCCCTTGCCCTTGCAGGAGTTTTGGCCCTTACAAGCGTGCTTTTCTTTGACCTTCTTGTCGGTAGCGGCCGGTTTGTCTGTGTCCTGGGCGGTTGCAGCGGACTTCAGCCCGGGAAGCAGATTGGACGCCTTGATCGTGGCGCCGGTGCCTGCGAGCAAGCCCGCGACTGCCGCACCGGTGAGTAGGAACTTATTCGACTTTGTCATATCCTGAAGAACCCCCATTTAATTTAAATTTACTGCATCCCTCAGGCAGAAGTTCTGCCGGAAGATCGTTGAGCCGGGTGGGCTGTACACACCTTTGCCCTAAAATTGCCATTCGCGCTGGGAGCAGGACGCTGCGTATGCGAATCTGCGACATACGGTACCTCTATCAATGTCGCCTTGCCACCAAAAATTTCATCATTTGAATGAAAATCGTGAATCGACCGGCGCCGCCCGCAGTCCACGCCCCTGACCGCCGCCCCTTCAAACCGCCCCTCAACCGCCCGCCGCCAACCGTTGTTTAGCGTATGCATTCGCTTCATTCCGCGCATGTTGCCGTCGCCAAATCGACTTGATTCTCTGCTACGGCCACTGCCCAGTCAAGCCACCCATCAAACCTCTTCGGCTTAGACGGTCCACCGTGTTATACGATTCTCGG
>JBBSFG010000354.1:0-3450 GCA_038238965.1 Candidatus Acidiferrales bacterium | reverse complement strand
TCGGTGCGCTGCTCTGCCAGCGTCGCTTCCAGCGCTCGCACCACCTTCTCCGGCGCGCGACTGCGAAACGTTTCATCGCCCAACTGCTTCTCCTTGGACCCAATCGCTTTGCGCAACCCTTCCATATCCTTCGCGATCCTGGCGGACTCCCCCGCCACATCCACCGTCTCTGTATATTCCACTCGCAGGTCGAATTTCGCCGTGGACCGAACCACGCCGCCCGTTCCTGCCAGCCGCGCGCCGCTGATCTTCAAATCCGTCAGCATTCCTAGCCGCACGATGCCGTCACGATCCGCTTCTACAGAAGCGCGTTCCGCGTCATCCACAATCGATAGTTCCGCCGCCACCTTTTTCTTCGGATCGATCTTCATGTCCGCGCGAATGTTGCGCACCACGGTGATGATCTCCTGAATCATCCCAAACTTCTCCAGAGCCTCGTGATTCCGCCAGATCTCCCTCACCTCCGGAAAGCGATCCAGCGCAATCGATTTCGCTCCAGCCCTCTGTGGAAATTGATGCCACAACTCTTCCGTCAGAAACGGCAAGAACGGATGCAGCAGCCGCAGGGCCGCCTCAAATACCGCAAACAAATTTCGCCACGCAACAATAGCGCTCTCTTTATCCTCGCTTTGCAGCTCCGGCTTCACCCACTCGATATACCAGTCGCAAAAATCGCCCCAGAAAAAGTGGTACACGCTCTGCGCTCCGTCGTGAAACCGGTAATTCGCCAGCGCATCGTTCACCTGCTCCACCGTGGCCGCTAGTCGCGCGAAAATCCACGCATCCCGCAATGGCACAGCTCCCGCGACCCCGTACGGCGCCTGCGCGCGAATCTCCGGCGCCGCCAGCTCTTCCAGCCGCGTCCCGCCTTGCTCAAACTTTTCCAGGTTCACGAACAAAAACCGCGCCGCATTCCAGATTTTGTTCGCAAAATTGCGCGCCCCGCCCAGTCGGTCGTCCGAAAGCACAATATCCGTTCCCGGCGCCGCCATCGACGCCAGGCAAAAGCGCATCGCGTCCGTCCCGTATTGCTGGTTCAACGCCACCGGATCAAGTCCTGTGCCCTTGGACTTGGACATCTTTTCTCCACTCCCCGTGCGCACCAGCGAATGCAAATACACAGCGCGAAAGGGAACTGCACCCGTGAAATGAATACCCAGCATGATCATCCGCGCCACCCAAAAAAACAGGATGTCGTATCCGGTAATCAGCAGCGTAGTCGGATAGTAGGTCTCGAAATCCTTTGTCTTCGCCGGCCACCCCAGCGTCGAAAACGGCCACAGCCCGGAGCTGAACCATGTATCCAGCACGTCCGGATCCTGCCGCAGATTTCCCGAGCCGCACGTCGCGCATTTCGCCGGGGTCTCCCGCGCCACCGTCACGTGTCCCGATTCTTCGCAATACCACGCCGGTATCCGGTGCCCCCACCACAATTGTCTCGATAGCGTCCAATCCCGGATATTCCGCATCCAGTTAAAATATTCTTCTCGCCGGTTGTCCGGCACGATGCGAATCTCGCCTCGCTCCACCGCCGCAATCGCCGGTTCCGCCAGCGGCTTCATTTTGCAGAACCATTGCGTCGACGCTCGCGGTTCCACCACCGTCCGGCTGCGCTCGCACAAACCCACCGCGTGAGTGTGCTCGGCGACTTTCTCCAGCAGTCCTTGCGCCTTCAAATCCTCCACAATTTTCTTTCGCGCCACAAAACGATCCAGCCCCGCATAAGCGCCCGCCGCCGCATTCATTTTTCCATCGTGCGCCATCACATTGATTTCCGGCAGATGATGCCGCCGCCCCATCTCAAAATCGTTGGGATCGTGCGCCGGAGTGATTTTCACCGCCCCGGTTCCGAATTCCCGCTCCACCGCTTCATCGGCAATAATTGGAATCACGCGCTCCGTCAACGGCAGCGCCACGCTCTTCCCGATCAAATCTCTATAGCGTTCGTCCTCCGGGTGCACCGCCACCGCGGTATCGCCCAGCATCGTCTCCGGCCGCGTGGTCGCCACCACCACGAATTTGCCGCCCGCCGCTCCGTTCGCATCCGCCACCGGGTACTTTATGTGCCACAAATGCCCCTGTCGCTCCTCGTGCACCACCTCTAGATCGCTCAGCACCGTCAAACAATCCGGACACCAGTTGGTCAGATAATGTGCGCGATAAATCAGCTTCTCTTCGTACAACCTCACAAACGCCTCGCGCACCACCCGCGACATTTCCGGCGACAACGTGAATTTCTCCCGCGACCAGTCGCAGCTTTCTCCGATCTGCCGCATCTGGTCCGTGATCTTCCCGCCGCTCTCGTCCTTCCATTTCCACACGCGCTTCTCGAATTCTTCCCGTCCCAGCGTGCGGTAATCGATGCCTTGCTCCGCCAGTTGCCGCACCACCACCCGCTGCGTCGAAATTCCCGCGTGATCCATCCCCGGCAGATACAACGTGTTATCTCCGCGCATGCGATGCCAGCGCGTCATGATGTCGATCTCGGTATGGTCCAGCATGTGGCCGATGTGCAGTGAGCCGGTTACGTTCGGCGGTGGAATCACAATCGAAAAAACCGGCGGCGGCGCATCCGCGTCGGCGCGGAACAATTCCTCCGCCACCCAATACTCCGCCCACTTCGGCTCAATCTCCTGCGGTTGGTAAGCTTTTGGTATTTCGCGCGCCATTGACGCAAATTTCTCCAGGAAGTATCGGTCGGTATCTACTGCTCGGGCAATCGCCGCAGATTTTTGATCGAGAGTAATCTTCGACTATACGAGGGACCAAGCGAACCCGTCAATTATACGCAGGCATAACCGGCGTGGGTGCACACACAAAAACTCCGCATCCCCTGCAAGATGGACGCCCTGCGATAACCAGCCGCTCCAAATTCAATTTGTCTTGATTCAATCGACCAACACACTAACGCGGAGGGTGCCCCATCCTCAGCTTTTTGGAGGGTGGGTCTTGTAAGGTGGAAACAACGAAGCTCTAATCCCGAGCGCAGCCTTGTTTCTCGAGCAAACTACTTCTTCGATTTCAACTCTTCCGCGAGTATCGCAGCCACCGCCGGCTTCAATATCTGTTGCGCCATGGCATTCAGCGCTTCCGGATTCAGCCTCGCCAGCACCTTGGCGATCAATGCATCCATCTCTGCTTCAGTACCAGGCCCACCCTGCGCAATGTGTGTCGCAGCCGTTGTTACAGCCGGTGCCGCAGTCGGTGCCGCCGCCTCTGATGTGCTCGCCGCCGGTTCATCCGCAAGCACCGCCGTAATGTCCTCGTGAGACGATTCACCATTGCTGCGCGTCTCCGCTACATGCTCTCCAGTCGTCGCAGAAGCGCCACCCGCCGCCGCTGCGCCTCCGCCGTCCCATGACGCCGTCAATTTATTGGTCTGCTGCGCATCTGTGTCCCACGGACTGCTCGGCGTCGAAAACCAGCTGTTGGTCGCGCTCTTCAATTCCG
>JBBSFG010000353.1:0-3459 GCA_038238965.1 Candidatus Acidiferrales bacterium | reverse complement strand
GATGTTTTGTTGAGCGTGGATCCTGGCGAGTGGTACGAGCGTTGGCACAAGAGCGACCATCGTATGGCGGCGTTTAATACCATCGACGCGGTTCGCGCCGCCGAATTCTGGTTGTACTTCCCCAACCAAAAGCTACAGCAGGGGCTGCAGCCGTGTAAGGTGCCCGAGCTTTATTTCTTTTATCCGTCACCTCAGGAGGCCAACTATTTCGTCGATATCAACAGTGTTGCCGATCTTAAATTCGAAGCCGGAGCCGTGCAGGTGAGTCAGTTCGAGCCGGCCATCAATCGCTATCGGCCCGACTGGGATGCAGCGGACAAGTTAAAAGCCAAGGAAGAAATGCGTGGCGAGCAGCCTCGTAAGGATGGACATTATGTCGAAGCGTTCCGTTATGCCACCGGGTTTGTCCAGTACTGACGTATTTTTGGGAGACGAGCATGGGTGAACTGGCAATTACCGGTGGAAAAAGGACCAAGCTAAAAGCGTTCCCTCCATGGCCTCAATTTGATGACCACGAGCGAAAAGCCTTGCAGGAAGTCCTGGAAAGCCGCGTTTGGTGGCGAACCCCGGGAATAAAAACACTGCAATTTGAGAAAGAGTTTGCGCAATTTCATGGCGCCGAGCACGGAATTGCGGTTACGAATGGGACGGCCGCCCTGGAAGTGACCATGTCAGGGCTGGGCATTGTACCGGGCGATGAAGTGATCCTCCCAGATTTCACGTTCGTGGCGACGGCCGGCGCGGTACTTTACGCGGGAGCACTCCCGATAACCGTTGACGTTTCGCCCGAAACTTATTGCATCGATGTGAGCCTTGCGGAAGCCGCAATTACCTCACGGACAAAAGCGATCATCGCGGTTCACATGGGTGGGCATCCCGCCGACCTCGACGCTCTGGGCGCTCTCGCGAAACGGAAGGGCATTGCTTTGATCGAAGATAGTTCACACGCGCACGCTTCCGAGTGGAAAGGTCGACGAATTGGGGCATACGGTACGGCTGGCACCTTCAGCTTTCAATCCAGCAAGCTGATGACTGCCGGCGAAGGTGGCATCATCATCACGAATGATGATGTGTTTGAAAAGCAGGCGCGGAGCGTACACGACTGCGGGCGAATGCCCGGTGAATGGTTCTATAGCCACTTTATTAACGGCTCAAACTATCGGTTGAGTGAATGGCAGGGCGCGGTGCTCAGTGCTCAGTTAACACGCCTGAATGAACAAACACAGCGGCGCCACCAAAACTCGCGCTTGCTCGACAAGCTACTCGCGGAAGTCCCAGGGATTACACCGCAGGCGCTGGATCCACGTTGCACGCGCAACGGTCAGTACGCCTACATCTTTCATGTGAATGCCAAGGAGTTTGCGGGCGCCGGCACGGAGCGCCTGATTCAGGCCATGAATGCGGAGGGACTCCCCAATCAGGCGAGCTATCCGCCGGTCCACGCACTCGATCTCTTTCAAAATGGGGAGTATCGCAAACGTCTTTGTGGCTCGCAGGCCAAGGAAGCGCACGCATTTCTTCAGGCACGCTATCGGCACACCCACCGCGCCGCTTACGAAACCATCTGGATTCCACAACCGGTTTTGCTGGGCGACGAAGAAGACATGCACGAGATCGCGGACGCTTGGCGGAAGATCCAGAAGTTTGCGAAAGAGCTGGTTTGATTCGCTTCGAAAAAAAAGAATATCGTGGCTGGAAAAACGCCTGCCATCTTTCGAATGGCACTGTCGAGCTGACCGTGCTTACCGATGTGGGGCCACGCATTGCGCACTATGGTTTCTTCGGAGGAGAGAACCAGTTCCACGAAGTTGACGATCAGGCGGGCAAGACCGGAGGCTCCGATTTTCGCCTTTATGGAGGCCACCGCTTGTGGGCATGGCCGGAAGTGGAGCGAACTTACTACCCGGATAACCGGCCGGTCTCACTTCAGGAGACTCAATGCGGAGCAGTCTTTTGTGCGCAGGTTGAAGGCGACCACCCGGGCACGCATCTACAGCGCCAGATTGAACTGGAACTGGATTCGCAAGGAACTCACGTGCAGGTGATTCACACCATCACGAATCGCGGAAGGGAAGAAACGCGGTTGGCACCTTGGGCCCCGACAGTGTTGAAGCCAGGGGGGCGCGCGATTCTCCCCTTCCCGCCGCGAGCTGCGATGGACAAAGATCATTTTCGATCCGTCGCGCCATTGACTCTCTGGTCCTTCACCGATTTCACCGACCCTCGCTGGATTCTGGGGCAGGATTTTTTGCAATTAATCCACGACGAAAACCCCACGGGACGATTCCGGGAGCAAATGACGGGACTTTTTAACTCCGCCGAGTGGGGAGCCTATACCCGGGGCAACTGCGTCTTTTTGAAACGAGCGGAAGTTCTGGCTGGGGCGCAATATCCAGACTATGGCTGTAACTTTGAGATTTTCGCGAACCCGGAGTTTTTGGAACTGGAAACGCTCGGCCCCCTGGTGGATTTACGACCTGGCGAAAACACCGTTCACGTCGAACACTGGTGGTTGTTCGATGGCGTTGCTCCGGTTTCCAGCGAGGAATCGATTCGCAGTAAAATTATCCCGTTGATTCAGCAGACAGAAAACTATCGCCGGATATAATTTAGCCAGACTCTCAGTGAGCAGGCGCCGCGCCGTTTAATTCCTTACAGGGCGATTGCGTGACGGGTCTTCCCGTGAGCAACTTGGCAGCCGCACAGGCGTAAGCGGTGGCCAGTTGTGAGCCCGCGGAATTTGTTTCGTGATAATGGTTCGGGACGCCGTTTGCCTGGCACGCATCCACTGCTTCTTTCATTCCGGCAGCGGGATCGAACACCGGCGGATGAAAATCATAGCCGGGCACCAGGTAACCGAGCTCATCGGGTGAAAGTCCAAATACAAATTTATACTTGGCAGTCATTAGCGGTCTGAGGGCAGGTTCCGGGGCCCGCCCAGTGTCGGCGGCGGGACAATCCTGGCGGCGATACTTTGCTACACCGTAGAAGATCTCGGGAAAGAGTTCACCGGGTGCGGTGAGAATTTGCGCGTCCCCGATGGTAATCACGGATACTTTGGTCACGACATTAGTGCCGAGAGAACTGCTCCACTTCGCAGGTTGTGCAACAACCCCTTTATTAATCAGGAAGGAATAGCCTTGGTTATCCATCGGGGATTTTAGATCCGCTTCGCGTACATCGATTCCAGACACAGGTGACCACTCGCCGCGATCCAGCGCTTGGATCGCGGCCCTGGCCACGTCTTGCCCGATTGCCTCGGTACGAGCGAAGGAAAAGGTGGCAGCTTTATCCCCAGGAATTGCCGGAAACTCGCGGCCGTCAAAGGTTGACCGCGTGCTTCGATTATTGTCGCCCGAGATTTCTACCGAGCCGAGATCCCCCGACACATAGATTGTCGTGCCACCGTATTTCTTTTCCAACGTGCTTCGTACCGCGTCTGGAAAATCCGAACTGAGT
>JBBSFG010000352.1:0-3502 GCA_038238965.1 Candidatus Acidiferrales bacterium | reverse complement strand
CCATCGCGCAGCCGCCCGACCGCATAGTAGTTGTGCGAAGTTCTGCTGGGATTTTCTCCCTCCAGATCGGCCGGCAGCCACAGCCCAACGTCGGCAGGGAATTGAAATCCGGCGGGAAGTACGCCGATAACCGAGAAGTCCCCATTATCAATTTTCAGGTGCAGGCCCGAAAGCTCCGGCGACGATCCCAAATACTGCTTCCAGTATCCATAGCTCGCCAGAACGACCGGGGCGGCGCCCTTTTTTGCGTCAGCGAAGTTGAAGTCTCTCCCGATCACCGGTTGAACGCCGAAAATCTTGAGAAAGCCTGGCGTCACCGCCGCCACCGTCGTCCGCGTCGGCTGCGCAGCCCCCGCAACGGACGCGGTGTTGCCAATATATTTTGCGATCGCCTGGAAGCTGCGGTTTTGGTCTCGAAAATCGTCGAAGTTCGGATCCGCGACGCGCGACCATGTCCCCTTGGGGTTGATTTCGAAGATCGCCATGATCCGGTTCGGATCCGCATACGGCAGCGGCCGCAGCAGCACACCGTACACCACGCTGAATATGGCCGTGGCCGCGCCGATGGCCAGCGCCAGAGTGAACACCATAATCGCTGCGGTGCCGGAGTTCTTGCGCAGTTGCCGAACGCCATAGCGGCAATCGCAGAGCACCGAGCGCAGCCAGTTGCCCATCCGCTGCTCGCGAACTTCTTCTTTCACCTGTTCCACGCCGCCTAGTTCCATGCGCGCGGCTCGCTGTGCTTCCTGCCGCGGCATGCCTGCGCGGACATTTTCCTCCGCCAGCATTTCGAGATGGGCTTGAACTTCCCGGTCGAGGTCCGCTTCCACGCGGCGGGATGAAAAGAGGTTCCGCAAAAAACTGCCGGCTTTCGCAAACAGCGGCATGCAAAACTCCTCGCTAAGACGTTTCCAGAGCCTGGGCGATGGCCCAGGAAATTCGTCCCCAGCGTTTCGTTTCGGCTTCCAGTTGCTTCTGTCCAGCTTTAGTCAAACGGTAGAATTTTGCGCGGCGGTTGTTTTCCGAATCTCCCCATAAAGCGGAGATCCAGCCCTCATCTTCCATGCGGTGTAGCGCGGGAAACAGCGACCCCGGCTTCACCGAAAAAGTCCCGCCGGTAATCTGTCCGATTCGGCGCGAGATGCCCAGGCCGTGCATCTCGCCGGCCACCAGCGAGCGCAGGATCAGCATGTCCAGGGTTCCTTGCAGCAAGGTGGTCGGCGCGGCCTTCAAGTCGGGATCCCCTATCGACAGTCTATAGGAATCCTATGCCTCTACCTATAGACTGTCAATAGGAGCAGCTCGGGCAGCGACCTCGCACGCCGTGAAGCGGCAAAGCTCCTGGTGACCGCCCGCTCTTACGCGTTGGTACCGCCGTCGACGGTCAGGTTCGCACCCGTTATGTACGACGCCTCCGGGCTCGCCACGAACGGCACCAGCGAAGCCACGTCATCAACCGTCCCGTAACGGTTGAGTGCCGTGTTGGCTTTCTGCGGCGCTGCCCAGTCGCCAGACGCGGGATTCAAGTCCGTGTCGATCGGACCCGGTTGGATATTATTCACCGTAATTCCGCGCTCCCCCACCTCTCGAGACAATCCCTGCGTGAACATCTTGATGGCGCCTTTCGTCGCTGCGTAAGCCGCCAGCCCCGGCGTCATCATGCGCTCGCCAACGCACGATCCGATCATGATGATCCGGCCGCCATTTCGCATATGCTTCAGCGCCGCCTGCGTCGTGACCAACGTGCCGCGCAGGTTGATGTCTATCATGCGGTCCATCTCCTCCAGCGTGGTCTCCTCGAATTTCTTTGGAATGGCCGTACCGGCGTTATTCACCAGCACATCCAGTCCGCCCAGGGTTGCGACCGTCTTCTCGACCGCGCTCATGACTGCTTTCGCATCCGTGGTGTCAGCCTGAATCGCCAGCGCTTTTCCGCCCGCGCTCTCGATCTCTTTAACCACGGTCGCGGCCGCGTCTGCGCCTTTCGTGTACGTGATGGCTACCCTCGCTCCATCCGCCGCCAGGCGCTTCGCGATTCCCGCGCCAATACTGCGTGAGCCGCCGGTGACCAGCGCAATTTTGCCTTGCAGTTTCGCTGACATCTTTTTTCTCCTTTATCTGGATGGTACAAACTCTTAATCTCGCACTTACGCGGGTTCAGAATTTCGACCTCGAACTCCTCCAAACTGACCATTGGATGCCGCAGGCCAACTCTTCGCGACATACAAAGCGAATCCTTGGTCGGCACGCTCTCCACCGCGAGGCACAAATTTGAATCATCGCAGGATTACGCAGGAGCGGTTTAGGAAGAGCCAACGCACCCAGACCTGTCATTCCGAGGCGCAGCCGAGGAATCTCTCTTCGATTGATCGCGCAGCCAAGTTGCGCCTGATACCCGACCGCCCACCACGCGCGCGCAGTTCGACGCTTTGCGCACCACCAGCGGCGCTTTATTAATCGGCGACGCCGAAACCATCGCAAAAAAAACTCTCTACATCAACGGCTTCAGAATACATCGCTACTGGTGACAGCGTGTCATGCCGAACTTAGCAATGGGGCATTTCCGATTACCCGACCTACCAGGCACTGAAAATTGCGTTTGATCGTATTTTTGCGGGCAGGCGTTTCTTACCGACGTTTTCTCTGCTGTAGAATCGAACTTGTGAAGCCTTTCGAGGTACTTGGGCAGTCAATTTCATCGGACGGTTCAGTGACGAAACTGGTTCGTCGCGGCGACGATTACATCATCCTCGCTGACGGCGCCGTTCTTATGTCTAGCCGGATGCGCGGTTCTGAGAATGCGCTGGCGACATTCGCCTGCCAACGCGCCAGGACTTTGGAGCGCCCCGGCGTGCTCATTGGCGGTCTCGGAATGGGCTTCACGATTCGCGCGACGCTTGATCTTCTCCCACCCGACGCCACGGTTGTCGTCGCCGAGTTGGTTCCCTCCGTGGTGGAGTGGAATCGTGGCCCGCTCGGCCCGCTGGCTGGGCACCCTCTGCACGATAAACGCGTGAGGGTTGAGACCGGCGACGTCGCCGTCACGCTCAGTTCGCGTCCCGGCCAGTTCGATGCCGTGCTACTCGACGTGGACAACGGCCCAGCCGCATTTGCAGCCCCGAACAATGCAGCGCTCTACACCAGCCGGGGAATAGCTGCCGCCCGCGCGGCCCTCAAGACGCACGGGGTTTTGGCTGTTTGGGCGGCGAAAGACGATCAAAAATTCGAGCAGCGCTTGCGCAACGGCGGCTTCGATGTCAAGGTCCAGCACGTGCGTGCGCACCTGAATGGCGGTCCCCGCCACACTATCTTTCTGAGTTACAAGTCATAACGGGCATTTGATTCCGTGGCGGCCTCCCAGAGCACTTGATTGCATAACAGTGTCGGCTCCTTGATCCGAGTAAACTTTGGTTGTTTGACGACCAGAGGCTCGGGAGGAAGGAGCCGAACATGTTGATAGGCGTAGATTATCACCCGAGCTTTCAGCAGATTGCATTTTTGG
>JBBSFG010000351.1:0-3510 GCA_038238965.1 Candidatus Acidiferrales bacterium | reverse complement strand
GGGAATGGAATCGTGGCGGTGGAGCAAAAGCAAATCGGTAGTGCCGCCGATGCCGAGGTAAGTGATCTCAGCGAGCGAAGTGCCGGGTTTGAGCTCGACGCTGAGATCGGGCAGGGCCGAGAGCACGTTTTGGTTTTCAATGCGCATGTTGCGCCGGATGCTCCGCTCGCAGTAGCGCGAGAATCTCGTTGCTGGCGCGGCTGATGCTGCCTGCGCCGATGGTCATGATGGCGTCGCCCGCACGGGCTTCCTGCAAGAGGAGCTCGATGCCCGCCTGGATGGACGGGAAATAGTGGACGTGCTTGTGGCCCGCTTTGCGAATGGCGGCGGCGAGGGCTTCGCTGGTGACGCCGGCGATGGGCTGTTCGCTAGCAGGATAAATGTCGGTAAGCACCAGGACGTCGGCGAGATTGAAGGCGCGGCAAAATTCGTCCCACAGATGCTGGGTGCGCGAAAAGCGGTGCGGCTGGAAAAGTACCAGCAGGCGATCGAACTTGCAGATTTTGGCGGCTTCGAGCGTGGCGCGAATCTCGACGGGATGATGGCCGTAGTCGTCGATGACGGTGATGTCGTTGGCGACGCCTTTGATGTCGAAGCGGCGTCCGACGCCGGTAAATTTGGCGAGGCCGTCGCGGATGAACTCGACGGGGACATTCAGATAGAGCGCGACGGCAGCGGCGGCGGCGGCGTTGCGTACGTTGTGGATGCCCGGCGGATGCAGCAGGCGGAAGCTGCCGAGATCTTCACCTTTGAAGGTGAGGCTGAATTCGCTGAGCAGGCCTTCGAGTTTTATATTGCTGATGACCAGGTCGGCCTGGCTGGAAGTGCCGTAAGTAATGATGGGGCGCTTGATATGCGGAATGATGGCCTGCACATTGGGCTCGTCGAGGCAGAGAATGGCGGCGCCGTAAAACGGGACGCGATTCACAAATTGCGTGAAGGCGTTCTGAATGTCTTCGAGAGAAGTGTATTGATCGAGATGTTCGCGATCGATGGTGGTGACTACGGCGACGACGGGTGCGAGTAGAAGGAAGCTGCGATCGCTTTCGTCAGCTTCCACGACGAAAAATTCACCCTTGCCGAGTTTAGCGGTGGTGCCGGCCTGATTGACGCGGCCGCCGATGACGAATGTGGGATCGAGATGCGCGGCGGCGAGAACCGAGGCGACGATGGAAGTGGTGGTAGTTTTTCCGTGGGCTCCGGCGACGGCGATGCCGTATTTCAGCCGCATCAGCTCGGCAAGCATCTCGGCGCGAGGAATCACCGGGATTTTCATTTTGTGGGCTTCGATAATTTCGGGATTGTTGGCGACGATGGCGGATGAAGTGACCACCACGTGCGCGCCGTCAACGTTGATGGCTTCGTGAGTGTCGAAAATGGTGGCGCCGAGTTTGGCGAGGCGTTCGGTGATGGGAGAAGGCTTGCTGTCCGAACCGGAGACGGAATAGCCGAGGGTGAGGAGGACTTCGGCGATGCCGCTCATGCCGATGCCGCCGATGCCGACGAGATGGATGCGCTGGAAATTGCGGAAGCTGACCATCATAGCGCGACTTTCTCCTCGGACTTCGTGGCTATGGTGGAAGCGGAGGTGGCGCGGATTTGCGTTGGAGCGCTGGAGATGCCGGCGGCCTGCTCGATGAGATTGACGATGTCGCGCGTGGCGTTGGGCCAGGCGAGTTCGCGCGCGGCTTTCGCGATGCGCTCGATTTCCTGCGGATGATCGAGGAGCGAAAAAATTTCGGCGCTGAGACGCGCACCAGTGAGTTCGGCTTCGGTGATGACGCGGCCGGCGCCTTTTTTGGTCATCTCCTGGGCGTTGCGCAGTTGGTGACTGTCGGTGGCGCGGCCGAAGGGAATGAAGATGGCGGCGCGGCCTGCGGCGGCAACCTCCGCGGCGGTGATGGCGCCGGCGCGGCAGACGATTATGTCGGCCCACGCGAAGCGCTCGGGCATGTTGGAGAGGAAGGGCACAACCTCGGCAAGGATTTCGCGGCGGGCGTAGGCGGTGCGGACCGCGTCGTAGTCGCGCTCGCCGGTCTGATGCACGATGCTCAATTCATTTTTTCTGGCGGCGAGGGCGTCCATGGCATCGACGAAGGCGCGATTCACCGGCAGCGCGCCCTGGCTGCCGCCGGTGATGAGCAGGCGCAGCGGTGTGTGCGGAGTTTGCGGCGGGATGGTTAGAAATTCCGGGCGCACCGGGCAGCCGGTGACCACGGCTTTTTCTCCCCAGGCGCGAGCAGAAATTTCATAGCCGGTGGCGATGCGCGCGGAGATGCGTGCTAGAGTTTTATTGGTGAAGCCGGGCTCGGCGTTGGGCTCAAAAATTACGTTGGGGATGCCGCGCAGCCAGGTGGCGAGCAGCATCGGTCCCGCGGCGTAGCCGCCGACGCCAAACGCGGCGATGGGCTTGTGTTTGCGAAGCACGCGCGCAGCATCGAGCATGGCGGGCGCGAGCTTGGCAAGATTTTTGAGCAGCGTGCCGCCGCCTTTGCCTTTTAGTCCACCGACGCGCAAAGTTTCCAGCGGCAGCCCGGCCTGGGGCACCAGCTTCATTTCGATTCCGCGCGTTGTTCCCACCAGCACCACTTCCCTTTCGCCGCCCCGCGACAACCACTCGCGCGCAATGGCCAGCGCCGGAAAAACGTGCCCGCCGGTGCCGCCGCCAGCAATCAATAATTTCACGATCGTGTCACGCCTGCTGCACGCTGATAAAACTTTTTACTGATCTATTTTCCAATGAGCGATTCTTCATCGTTCAGTGGCCTGCTGACTGATATTCAGGAGCACGCCGGTGGCCAGAAGCATGACCAGCAGACTCGATCCGCCGTAGCTGACGAATGGAAGCGGGATGCCTTTGGTCGGCACCATGCCGAGCACCACGGCGAAATTAATCAGTGCCTGGCTGATGACCATGGCAGTGATGCCGAGAGCGAGCAGGCGGCCGAATCCGTCGGGGGCGGTAAAGGAAGCGCGCAACCCGCGCCAGCCGTAGACGACGAAGAGGGCGATCACCAGGATCGCGCCGATGAAGCCCAGCTCTTCGCAAATCACCGCGTAAATAAAATCGGTGTGCGCTTCGGGGAGATAAAACAATTTTTGCTTGCTCTCCATCAGGCCGACGCCGCTGAACCCACCGGAGCCCACGGCAATTAAAGATTGTAGCAACTGGAATCCGGCCCCTTGCGGGTCCGACTCCGGATGAAGAAATGCCATCAGGCGTGCTTCGCGGTAAGGAACTCGACTGATCAGCAGATACAACGCCGGCAGCGCGACGAGCGCACCGGAGGCAATCCACTTCCAGGACAGGCCCGCGACAAACAGGACGGCGACGGCAATGACGGCGATGTCGACAGCGGTACCCAAGTCGGGCTGGAGGAGAATGACGCCGATACAGACGAAAATCGGTCCAATCGCGGGCAAAATGGTGTGGATAAAATCGTCTTTGCAGAATTCCATTTTGGCGGCGCTGCGGCGCTTGAGGTCGAGGAACCAGGCGAGATAGAGGAT
>JBBSFG010000350.1:0-3519 GCA_038238965.1 Candidatus Acidiferrales bacterium | reverse complement strand
GACATTCATCATTTCTCCGCGGCCCAGGAATTCCAGATTAACGCGGCTGACGGCGCCGCAGTGCATCTCGAGTTGAATGGCAGGCCGATTACCTCGCGGGCTGCGCTTGGAAGCTCCTCGCGAAGCTCGGCTACAATAGTTCTCGGATATAAAGATCTGAGGCCCACGAACGATGGAACAGCCCGGCCCTGAAGCTCTACGTGATCAAAGCGCTCGCGAGCGGAAACTTGCAGTGTGCTCCAACGCCGGGAACCTGGCTCCGGCGGATCGGGCCGAAATCCTGGTGATGCTCACCACCGACGCCGACCAGGTCGTGGCTCAGCAAGCTGCGGAAGCATTACGCGCCCAGCCTGTGGAAGCGTTTGTGGAAGCACTGAAGCGCGACGAAGCCATGCCCGCCCTTTTCGAATACGCCGCCAACCACCTTGTCGGCCACGCCACCGTGGCCGAAGCGCTGGTGCAGAACAAGAATTGCCCTTCCAAATTTTTGACGCCTCATGTGCCTAGTCTTTCGCCCATCAGCGTTCAGGCGCTGATGGATTCGCTCGATCGCGTAAGCGAGTCCGCCACGCTCGCGGCCGCTCTGATGAAGTCGTCTTCGGCGACCGCTGATCACAAGCGAGTGCTGCAAGAATTGCTTGCCCCGGAAATTCCCGTCGACGAAAACGCGCTGATGGAAGCACTGATGGATGTGGAACCCAACGCCGAGCGACGACAGACATTGCTCCAGCGGCTGTCAAAAATGAGTGTCTCGGAACGCGTGCAATTTGCGATCAAAGGGGGCTCGGAGGCTCGCCGCACGCTGATTCGGGACTCGAACAAGGTGGTGCAGCGCGCAGTCTTGCAGTCGCCGCGGCTTACCGATCAGGAGGTGGAGGCATTTGCGTCCATGGCCAGCCTGACGGATGAAATCTTACGGCTGATCGCTAACAATCGCGCTTTCCGCAAGAATTACGCGGTGGTCCGCAATCTCATGAACAATTCGAAGACGCCTTTGGACGTGACGCTGCACATGCTGCCGACGCTGAATGCGATGGATCTGAAGAAACTCAGCACCAATAAGAACATCCCAGAAACGCTGCGGACCACGGCAGTGAAGTTGATTCGCACGCGGGCGACGGCGCGTGCCGGAGACTAGCAACTGGCAGCATCTAAGCTGCCGTACAGGATTTCCTGTACTTTAAATCCTTTTAATTCATCATCCAGCAGCCCATTCCCCCCGTATCTCTCATTGAAGCGTCTCGACGCGTTACGATGCGCTAACACTCAATCTCAATGGGGGAGTAATGAACGATACGACGGAAACACCTTTGAACGGCATCGTAGATCCCGTCAAAGCAGAACAGCAACTGAATCTGATTCGCTACAAGAGGGCTTTTGCGCGTCGCAATTTCCTGAAGAACGTCGGGCTGGCCGGCGCGGGAATCGCGGCTGGTGCGGTCATTCAAGGTTGTTCCGATAGTAAGTCCAGCTCCAATCCTGGTGCGCAGAGCATTCCTGAGACAGACGTTCTGAACTTCGCGTTGAACCTCGAATATCTTGAGGCGGAGTTCTACAGTGTCGCGGTAACGGGCAACACCCTGGATGCCTCGGTGACCGGTGGAACCAGCACTGCTACTGGCGGAGCGAAAGTAACGTTCACCGATCAACGCATTGCGGATATCGCGGCCGAGATCCTGAGCGACGAGATGCTGCACGTGAAATTCTTGCGTACCGCACTCGGCGCAATGGCAGTTGCCGAACCGGCGATCAACCTCGCCGCCTTGGGCATCGGCTTTGCCAGCCAGGCGGAGTTCTTGACCTTGTCGCGCGCGTTTGAAGACACGGGTGTCAGCGCTTACGCCGGAGCGGCCACGCTGCTCACCGGAAACAATCTCCAGGCCGCGGCGCAGATTCTTGCGGTCGAGGCATATCACGCCGGGAACATTCGCTTGAATGTCGTGCAAGCGGGCATCACCGTTCCGGCGACAGACAGCCAGGACGTTCCTCCCGACGAGACGCATTTCTTCCCCGTGGATGCCAACGCGTTGGCAATCAAGCGCACACCTTCGCAGGTGTTGGCGATTGTTTATGCTAACGCCACTGCGGGCACGTCCAGCGGCGGGTTCTTTCCAGCAGGTGTGAACGGTAATATCAAGACTGTTTAAGCATCATTCCTGAGGATGATGGGCGCGCTGAAAACGCGCCCATCTTTTGGTTTTCGCACTGATGACTTTTCCGGAAGACCTGGACATCACTTGAGGATCAAGGTGAACGTCACCGCCATTCTGAAGAAATATTTTCTCCTCGCGCTGGCGCTTCTTATCGTCGGCCCGGGTTTGCGCGCCGGCACTCTGGGCGTGAATGTTGTGGCCATGTTCCCAAGAGACACGGCGGAGTTCGCCTACGCGGACTTAAAAGAAGCGCGAAAATTTCCATGGTATGCGCAATTCAGAGCTCAGGCGCTGCCGGTCCGTTTTTCAGATCTGGAGCATTTTCTGGCTTCCGTGGGCGTCGATGACAATTTGCAGATCGACGAGCTAGCCTGGTCGTTGGGATCTGGCGATTCCGACGCCGGACCAAACGATAAGAGCGTTCCGGACTCGGACAAGGTTCTGGGGATAGCGCTGGGCAATTTCGACGCGGATCACGCCAAGAGCTTTATGAAGGCCCACAAAATTCGCGGCTTTGACTACCGCGGCTTCACCGTGTATCCATGCGCATCCTGCGATGATCTTTCGGTGGTGTTTATCGACTCCAGCACCGTGGCGTTCGGCCATCCGCAATTGCTGGAAAAATTGCTCGATGTGCGCTCGGGTACAGACGACAGCCTGATACAGAACGAAAAGGTTTTTCCGTTGATCTCCAAAGTCAATGGCCGCGGCATCTTCTGGGGCGTGTTGAATCAGGGTGGAACGCGGCAAGCCATTCGGCAAATCGTTCCGGAGGCTACGGAGTTCCCTCAGGCCGGTAAGCTGCTGGGCAGATTGAACGGAATGGTGATCAGCATCGAGGGCACCAGCGACCTGGATGCGCGCTTTCAGCTGATTTCGTCGTCGCCCGACGACGCCGCAACTATCGCGCAATTGCTGCAAGCCGGAGTTTTGCTGAAGCAATTTGAGGCCAGGAATTCGGATCCCGGGCTGTCCGCTCTGCTCAGTTCAGTTCGTGTGGTGCCGAATGGCGAGGGGCTGGAAGTTTCCTTTGCGGTAAGCAGCGATCAGGTCGTAAGCCTGATCAAACGGAACACCTTTTCGGCGAAGCGCTGAGCTGCGAAACGGCGCACTACTAATTGTCTCGCAGGACCAGGCAACTGGCGATCATGTCGTGCAAGGCCTGCCGTTTTTCCGTTAAACCTGCGAGTATAAACCCAACGCCAAGCGGAATCAGGCCAGTGATGAACTTGCCAAAATGTCGTCCGCTCGCACGAGCAAAAGTGACACGCGCACCGTTCAGGTCCGTCACCCTCAGGCTCAAAATCTTTTTGCCCACGGTAGCCTGCCAAGCAGAACTCTCCATCTTGGCGTGGTACAGCCAACT
>JBBSFG010000349.1:0-3528 GCA_038238965.1 Candidatus Acidiferrales bacterium | reverse complement strand
TCATCACGCGCTGCGAAGCTGCCCACGGCAGCAATCGCAAACTACTCGACCATCCGATCCTCGGCCCGTTGAGCGCGGCGCAGTGGAAAAAACTTCACCTCGTGCATGGCGTGCACCACATGAGGCAAATCCGCGGCATGCGGCAGGCAGCTAAAAGTGTCCCCTCTACTTGACCAATTCAACGTCAATCTGGATTTCCACGTCATCCCCAACGATTCCGGCCATGAAGTTCATTCCAAAATCCTGACGGTTGATTTTGGTTGCGGCGGAATGAGGACCATCCAGATGCCACACCTCACCTTCAGCCGCCCGCGCCTCCGCGAGCCAAATTAAAAGTGACAAGCTGCAAACCGCTATGGCCGCCATCATCAACTTTTCTTTGCGCATCTCAACCAGCCCCCAGTTCCTTTTGGTATCTGAACTCATCGTCATTCTATCCACCTTTCAATGCGCCTGAAATCAGCAATTCATCGAACCGGCCATTTGCGTCCCTGGCGCGATGGAACGTAAAGTTGCCGCGGCCTGTACCTTCCCTCCGTTATCGCGCATCACACCCACCGCGGTATAATTCCCAGCCAGAGGTGAATGACCATGCCCACAATCACTCCAGATCAGGCAGCATTCCTGCTTCAATTTAATCTTCCGGCCGTTAAGAACGAACACAAAGTCACGCGCGCCGTCATCGAGGCCATCCCGCAATCCAGCAGCGACTATCGCCCCGACCCTAACTCCAAAACCGCCATGGAGCTGGCTTGGCACATCGTAGCCGCGGAAAACCGCTTCTACGCGGGCATCGCCGACGGCGCCTTCGACTTCACTCCCAATCATCGCCCCGACAACGTCCAGACGCCCGCGCAAATCGGCCAATGGTATAACGACTCATTCACTAAAAATTTCGACCGCCTCACTAAACTCTCCGGCGAACAAGTCGCCAAAATTATCGATTTCCGCGGCATGTTCCAGCTCCCCGCCGTCGCCTATCTGCAATTTTCCCTGCACCACGGCATTCATCACCGTGGGCAGCTAACCACCTATCTCCGCGCCATGGGCGGACGCGTCCCAGCCATCTACGGCGAAAGCTACGACTCCGCCGAAGCCAAAAAAGCCGCGCAAGCCTGACCCGCGCACTTCCTAGCGAACGCTTCGCGTCTCTTTCGCGTTCTCCAAGAAGTCTTTATACTCCGAGCCATGCGCTCATCTAAAATTTCTCCGCGCACCCGAAGGCGGGCGATTCTCACCTCAGCCTTGCTCGCGTCTCTATTTCTCTTAGCTCATCACTTTTATCTCTACGGGCAGGAAAAATCCGGATTCCCCGATGGTTACGACGCCGTCCAGGCGGCCCCCGACACTCACAAAGTTATTTTTCAAAATGCCTTCGTACGCGTGCTTCAGGTCACCGTGCCTCCGCCCGGCTCGACCATTCCCATGCATCACCACCACTGGCCGAGTTTCTTTCTAGACTGGGACACTGGCGGCGATTCACCCCATATTCGTTATCACCGCGCGGATGGCACGGTCACCGACCATCCTGCCGCCAGCGGTCCCGTGCATCCCGGCGAGTGGTCGGTCCACTGGATGCCGCCGGAACCGATGCACGCCATAGAAGTCGTCGCCTCTCCCAAGGCTTCTGCCGCTGTCGATGGCCCGCCCAGCCTTCGCATCGAAATCAAGTGCCATCCCTGACCGCCGGCCACCGCGCCCTTCGCGGCGTTTCCTTCACGATCCTGGTGCGTCGTCCGTTTTTTATTTTTGTGCATGTCACACCCCGGTCACCCGGAATCAGCTCCGCAAACGCAATCCGTTCCGCCCGATTTCCTCTCGCAAGAAGTCTGCGATCTTATCAGCCGGGAGACGTCGAGTTTTTTGGCTTGGGAAGCGTCTGGGGACCTCGGACAGAAGTGGGAGAAGCAGGCGTGCGCACGCGGGATCACCTGCGCAAGCGCGTAAGTTTTTATCCTCGCGAAGGCGCCGACCGCACGCAAAAGAGCAGTCCGCACACCACCAGCACCGCGCCCCACCAGGCATTCGCGTGAAGATGGTAAAGCACCACTTTGAACGCCGGCGGATGCGACAACTCGTACAATCCGGCCCCGAAAATCAGTAAGCCATTCACGAGCAGCGAAATTCCAATAAAAAACCAGATGGAGATCGAACCGTCTGTTTTCATGTTCTCACCAGAACACCACATTGAAGATCAGAAACACGATGGCCACCGCAACCGCCCAGAACGCCGGCCGCTGTAGAAGCGGAACCTGCTTCTCCGAAGGCATGGCCGTCACGCCATAGACCAGTCCGCTCAACTCGCTTTCGGGTTTGGGCTTGGTCATCAAGCTCACTCCCACGGTGACCAGCACGCACACGATCCAGGACCACAGTCCGCGGTACATATTCTCCGCCATATCTTTCGCGTGGCTGGAAAGCGCCACGTAGGCGAGTGCCGACGGATCGAGTTTCACCCACGCCCACATCCCGATGGAAGAAACCGTTCCCGCCAGCAGTCCCCAGAAGCCGCCGGCGGCGGTGGCGCGTTTCCACAGCATCCCCAGAATCACCGTGCCAAACAGCGGCGCGATAAAAAAACTGAACAACGCCTGTACGTAGTCCATGATGCTCAGAAACTGCATCACCAGGTAAGCCGTTCCGATACTGATCAACACTCCCACAACCGTCGACCAGCGCCCCATGCTCACATAGTGTTTGTCGCTGGCATTTTTCTTGATCAACGCGCCATAGATGTCGTACGTCCACACCGTGGAGAACGCGCTCACGTTGCCGGCCATCCCCGACATAAATCCCGCGATCAGCGCGGTGATTCCCAGCCCCAGCAAGCCCGGCCCGCAATATCGCGCCAGCATGAGCGGCAATACTTCGTTGTAGCTGTGCCCGCCGGTGGCCACCGCAGCCGCTTCGCCGGTCAGCTTGACGGGCAGCACTGCCAGCGCCAGCAATCCCGGCAAAATCACAATGAAGGGCACAAACATCTTGAACGCCGCGCCAATGATCGGCGCCATTTTTGCGGAGCGCAGGTCTTTGGCGGCCAGCACGCGTTGCACCACCAGAAAATCCGTGGTCCAGTATCCAAAGGAAATGACGAATCCCAGGCCAAACACAATTCCCGTCCAGTGAATTCCCATCGGGTTGTCGCTGAACGAACCCAGCGTCGACCACAGATGGGTGTACTCCGCGGAAGCGTTGGCGGTCACCTGCGCTTGCAGTTGCCTCCATCCGCCGGCCTCCACCAATCCGAGAATCGGAATCAGCAGCGCACCAGCCCAGATCAAAATAAACTGCAGCACCTCGTTGAAAATTGCCGAGCGCAGTCCGCCCAGCGTGACGTATACCGCCACCGTCAGCGAAGATACCCAGATGCTGAAGTTGATGTCCCAGCCCAGGACCACCTTCATCACCAGCGCCATGGAATACATGTTGATGCCGCTCATGAACACGGTCATCAGCGCAAACGAAATTGCAGACAGCGCGCGCGAAGCCTCTCCAAAACGCAGCTTCAGGTAACCCGGAACCGAATGC
>JBBSFG010000348.1:0-3539 GCA_038238965.1 Candidatus Acidiferrales bacterium | reverse complement strand
GAGTCCCGGCGCGGTCAAAACCGGGGCCGCCAAGATGCCGTCATGGGAAACCCGAGTAACAGCTTTATGATCGGCGCGTTTTTGGCGCTGGCCGTCATTGTGTGCACTTGCGCCAATTCGCTGAGCGCCGAATCCGGCAATGCGGTGCAAGCGCAGATGCGCAATGTGACGTATCGTTTCACGGATTCCGCGGCGGTGAACATCAAGATGCTGGATGGTGAACTGGTACCGGTGAGACCGGCCGAGTATCCGGTTTTCGACAATAAAGAGTCGTTCCGCCTGCGCATCGGGTATGCGGAAATCTCCATTGCTGCCGGCGACCTAGCCAGCATCTTTAATTCTTACGTGTTCGCGCGGCCGGGCGCGCCGTTACGGGGCTTGTCCGTTTCTATTCAGAATGGCCGCATCAAGATCAAGGGGCGGCTTCACGAAGTCGGAGTCGTGCCTATTGAAACCGAGGGGGTGCTCAGTACTACGGCCGACGGAAAGATTCTACTGCACGCCGCGAAAGTCAAAGCGCTGCACATTCCGGTGAAGGGCATCATGAATCTTTTCGGGGTCGCCGTATCGGACCTGATCAAGAACGGAAAAATTCCCGGTGTTCAGTCGCAGGAAGACGATTTGATTCTTGATCCGGCGCTGGTATTTCCTCCGCCGCACATGGAGGGAAGAGTCACCGCCATTCGCATCGAAGGGGACACGGTTACTCTGACTTTTGGGGAAAAAGCCAAGACTGCGAAGAATCAACAATCGGGGAATTACATGTCTTATCGCGGCAACCGGCTGGGTTTTGGAAAGTTGACCATGACCGACGCGGACATGACACTGATCGATATGGATCCCCAGGACCCGTTCGATTTTTATCTGGACCGGTACAAGGTGCAACTTTCCGCGGGGTACACAAAAATCACTCCCAATTTTGGATTGCGGGTGTTTATGAAGGATTTGAACAAGCTGTCAAAATCTACCGCTCCGCAGAAAAAAACTCCCGCTAAATCCAATTGAGTTGGCCTGGACCGTTACTCTTCCCGGTGTATCCCCGGATCTACTGCAAGGCGACCTGCGTAAATCCCAGCCCCGTCAACATCCCACTCACCGTGTTTCGCGCATTCTGATCGGCCGATTTTAAAATTCCGTCCAAGAGCGCGGCCTGCTGCAACTGACGCTCCGCCTCTTCGCGGACTTCGCTCTCGAGATTGGGGTCCGGAGACGAAAATAGCCCGGTGTCGCGGGAATAGACGCGGCTCTTGGCGTTGTCGATGCGCGTGCTGAAGACTTCCGCCGGCGGCAAATGCAATGAAATATTGTGGCCCTGGACGATAACATCGCTGGGCTTGATGTTCGCGAGGTTGACCCCGGCGACGACTTCTCCATGGACCACCAGCAAAATGCGATCGCCGGCCAGAAACTTTGGCAGGTACGGATTGTCGCGCGCGCCGCCAATAATCTTGTCCATGGTGTAGCTGACGGTTTCAAGTTTCTGCAGGCGTTGAATCTGTCGCACCACGGTAGGCTGATCGACATTGATCCGCATCCCACCGTTGCGCATAAATCCCATCAGATGGAGTAGGCCCACGCCCGTCGACAGCCACACGGCTGCGCCGATAAACACAATCGTCACCAGGCTACCAACGATAATTCCGCGCAACCAGGAGACTGGTTTGCTGGCGGGCACGTTCGTTTGTTCGGTCGCGGTCATGAATAAACCAATCCAGTCTACCTCCAATCAAAGTAAACTGCCGGGATTGCCGGGGTTCGCCGTTCGTTGCTGGAACCTGGGGCTTGTGGTCGACGCTTACCTCCTGCCTCCTCCAATCACCCAAGAACCGCGGCGCGCCACAGGCGTATGATTAGCATGAGAAGTAATTGGGAGAGTCAATCGGAAACATCATGGGCAAAAGCGCCACAACCGATGGAATTCGTCAGCAGCTAAAGGAAGTTGCCGTGGAGATAGAGCACCTCGGCGGCTGGTCCGGTTTCAAGAGTGGCGAGTGGCTTTTTAACTTGATGGAAAAAACGTTTCGCCATTACTCCAAGAACGCGGCAAAAGAATCCTTCCCGCTTGAATTTCCGGGCCGCACCCGCGCCGAAATCGCTGAAAAGCTCATCAAGTCTGCGTGCAACAAAGCCGCGCTCGCCGGCGCCATAACCGGGGCGGCGGTTTCGGCCGACGAATTGGTCGGCCTGTTCACCGCCGGCGAAGGCGTGGTGGGACTACCGGTTAACATTGCCGTCGCCGCCACGGCCATCTGCTCGGAAGTATTTTTCACCGCGCGCATCCAGTTGCAACTGGTGGCGCGGCTCGGGGCGCTGTACGGCGCCACGCTCGATCCGGAGAATCCCGAGGATTTATTGGCCATCATGAATTTCGCGTTTGGCGGCGCGGTTACTGAAGCGCTGAGCAAGGAAATTGCGCAGTCCGGCGCAAGGCTTTCGAAGGCTGTGGTCGGGCGCTACTACGCCAAAAAGGAATCGTTCGAAGTGCTCAAGCGCTTCGCGAAAAAACTCGGCTACAAGCTGGTGCGCCGGTCGATCGTCAACGGCGTGGTTCCGGGCGTATCGATGTTCATGGGCGCGCTGTGGAACAAGCGCACCACGCGCACTATCGGCCGCAACGCTGTGAAGTTTTTCTCCAACCGCGCGGCCATCCCGCAAATACCGGGAACTCACCTAACCCCTCGCTGAAAACACAACTTCGGTTCGGCCTCGCTTACCAGCAAAATGCGCGGTGGCCATCTGATCTTGCCGGCAGTTATTATTGCGAACTGTCATTTCGAATTCCGCAGTAGTTCAGCCGATGTGGAATCTGCTGTTTAAGTCTCGCTGGCGCAAGCCTGGCCGCTTTTTTCAATGAACCCCGCTGGCACTCGCCGCCGCAGAAAACCTCAACGGCACCGCAACCAGCGTAGGATACGAAACCTCCCAAATCTGCAGGCTGGCCTCTCCCGCATCCTTCGCCTCATACTCCACGTCATAAGTCTCGCCCACCGTAATCGGCATATCCGCCGTCGAAAATTTCATCTGCGCCGCCGGTAAATCCGCACCGTCTTTCGCGACGATCTTCCACTGCACCGGTTTGTCGGCGCTCTCGAGTCGCACGCGCAAATCCACGATGTCATCGGTGATGTTGATCATGCGCAGGCGGTAGCGCTCCCCAGTGTGCAGCTCGATACGTTCAGGCTCGGGAAGGCCATTGATCAACATTAAATAACCGAACGGGGCATATTTCCCCGAGCTGAAAACAAATGTCCGGTCATGCGCCGGATCGTACTTCTGTCCGGGCTCCAGAACGATCAACGGCCCATAAATGCCGTTGAGCAGTTGCGCCGCGTCGTGCCAGTGGGTGTGATAAATGAACGTCCCCGCACGCGGTGGGGTCATCCGGGCAGTGAATGATACTCCCGGAGGCACCGGTGGCGTGGTCTGCTTGCCAGAACCCGTCCAGCCCGCAACACCATCGTAATAGCTCTCCAGCTCCATTCCATGCCAGTGAATCGCGGTGGGCTGGGTCATGTGATTCTGGATTTCGATTTCGGTTG
>JBBSFG010000347.1:0-3548 GCA_038238965.1 Candidatus Acidiferrales bacterium | reverse complement strand
GTGTCCGTGGAGAAATATGGATTGCCGATTCCGGCGGCAAAAATCACCGTGCGGCCTTTTTCCAAATGGCGGATGGCGCGACGGCGAATGAACGGTTCGGAAACCTGGTGCATTTCGATGGCGCTCTGCACTCGCGTGTGCACGCCTTCTTTTTCGAGAGCGTCCTGCAGCGCCAGCGCGTTGATTACAGTAGCCAGCATGCCCATGAAGTCGCCGGTGGCGCGATCGATTTCGAAGCCCTTCTGGCGCGCTCCGCGAAAAATGTTTCCCCCGCCCACCATGATGGCCACTTCCACGCCCAGCGCGTGGACATCTTTAAGCTCCCTGGCAATGGCCTGGATGGTTTCGCCGTGAATGCCAAATCCTTGCGGGCCTTGGAAGGACTCACCGGAAAGTTTCAGCATGATGCGTTTGTAAATGGGTTCCGTGTGCTTCGCCAGCGGGGCCGCCGCGCGTTTCGCACTCGCGGGCGACGGCACTGCTGCTTTGGGCTTCAGAGTTTTCGCTGGCATGTAGCTCCGGTAGCTGGCGTGAAATCCTCGGAATTGTAACAAACAATCCGAGGCACCGCACCGCATGCGCACAAAAAAAAGCGCTCAGGTTTGCCTGAACGCTTTCTTGAAGTCTTCTTATTGTTTGGTCGAAATAGCGGGAGCTGCGGGCACTGGCGCAACGGGACGTGGGCTCGTCGAAGCCCCCGTATCATCCGACCCCGGTAACGCAAGTCCGCTCGCTTCTCCGACTTTGAAGCGCACAAAGCGGCGAATACCCATGTTCTCGCCAAGTTTTGCGATGGCCTGGCTGATCATCTCGCCGATGGTAACGCTTTCGTCCTTGATGTAGTGCTGCTCGTAAAGGCAATTCTCTTCGTAGAATTTCTCCATCTTGCCGTTCACGATTTTTTCGATGACCGCGTCGGGCTTTCCGGTGGCGCGCGCCTGGGCGGTGTAAATTTCGCGCTCCTTCTCGAGCATTTCCGCCGTCACTTCTTCGCGGCGCACATAGCGGGGGTCGAGCGCGGCGATGTGCATGGCGATGTCGTGGCACAACTGCTGAAATTCACTGGTGCGCGCTACGAAATCCGACTCGCAGTTGATCTCCACGAGCACACCAATCTTGCCGCCTGCGTGGATGTAACTGCCCACCAGGCCTTCGCCCGCTTCCCGTTGCGCTTTTTTCGCCGCCGCGGCCTGTCCTTTTTTACGCAGGACGCTGATGGCCTTTTCGATGTCGCCTTCGGCTTCCACCAGCGCGGCGCGGCAATCCGCAAAACCCGCGTTGGTACGCTCGCGCAGCTCTTTCACCAGTTGCGCCGGAATCTGAATCGGAGTTGGCTGTGTGCTCATTGGTCTTCTCTTCTCGCTCTGTATTTGATACTCCAGATGGTGATACGGGTATCTCGCGAGCCAGTTTTCACCGGCTCAAGCTACCCACTTTACGCGCGTCCGGTTTTACTTTTATGGACGCGTTTCTGCGTCGGGGGGAACGGTGGCTGCCGCAACTTCCGCGGGCTCGACTGGCTCGGGCGGCTCCACGGGGACATCCACAGGCGTTTCCACCACGCCTTCCACGAAGTCGCCTTCCTGCTTTTCGTACTGCTCGTAGGCGCTGGTGTCCACGTATTCGACACCGTCGGCCAGCGCCTGGTCCGCGGTGGCTTTCTGCTCCGCCACCTGCGATTGCTGGTACGCGTTGTGGCCTTCGAGAACCGATTCGGAAATTTTAGAAGTAAACAGGCGAATGGCGCGCAAAGCGTCGTCATTTCCTGGAATAATCCAGTCGACCACGTCGGGGTCGCAGTTCGTGTCCACCACGGAAACCACCGGAACGCCCATGCGCCGTGCTTCCTTGACGGCAATCTCTTCCGCGTTGGAATCGATCACGAACATGGCATCGGGCAACTGCGCCATATTTTCGATGCCTTCCAGATTCTGGAACAGGTGCTTCATCTCGCGCTCGAGGCGCGCCTTTTCTTTCTTGGACAGCTCCGCCATGCGGCCATCTTCGCTCATGGCCTTCAGCAGCTTCAGCCGCTTGATGGACTTCTGCAAGGTGGACCAGTTGGTCAGGGTGCCGCCCAGCCAGCGGTGATTCACGAAAAATGCGCCGCAGCGCTTGGCTTCTTCGGCGACCGCTTCCTGAGCCTGGCGCTTGGTGCCGACAAACAGGACGGTGCGACCTTGCGCGGAAAGTTCACCGACGAAGCGGCTGGCTTCGCGGAACATTTTCAGCGTCTTCTGAAGATCGATGATATGGATGCCGTTGCGTTCGCCGAAAATATATTCCTTCATTTTCGGATTCCAGCGCCGCGTCTGGTGACCGAAGTGCACTCCGGCCTCCAGCAACTCTTTCATGGTTATTTCTACTGCCAAGTTTCCTCCTTTAAGGATTGCTGTTTGCGCTCGCCAGACGAAAAACATGTCTGGCGAAAGAACAGCCTTTTTGCCGGCTCCTTGCCGGCCGTGATCTCAGCGGGGCCGCTTGCGCGAAACCGCCGGAGCTCGAAGCTGGATATTTGAAATTCGGATATCCAGCAAAACCCATTCGTTCAGAAGCTCGGGAATGAACCCCGAGACTTCAGCAACGTTTAGCGCTTGGTGAACTGGAAGCGCTTGCGGGCGCCCTTCTGCCCGTACTTCTTGCGTTCCTTCATGCGCGAATCGCGAGTCAGAAATCCATTCTTGCGCAGCGCCGGGCGCAATTCCGGGTTGAACACGGAAATGGCGCGAGCCAGGCCCATGCGAACGGCTCCCGCCTGTCCGCCGACGCCGCCGCCTTTAGCAGTGATTACCACGTCCACCTGGTCATGCAGGTTGGTGAACTTCAGCGGCTCAATCGCATCATGCTTCCACGCGAAATTCGGAAAATATTGTTCGGCAGAGCGGCCGTTAACAGTGAACTTGCCGGATCCGGCGCGCAAAAATACGCGCGCGACAGACTCCTTGCGTCGGCCGGTCCCGAGAATCCATGTCTGCTTGCCCGCGAGGGGCGAACCTGTAGAACTCAACGTTCCTCCTAAAAGCGATCCCGAGAGACACGTGCTACGCGCGTCTCAAATACCGATGGAAAAATCCTGGAGAATGGAATACCCAGGTTGTTACACCCACCAGAACAACAATCCCCGAACCTTACCGCAAATCAAACTGCAACCGCTAGCTGGCCACCGCTTGCGGCTTTTGCCCCGCATGACGTGCCAGACCGGCGGCGTCGCGGTACACCCGCAATTTCTTCGCGCGACGCGCGCGCAACTTGTTCTTCGGCAGCATGCCGAGCACCGCTTCGCGAATCATCCAGTCGGATTTTGTCGCGCGCAGCCGCTTGGCCGGCACTTCCTTCAGACCGCCCGGATACCCGCTGTGCGAGTAATACACCTTTTGCTCGACCTTGTTCCCGGTCAGGCGAATCTTATCCGCATTAATGACCACCACGTGGTCGCCGGAATCCAGATACGGCGTAAAACTGGGGTTATCCTTGCCGATTAAGATGCGCGCCACTCTGGTGGCCAGGCGTCCCAGAACCATGTCCGTCGCATCGATTACAAACCAGTT
>JBBSFG010000346.1:0-3553 GCA_038238965.1 Candidatus Acidiferrales bacterium | reverse complement strand
GGCAGGGAAGGCCCTCGCCTCCTGCTTTTCGTTCTCGTCGTGATCTGGGCCGGCGACACCGTCGCTTACTTTGTGGGACGCGCCATCGGCAAGAATCTTTTTGCGCCGCACATCAGCCCCAAGAAAACCTGGGAAGGCTCCATCGCCGGTTTTGCCGGCTCCATTGCGGTAGCCTTCGCGTTCGCCCACTGGCTCAGCATTCCCCTCACGATTTTGCTCGGCGCCGCAGCAGTCGGAAATATCGCCGGCCAGGTTGGCGATTTGCTCGAATCGGCCTACAAACGCAGCGCAGGAGTCAAAGATTCCGGCGCGCTCCTCCCCGGACACGGCGGCGTCCTCGATCGAATCGACGCGCTCATCCTCGCCATTCCCGTTGTCTGGTATTATTTCATTTTGCTGTATCCGCCCGGCGTCTAGGCACAAACCCCGCGAACGGGATACGCATGGGCCGCACATCCGGCACGTCCAGCCATTTAGAAAGAGACCGCGTGAATTATTTATCCATCCTGGGTTCCACCGGTTCCATCGGCCGCCAGTGCCTCTCCGTTGTCGAATCGCTCCCGGGACAATTCGTCGTCTGCGGCCTAGCCGCCGGCTCCAATCTCGATGAACTCGTCACGCAGATCGAGCGCCACCGCCCCAACGTCGTGTCCGTTTCCGACGCCAGGAAAGCCGACGAACTAGCCGAGCGCCTGCGTGCGAAAAAAATCGCCCCGCTTCCCAGCATCCATCACGGCAGCGAAGGCATGCTCGCAGTGGCCACGCTTTCCCGCGTCGAAACCGTCGTCTCCGCCGCCGTCGGCGTCGTCGGCCTCGAAGCGACCTACGAAGCCGTAAAGCTCGGCAAGATCGTGGCACTCTCCAACAAAGAAGTCCTCGTCGCCGCCGGCGAACTGGTCATGGCCGCCGCCAAAAAAGCCGGCCGCGAAATTCTTCCCGTCGACAGCGAACACAACGCCGTGCACCAGTGCCTGCGCGCCGGCAAAGCCACCGAAGTCCGCCGCCTGGTGCTCACCGCGTCCGGCGGCCCGTTTCGCAAGACGCCGCTCTCCGCCTTCGACTCCATCACGCCCGAACAAGCTCTCGCTCATCCTAACTGGCGCATGGGCAATCGCATCACCATCGATTCCGCCACCATGATGAACAAAGGTTTTGAGATCATTGAAGCCTGCTGGCTTTTCGGCATGCGCCCCGACCAAATCGACGTGGTCATTCATCCGCAATCCACGGTGCACTCCTTCGTGGAGTTCGTCGACGGCAGCATCCTCGCTCAGCTCGGCCCCACCGATATGCGCATGCCCATCCAGTACGCGTTAACCTATCCCCAGCGCGCCGCATCCAATCACATAGCCCTCGATTGGAAGAAGCTCAAGCGTCTCGATTTTGCCGCGGCTTCCACTCGCCGTTTTCCGTGCCTCCGTTTGGCGCGCGAAGCCATGAAAAAAGGCGGCGCTTTGCCTTGCGCTTTGAACGCCGCCGATGAAGTCGCCGTCGCGGCTTTCCTGGAACGCCGGCTTCCGTTTACCGGCATCGCGGAAGTTATTGAAAGCGTCTTGGCCCGCACGCCGCGCATGAAGTTTGAAAATATGGCCGATGTGCTCGCCGCCGACGCTGAGTCGCGTCGAATAGCTAAAGAAGAAGTCGCCCGGCTCTCAGTAACCGCCGTGGCACCGTAACCGGAATTTAGCGGCGCAAATAAAATCCGCCGTCGTAGAATTGACGTACCGTAAAATGTATTGCCACCGCACTTCGGGAGAAGAAGCCGTATGAATTTGCTGCTGGGCGTCGCACTCGTTCTGGGCTTGATGATCATGATTCACGAGTGGGGCCACTTCGTGGCGGCCCGCATCTTCGGCGTGCGCGTCGATGTCTTCTCCATCGGCTTTGGTCCGCGCCTTTTTGGATGGAAGCGCGGCGCAACCGACTGGCGCATCAGCGCTCTGCCCTTCGGCGGCTACGTACGCATGGCCGGGCAGGACATCACCGAGGCGGACTCTGGATCTGCCGCGCCCACCGGTTCCTCCGACGAATTGATGAGCAAGCCTCGCTGGCAGCGCGCCGTGATTTCTTTCGCCGGCCCGGCCGTCAATCTTATTTTCCCCGTCGTGGCTTCCTTTGTGCTCTTCGTTGCCGTGGGCATGCCGCACCCCGGATACCTCGATCTGCCCGTGCAAGTCGTAGCTCTGAATGCCAAGGCCGCCGCGCTATCCGATCCCTTCCAGCCCGGTGACAAACTTCTTTCGCTGAATGGCATTACCAATCCCACCTGGGAGCAGGCCGCCAAGGCATTCAAGGACGCGGGACCTGGCGCCGCGTTTTCCGCCGAAGTTGAAAATAACGGTGCACGTCGCACCGTGCAGGGAAAAGTTGTCGATCCTTCCACCGCTGACCTGCTGGGTTATCCTCCATTGCAACCCGTCCTCGACGAAGTCGCCTCCGGCAGTCCCGCCGACCAGGCAGGATTGAAAGAGAGCGACGTGGTCCAGTCCGTTAATGGCCAGAAAATTCAATATTGGGGACAATTTGTCGATCGCGTCCGCGGTTCCGACGGCCAGCCGCTGCAATTGGATTTGCAGCGCAAGGGTCAGATGGTGCATACCCAGGTGAAGCCCATCGCGGGCATGACCGAAACCGGCGAAAAAATTTATCAAGTGGGCGTCGCCGTTCGCGACCACACCGCCTATCGCCGCGAAGGAATCGGAGAAGGTCTTCGCGACGCGTTCACAAATACCGGCGAGCGCATTTCCGAAACAGTTGGCGTGGTCGGCCGGCTCTTCAGCGGCCGCGTTTCCGTGAAGCAGTTGCAGGGCGCCGTGGGCATTTCGCGGGCCGCCGGAGAAGCCGTGCGTAAAGGCCCCCTTGCGGTCCTCTCGCTCATGGTGCTTATCAGCGTAAACCTCGGCATCCTTAATCTTTTGCCCATCCCCATTCTCGACGGCGGCAACATCTTGCTTCTCGCCATCGAAGGCGGCATGCGCCGCGACCTCAGCATGGCCTTCAAAGAACGCTTCGTGCAGGTCGGCTTCGTTTTCCTCCTGGTCCTCTTCGCCTACGTCATGTACAACGACGTAATGCGCATGCTCCCCACCCACTCCTAAAATTTCGGCCCCTCAAAAGGGTCCGTAAGATTCGTTCTCGACGTTCCGCTTGTGAATGTTCCGGTTCTGGGCGTTAGGATTCTAGGTGTCCCAGCTTGGGTTTGAGCTTGGGCGTTGCAAACCATCACTCCTCCAGCGTGTTGTAACCCATGACTCTCCCACCCCACACCGCCATCCGAACCGGCCGATGATGAAGTTACAGCGCATTGTGCTCGCGCCAGGTGAGGAATCTGCTGCTTGCAGCGCCCAGCAACCCCTCGCGCCTCCAAGCGCGTCCTTTCCATAAAACCACTTGTCCGGTTTCCCGACTTACCAGGAGTTAGCTCGCCAGACCTACCGGTAGGTCCGATTTAGGCTCGAAGCGATCCACAATTCCGTCCACGATGATGGATTCGATCGCGAAGGCAATCGCCATGATTGGGACGAACCCCAATGCTTTCGTCATCAGGGTGGGG
>JBBSFG010000345.1:0-3563 GCA_038238965.1 Candidatus Acidiferrales bacterium | reverse complement strand
GTGCTGCTGGTCGTCGCCGCGGACGAGTCCATCAAACCACAGACGCGCGAACATTTTGAAATCTGCAGGCTGCTGGGCGTGAAGCGTGGCGTAGTGGCCCTGACCAAGAGCGACTTGGCCGATAAGGGCACGCTGGCGGTGGTGCAGTTGGAGATTGAAGAGTTTCTGCGCGGGTCGTTTCTGGAAGGTGCGGCGATTGTGCCGGTCAGCGCAAAGACCGGTGCGGGCATTTCAGAATTGAAGCGAGCGTTGCTTGCCGCTGCCGCGAACGTTCACGGGAAAGATGCAACGCGCGATTTCCGGCTGCCGATCGACCGGGCCTTCGCGATGAAGGGATTCGGGACGGTGGTGACGGGCACACTGATTTCTGGAGCGGTGGGCGTTGGCGACGAAGTAGACCTGCTGCCTGCCGGAGAACGTTTGCGGGTACGTGGAGTGCAGACTGGGGGGAGGTCCGTTGAGCGGGCGTACGCCGGTCAACGCACGGCCGTGAACCTCGCGGGCATCGACCACATCGCTGTGAAGCGCGGGATGTTCCTGACGCAGCCCGGAAAGTTTCGAGCCACTCGCAGGATCGACGCGCAATTTACACTGTTGCCGGGAACGCACAAATTGAAAAACCGCGAACGCGTGCATTTTTACGCTGCGGCCATGGAGACCATCGCGCAAATTTTTCTTTACGGGGAAAATGAGCTTGGCCCGAGACAAACTGCGCTGGCTCATTTGCGGCTGCAGGATGAGGTAGTGCTCGTGGCGGGCGACCGCTTTATCGTGAGGCAGCTTTCACCAGTTACGACGATCGGTGGCGGCGCGGTGCTCGATCCGCTGGCGCGGCGGCCCCTAGCGCGCGATACCGGCAGAGTGAAATTTCTGGAAAAGCTGCACGGCGGCGGACATGAAGCGATTCTGAGCGCCATCATAGCGCGCGCGCCGATGGGATTGCGTTATGACGAGGTTGCGGCGCATACCGGATGGCGTGAAAAAGAAGTCCGCAACAGCCTGAAAAGCTTATCGTCGGCCGGCAGGGTGAAAGTTGTGGGAGAGGACCACCCGCTACTGATTGGCGGCAGCGTTTTCCAGCAACTTCGCGAGCGGCTGGCGGAGAACGTCGCGCGATTCCACAGCGAAAACCCGCTTGAGCCGGGTATAACCCGCGAAGACCTGCGCAGCAGCCTGGGGCGCAGGATACGGCCGGAAGTTTTTCGAGCGGCACTAGCCGAACTGGCTATGGAAAACAAACTGGAACTGCAGGGCGAGATCGTAAAACGCGCAGGCACGGGCATCGCCCTGAAAGCTGACGAACAGGAAGCGAAAGACAAGATGGAAGCGGCGTTTCGAACCGCAGGATTGGCAGTGCCCGCGGTGAAAGACGTGCTCTCCGGTCTGCCCGTGGAAGCCCGGCGGGCTGAAAAGCTGCTGCACATGCTTCTGCGCGAGAAAAGCTTGATACGCGTCTCGCCGGAACTGATCTTTCACCACGCCGCGCTGGATCATCTGAAAGAGCAACTTTTGACGTATAAGAAGAAGGGCGAACGCATTTCCGTGCCCGCATTCAAGGATCTGACAGGAATCACGCGAAAGTTTGCCATCCCATTACTGGAATACCTGGATCGCGAGCGCGTAACGCGCCGGATGGGCGACGAGCGTGTTATACTTTAGCTTCCGATTGGGTGCAATTTAGCGGGATTTTGGCGATTATTAGAGTGGCGGGAGGCGAGCTATGGAATTTCCAATGCACTGGCTGATTATTCTGGTAGTGATTTTGGTGCTATTCGGCGGGCGCAAGATTCCGGAATTGATGCGCGGCATGGGTGAAGGCGTTCGCGGTTTCAAAGAGGGAATGAGTGGGGGAAACCAAAACCAGGATAAGACTTCATCGACTAAACCAACTCCGCCGCCTCCAGCCGATGAAGCTAAAGATTCGGAAAAGAAAGATAAAAAAGACGCATAGAAGTTTCGCTTGACCCATCGTTGGAGAATTCTGGCGGCCCGCAACGGCCGCCTATTTTTTGAATCCGGGGATCGCACTAGCAAGCAGCCAATCGGGATGTTCTTGCTAACGAATGTTCATTCGCGAAGTTCTTCCGACCAGCCTAGATCGACAAGCTCGTGCCACAGACGCGCGAGTGGCAGACCTACCACGTTGAAATAGCAGCCTTCGATGCGCGTGATGTAACGGCCTGCGCGTCCCTGAATGGCGTACGAGCCGGCCTTGTCGTAAGGCTCCTCGGTGGCGAGGTAGCGCGAAATTTCTTCGGAAGAGAGCGGTGAAAATTGTACGTTTGTAGTTTCCACGAAATTGCGGCGTTCGGCGTCGGGCAGACGGATCAAGGTTACGCCGGTCAGAACCGAATGGGTGTGGGAAGCCAATTGTTCCAGCGTGTGGCGCGCATCGTCGGTGGAGCGCGGCTTACCAATAATGTGGCCGTCGAGCGCGATGACGGTATCGGCGGCAATCACAATGGCCGGGCCCACGGCGCGGGCCGCGACCAACTCGGCTTTGGCAGCGGCGAGGCGAAGAACATGTTCGTGGGGCGATTCATCGGGAAACGGTGTTTCGTCGATCGCCGAAGACATCACCGAAAAGGATATACCCGCGTCACGAAGGATTTCGGCGCGACGAGGCGAAGCGGAGGCGAGGATCAGTTTCATGAACGGCAAAGAATACTACACAGCGAAGAGATAAACAGCGGTACTGGTTGAGATACTTCGACATCGGAAGAGGAACCTAGATAACGACGGATTCCCGGTACTCGCCGAAGACGCGGCGCAGAGTATCGGAGATTTCTCCGACGGTGGCGTTGCTTTCCACAGCAGTCAGAATGGCGGGCAATAGATTTTCGGTGGCCGTCGCGCGGCGGGCCAGTTCATCGAGCGCCGCCGTGGAGCGCGCCGAGACGCGCTTCAAGCGAAAAGCGCGCAAACGGGCAACCTGATCGCGTTCGATTTGTTCGTGGACGCGCAGGATATCAATGGGCCGCTCTTCTTCGATCTTGAAATCATTTACGCCGACGACGACTTGTTGATTACTTTCGACCGCCCGCTGAAATTCATACGCGGCTTTTTGAATTTCGCCCTGGATAAATCCGGATTCGATGGCGCGCAGCGTTCCATCGAGCGGGCCGCCCATGGCGTGGATTTTATCGATGTAGGTGTGGGCACCCGTTTCGATTTCGTTGGTGAGTTGCTCGATGGCGTAAGAGCCGGCGACGGGATCGATGGTGTTGGTTACGCCGGTTTCGTGGGCGATGATCTGCTGGGTGCGCAGTGCGATCAGCGCGGCATCTTCGGTAGGTAGCGCCAAAGCTTCATCCAGCGAATTGGTGTGCAACGACTGGCACCCGCCGAGAACCGCCGCCAGTGCCTGAATGGCTACGCGAATAATATTGTTTTCGGGCTGCTGCGCGGTGAGCGAAGAGCCCGCGGTTTGCGCGTGAAAGCGCAACAGCAGCGAGCGCGGATCTTTGGCGTGGAAGCGGTCGCGCATGATACGGGCCCACAGCCGGCGCGCGGCTCGAAACTTGGCAATTTCTTCGAGCAGATCGTTGTGGGCGTTGAAGAAG
>JBBSFG010000344.1:0-3592 GCA_038238965.1 Candidatus Acidiferrales bacterium | reverse complement strand
GTAGGAATATAATTCTCAAGTTCAACTTATGCGCCGACTTCTCTCTACCCATCCGTTTATTTCCCGCAAAGTCACTCCTGAACTTCTCGGCCAGATTTCCGCCGCCGGTTTCGAGGGCGTGGAACTTTTTTGTTCCCGCAGCCATTTCGATTACACCTCGCGCGCCGAAATTGAGGCCATGGCCGGGGCCCTGAATACCAATGGGCTTGCTCTTGAATCGCTCCACGCCCCCAACAGCCGCGACCTCAGCGCCACACGCGAGGGCGCGCTGCCGCTTTCCATCTGCGAAGTGGAGCGTGTCCGCCGCATCGAGGCCATGGACGAGCTCAAGCGCGCCATCGACGTGGCCGAAGATTTACCCTACGCGCGCATGATCGTGCACATGGGTGGCTCGCGCGAAGCGGCCGACCCCCGCAAGCGCGACGCGGCATTCAGTACTCTCGAACATCTCGTGTTGCACGCGCATCACTGCGGCGTCACTCTCTGTATCGAAAATACTCCCAGCGAAATGGGCGATCCCGCCTACCTCCGCGCTTTCGTGGACGAAACCCGCCTCACCGGGCTGCGTTTTAATTTTGACGTCGGCCACGCGCATCTCAGCGACGGTCCGGAAGAAGAACGCATCGAAAAAGGTTTCCAGCCCATGCGTGATCTCGTCACCAGCGTCCATCTCCACGACAATCATGGCGATAAGGACGAGCATCTCGCTCCCTACGCCGGTACCATCGACTGGTCCGCCGCCGTAAAACTCCTCAAGACCGCGCCCGAGGGCGATGCACTTCCCATCATGCTGGAATTGAAAGAAAAAACCGGCCCTGACGCGCCCGCCGCAGCCGAGCTGCTGGAATCCGCGCGCGCCGCTATGGATAAATTCGAAGAAGAGTGGGGCTAGCCAGCCCGACGTGTGCGGTCTCAGATTTTCAGTATTTGTACTCTCCACTGCTAAAATATAAGTAAGCGAACAATTTGCTTGGTACTCATCCTGCTATCGCTGGCCAGGAATCGAGCGGACCTTCAAGAGTTTAGGGAATCAACGAATGCCCATCATCTCCATCGAACAAGCAGGCAAGTACGACGGCCAGGAAGTCACCATCCGCGGCTGGCTCTACAATCTCCGCGAATCAGGCAAGCTGATGTTCCCGATTTTTCGCGACGGCACCGGCGTCATCCAGGGCGTCTGCGCGCTCAAGGAAAATCCGGAAGCCTTTCAGGCGTTGAAAGGTCTCACCCAGGAATCCAGCGTCATCGTCACCGGCACGATTCGCGCCGAGCAGCGCGCTCCCGGTGGCTTCGAAATGGGTGTTTCAAACATTCAGGTACTGCAAAAAGTTTCCGAGTCCCAGCCCTATCCCATCCAGCTCAAGGAACACGGCGTCGATTTTCTCCTCGATCACCGCCATCTCTGGATTCGCACTCCCCGCCAGGCCAGCATCCTGCGCATCCGCGCCGAAGCAGTTCGTGCCGCGCGCAATTACATGGATAGCCAGGGCTACATCCTCACCGACGCGCCCATGTTCACCCCCGCCGCCTGTGAAGGCACTTCCACGCTTTTTGAAGTGAACTACATCGACGACCAGAAGGCCTATCTCACGCAAAGCGGTCAGCTCTACATCGAAGCCACGGCCATGGCCCTCGGCAAGGTCTACACCTTCGGGCCGACCTTCCGCGCCGAGAAATCAAAGACCCGCCGCCACCTCACCGAATTCTGGATGCTCGAGCCCGAAGCCGCCTACGCCGAGCTTGCCGACATGATGACTCTCGCCGAAGGGTTGGTCAGCGCCGTGGTGCAATCCGTGCTCGCCAATAAATCCATCGAGTTGGAAACCCTCAAGCGCGACACCAAAAAACTCGAAAACGTGAAGGCCCCCTTCCCCCGCGTCACCTATGAAGAAGCCATCGCCATCCTCAACAAGCACAACAACCCCACAAAATTCGGCGACGACATTGGCGGCGATGAAGAAACCATCGTTTCCAATGAATTCGATCGGCCCGTGATGGTTCACCGCTACCCCGCATCCATCAAGGCTTTTTACATGCAGCCCGATCCGCAGCGCCCCGATCTCGCCCTGGCTTTCGACATGCTCGCGCCCGAAGGGTATGGCGAAATCATCGGAGGCAGCCAGCGCATTCACGATTACGATTTGCTGCTGAAGCGCCTCCGCGAATACAAACTGCCCCAGGAGCCTTTCCAGTGGTATCTCGACCTGCGGCGCTACGGCAGCGTCCCCCACGCCGGCTTTGGCCTGGGCCTGGAACGTACCGTGGCCTGGATTTGCGGCACCGAGCACATCCGGGAAGTGATACCCTTTCCGCGCATGATTTATCGGGTATACCCTTAATACCCGGAGTATCCCGCGGCAGAAAGATCAAAATATGCCTCAAAAAGTAAGAATTATCGGTGTGCCCATGGACCTGGGCCAAAGCCGCCGCGGCGTCGACATGGGCCCGTCGGCCCTGCGCGTCGCCGGATTGCAGGCCCGCCTCAAGCAGCTGGGTCACCAGGTCGAAGATGTTGGCAATATTTCCGTCAAGCAGGCCGAAGAAATGTCTTTTGGCGAAAAGCGCGCGAAGTATATGGCCGAGATCGCCGAAACCTGCAAAGACCTTGCCGAGATCGTGCAGAAATGTCTGGAGGATGATTTTGTGCCGCTGGTTCTCGGCGGGGATCATTCCATCGCCGCGGGAGCGGTCACCGGAGTAGCCGCGCATTTCCGCAAAGAAAAAAAGCAAATCGGTTATATCTGGCTCGATGCCCACAGTGATATGAATACTCCGGAATCATCGCCGTCCGGCAACGTTCACGGGATGCCCCTGGCCGCCGTGATGGGCTACGGCGCGCCGGAGTTGGTCGACCTTCTCGGCTTCAAGCCAAAAGTCGAACCGCAGAATGTCGTGCTTGTCGGCGTTCGCGATCTCGACACCCAGGAGCGCCGCCTGATCAAAAAATCCGGCGTACGCGTCTTCACCATGCGCGACATCGACGAGCGCGGCATGCGTGAAGTCATGTCCGATGCCTTGAAATATGCCACCGACGACACCCACGGAATTTGCGTCAGCCTGGATATGGATTTCGTGGACCCTTCCGACGCCCCGGGAGTCGGCACCCCCGTTCGTGGCGGCGCCACCTATCGCGAAGCCCACTTGGCCATGGAAATGATCGCCGACAGTGATGCCATGGTTTCCATGGAAGTGGTGGAAATCAATCCCGTCATCGACGAACACAACCGCACCGCGCTTCTCGGTGTCGAGCTGATTCTCTCCGGCCTGGGCCAAAAAATTCTCTAGTTTCGAAACCAGCAATGTGCCCGCGGCCTCTCGCGCCGCAAGCCTGAATGAATTCCTCAGTTAAACCGGGTGTATATTCATGATTCTGGGTGCCCCACACGCCGAATTTGCGTGTAGGGATTTTGCATTACAGTAAGCACGGTTTCACCGGTTCGCAACTCGATTTGTTTGTCGGATTTTTGTCGAAAAAAAGAAGTTTTTACGCCAAGGCCCCGCCCGCGCCTTCCGGCAATTCAATCTGATACTTGGTGCGCGCTTTTTCACCATGCTGCTCCAAAGCCAAGTCGATCAGCTTCGTAATTAACTC
>JBBSFG010000343.1:0-3640 GCA_038238965.1 Candidatus Acidiferrales bacterium | reverse complement strand
TGGTCTTCCTCCAGGATGGCAAAGTGTCTTTCTTCGGCACCTGGAAAAAATTTGAAAGCTCCCGCGATCCTTTCCTCCAGAATTTCCTCGCGCAGGATGAACTGATTCCCGCCATGGACCATATCCTGTGAGCCAGAGCGCTTCCGCCGCCGACCCCATAAAACAGCTACGCAAGGAAATGGGCTTCTGGGATGTGCTGCTGTTCAACATCGCCACGGTTCTGGGCCCGCGTTGGATCGCCGCCGCCGCGCACAACGGCACCTCGTCCATCAGTCTCTGGGTTCTGGCCGCGCTTTTCTTTTTCGTGCCAACCGCTCTGGTAATCAACGAATTATCATCTCGTTTTCCCAACGAGGGCGGGCTGTACGTCTGGTCCAAGGAAGCTTTCGGCGATTTTCACGGCTTCGTCGCCGGATGGACCTACTGGATATACACGGTTTTCTATTTTCCTGGTTTATTGCTGGCCAGCACCGCGATGAGCGGCTATCTCGCCGGCGCGAATGGCGCAATCCTGGCCCAGAACCGCGCGTTCCTGCTCACCGGCTCGTTCCTTCTGCTGGCCATCGCTGTGGTCCTCAATATCATCGGTCTCAACATCGGCAAGTGGCTGCAAAATGCCGGCGGCGTTTCCACGTACATCCCGCTGCTGATGCTCACCGCCGTGGCCGCGATCCTGTATTTCAAAAATGGCTCGGTCACCCATTTCACCTGGGCCAATATGATGCCCCACTGGAGCCTCGACACCGTCAATTTCTGGTCGCAGATCGCCTTTGCGTTCACCGGGCTGGAGCTGGTCTCGGCCATGAGCGACGAAATCAGGAATCCGCGCCGCACCTTGCCGCGCGCCGTTTTCAGCGCGGGAATCCTCATCGCCGCCATCTATATCATCGGCACGTTCGCGGTGCTCGCGCTGCTCCCCGCCGAGCAGATTTCCACCACCAGCGGTGTGTTTCAGGCCATCACCACTGGTTCCACCGCGTTGCGCGTTGGATTTGTCGGCGTGCTCGCCGCTTTATTCGTATCTGTAGGCAACGCCGGGGGAGTCGGCAGCACCGTCGCCGGAATCGCGCGTGTGCCTTTCGTGGTGGGCATCGATCGCTATCTTCCCGCTGCGTTCGGAAAAATTCATCCGCGCTGGAAGACGCCTTACGTTTCCATTCTCGTGCAGGCCGGGGTCTCCGGCCTCGTGCTGCTTTTCAGCCAGTTCAACGAAAGTACTCGCGGCGCGTATCAATTTCTAGTCGACGCCGCCATCATTTTGTATTTCATTCCGTTCCTTTACATGTATGCCGCGGCCATCAAGCTGGCCGGCCGCAAGGATCGCCTGGAAAATTCGCAAGCCGTGCTGATCCCCGGCGGCAAGCTCGGTGTGTGGATCGCCAGTGGCCTGGGTTTCCTGGTAGTCCTTGCCGGTATCGTTCTCTCGCTCATCCCACCCGGCGACTCTTCCAACAAACTCAGCTTCGAACTAAAGTTGGTCGGTGGCACCGTGGCATCGGTCGCGCTCGGCCTGATCCTCTACTTCCGCGGTGTCCGCGACAAATCCCGCACCGCCTAACCACCCGCCTTCTCCCGCGCCTCCATATACCGCTCAACATATTTCCCCAGCACGTCCGCCTCAAGATTCACCGCGTCGCCCACCACTCGATCGCGCAAATTGGTATGAGCATACGTAAACGGAATCACCGCGATCTCCGCCACGCGCCCGTCCCAACTCGCCACCGTAAGACTGATGCCATCTACAGTGATCGAGCCTTTCGGCACCACGTAGCGCGCAAACTGCAGCGGCACTTCCACGCCAAGTCTCCAGCTGTTGCTTCCAAAGCTTTCTTCCTGTAATTCGATCACTCGGCCTACATCATCAACGTGCCCAAGCACAAAGTGCCCGCCAAATTCCTTTCCTGCCGTAAGCGGCTGCTCCAGATTTACGCGCGCGCCCTTCTTCCACTCTCCAGTGCCAAACGTGGTCTTCTGCACTGTCTCCAAAGAAAGATCGGCAGAAAATCGTTCCCCGTACACCTCAGTAATCGTCAGGCAGCATCCATTCACCGCAATGCTCTTGGACACCGCCAGCGTGCTCGCCAGGCTCGGCGCGTGAATCATCGCGCGCCCGCCCGCACCGGTCACCTCCAGCGAATGCACGATCCCGATGTGTTCAATAATTCCCGTAAACATTGTGCAGCGTTCCCTCCACCGCGAAGTCCGGCCCGAATTGCTGAATCTTTACGTCTCGCAGCGGCGCATGCCCGAATTTCACCGCTTTTGCGAATGGCACGCGCGTCTCGCCCGCCAGTTTCGGCGCATAAAACAAAACTAGTTTATCCACCACATCCGCCGAAAGCGCCGCGCCGTTCAAAGTGCTGCCCGCCTCCAGCAGCACGCTCAGAATTTCGCGCTTCCCCAATTCGCGCATCACGGCATTCAAATCGATGCGGCCCGCGCGGGTCTTCGCCGCAACAACCTCCACGCCCGCATTCGCCAGCGCCCGCGCTTTCACCGATCGCAACGGCGCGCCCGTGAATACCAGCAAATCGTCGTCCGCCGTTTTCACGATGCGCGAACGCGGCGACAATCGCAGCTTCGAATCCAGAATCACCCGCAGCAGCCGTTTTCTGCGCGGCAACCCGCTGCGATCCGTCAGCAAAGGATTGTCCGCCAGCACCGTGCCGATACCCGTCAGCAACGCATCCGAAGCATGCCGCATGCGGTGTACTTCCGCGCGCGATTCGGCCGATGTGAACCACGCGCTGTTTTTGCGCTTGCCAGATTGCGGCAGCGTCAGCTGGCCATCCAGGGTCATCGCCGACTTCAGCGTAACCAGCGGCGTCTTCGTTCGAATCCATTTCGCGAACGCTTCGTTCACGGCACGCGATTCTTGCTCCAGCAATCCTGTAAACACTTCGATGCCCGCGGCCCGCAATCGTTCGAACCCGCTTCCCGCCACTTTCGGATTCGGATCGTCAATCGTCGCCACCACGCGCTGAATTCCCGCCGCAATAATCGCCTCGGTGCAGGGACTCGTGCGTCCAGTGTGATTGCACGGCTCCAGCGTCACATACAGCGTCGCGCCCTGCGCCTTCTCTCCCGAGGACTTGATGGCCCCCACTTCCGCGTGATCGCGCCACTCGTACTGGTGAAATCCTTCGCCAACAATTTGCCCTTCGCGAACCAGCACGCAACCCACCATGGGATTCGGGCTGGCGAGCCCTGTCCCTTTGCGCGCCAGGCTCAGCGCGTGCTGCATGTAGCGGATGGCATTGGCGTCCACGGCTAATTGAAAAGGGAATCGGCGTAGGTTTGCGCGTCGAAGGGCACCATGTCGCCGATTTGCTCGCCGGTGCCCACAAATCGAATCGGCAGCCGCAGCTCGCGCGCAATCGCCACCACAATCCCGCCCTTGGCGGTGCCGTCCAGCTTGGTCAGAATAATTCCCGTCACGCCCACCGCGTTGGTGAATTCGCGTGCCTGCGCCAGCCCGTTCTGTCCGGTGGTCGCGTCCATCACCAGCAGCACATCGTGCGGCGCGCCGGGAATTACTTTCGCCGCGGTGCGTTTCATTTTTTCCAGCTCGGCCATTAAATTGGACTTGGTGTGCAGCCGTCCCGCGGTATCCACGATCACCGCGTCCGCGCCGCGCGAT
>JBBSFG010000342.1:0-3654 GCA_038238965.1 Candidatus Acidiferrales bacterium | reverse complement strand
TGGAACTCGAAGACATCCAGCAAGCCATTAAAACATTCGATGCGCAATCGCTGGTGTATCCGTGGAAACACGCCGATCCGCGCGTGGACGCACTCAGCAATGCGGTGCAGGAAATTGCCGCGGCCGCCGACCGCGAAAAAACCTCCCGCACCGCCGCATTCGAGCGCGTGTGGATTGCCGCGCATCGCGCCGCCGGGATGAACGCGCCGCGGCTGGCGCTCGCAAACGAGGCACAAAACAGCCGCGCGCGCGCCGTACCGTTTCTAAGCGAACCGTGGTATTGCTGCGCCGAGCCCACCCGCGATCAATTGATCTCGATCGGCCAACCGAAGAACTCGGCGAACGCCACAATATTCACCGCCGAAAAAGCCGTCTCCGCGGAAAATTTCGTCTAACACGCGAACTTTCTCAACATGCCGAATCCATCCAGACGCTTGCTCCTCTTTACCAACAAGTTGGGCTACCAGACCCGCAGCTTTGAGGAAGTTGCGCAAAAAAATCAGGTCGAGATCATTTACGTCACGGATCGTTGCCACCAGTTGCAGGATCCCTGGGGCGATCACGCCATCGCGGCGCATTTCGAGTCTCCACAAGCGGAGGCCGCGACAATCGTCGAAGCACTGCGCGGAAAACAGATCGATGGAATCATTGCTTTGGGCGACCGGCCGGTTGTCGCCGCCGCTTACGCTGCCCGCGAACTTGGCATTGCTTACAATCATCCCGCCGCCGTGGAAGCCTGCCGCTCCAAGCTGCGCATGCGCGAAGTATTCCGCGAAACAGGCTTGCGGACGCCATGGTTCCGAACCCTCGCGCTAGATCCTCTGCCCGAGCCTGCGCTTCTGAACATTTCGTATCCCTGCGTGCTGAAACCCCTTTCGCTTTCGGCCAGCCAGGGAGTAATACGCGCCAACAATCGTGAAGAATTTATTGCCGCGGCGCAGCGCATTCGCGCGCTCCTGGCATCCCCGGAGATTCGCTCCTCGCGCGAAGCGCATCTGGATGAAATTCTGGTGGAAGGCTACATTCCCGGCACGGAAGTAGCCGTCGAAGGACTGATCACCGAAGGCGTTCTCCGCATTGTCGCGATTTTTGACAAACCCGACCCTCTCGAAGGCCCATTTTTTGAAGAGAGCATTTACGTCACGCCTTCCTCGCTGCCGAAGTCACAGCAGCGCGCCATTCAAAAATGTGCCGAAGATTCCGCACGCGCTATAGGCTTGACGCACGGCCCGTTGCACGCCGAATTTCGCGTCAACGAGGAAGGAGTGTGGCCGCTTGAAATCGCCGCGCGCCCCATTGGCGGACTCTGCTCGCGCGCGTTAAGTTTTATCGCTAACGATGCGTCTTCCGACCCCAGCAAAAATACGCAAACAGAGCGCGCCAGTGTCGGCCTCGAAGAGCTCTTGCTGCGGCACGCCCTGAATTTGCCCGGCAGCGATTGGCCGCGCGAGCGCCAGGCCGCAGGCGTGATGATGATCCCGGTCCCGAAAGGTGGAACGCTCGAAAGAGTGGACGGCGAAGAAGCGGCACGCATGACACCGGGTATCTCGGAACTGATCATTACCGCCCGGCTGCATGACTACATTGCGGCGTGGCCGGAAGGCTCCAGCTACCTGGGATTTTTATTTGCCTGCGCGGAAACGCCCGCGGAAGCAGTGCGCGCCCTGCGCGCGGCTCACGCGAAATTGCATTTTTCTTTAGCTCCCCGGCTGACTGTTCAGCATCCCATGCAGCGGTCAGCAGGCCATCGAGAGTAGCGGGGAAAATGGCAGGCGGCGATTAGCCTTTGGCTTTGGGCGGAACGTAACCTTCGGGCAGCTTCGAACCTTCTCCAAAGAAAAACTGCTCCATTTGTTCTTCCATGATTTTCTGCGAATTGGGGTCCAGCGGATTCAAGCGGTATTCGTTCATCACCATCTTGGAGTGCTCCAGCCACAATTTCCACGCGTCCTTCGACACGCTCTCATAAACGCGCTTGCCTATCTCGCCTTTCCACGGCACGCGGTCGAGTCCCGGCAAATCCTTGTCGAACTTCACGCAATGCACCATGCGCGTTCCCGCCGCCACCGGTTGCGTAGCGGCTGGTGTCGGGCCACACGATTCGTCTGCCATCACGCGCCTCCTGAAATCCTGCTTCGACCTTACTGCAAGTCCCCCGAAATTCCTAGCTGCCATGACGGTCGAGCCAAATTGTGCGGACAGACCGGACTTGAAATCTAGCCATCCTATCTGCTAATAAGTTGTTTACGTAGATGGTCGTATATTTAACGAAAGCTATACGTAACTGATGGGGGATAAGCCGGTGTCATTGCCCGAGCAAATAGTTTTTCCAGGCGTGCTCTCCACCGCCTGGGCGGAAGAAATGCAAAAATTCGCCGCGCAGAACATTGTGCCGCGCTTGTGGGCGCGCGACTCTTCTTTGTGGCCCGCCGAACAACATCAGATTCCTTTCATAGAAAGTAATTTGCGCTGGCTGGATTTGCCGGAGCAGATCGAACAGCAGATTTCTGACGTGGGCCAGCTCGCCCGGGCTGTGGAGCAGGATGGATTGGATCATCTGGTAGTGGTTTCGATGGGCAGTTCCAATCTGGCGATCGCAACGTTACTAAGATTGCCCGGCGCCGGCGCGCATCCGAATTTATTCTTGCTGGATAGCGCCGATCCCGACGCCCTGCGTAGGTTGGAAGCAAATCTCCCCCTGGATCGCACCTTGTTCATTGTCACCAACAAATCAGGTAAGCGCATGGAAACACACGCGTTGCTGCTATATTTTCTTGACAAACTAAAAGCGGCCGGCATAGAAACGCCCGGGAAGCATTTCGTCGCATTTACTGAGCCGGGCTCTTATCTTGCATCGCTCGCTCGCGCCTACAAATTTCGCGATGCGATTTTTGATCCGCCAGGCATCGCCGGCCACTATTCCGGGTTGATCCATTTTGGCCTTTTTCTCACCGCCGTGCGCCGTCTCGACAAAGCCCAGGTCCTGGCGGCGATTCTCGCCATGAAAAATGCCTGCGGCGAGTCCACTTCCATCGCCGAAAACCCGGCAGCCGTCCTCGCTTCTTTTCTCGCGGCAGGCGAGCGCCAGGGCACGAAGAGGTTGATGTTCATCACCGGCGACGAACTTGTTTCCTTCGCGTATCGCATCGCTCAACTGATCAGCAACAGCACCGGCAACGGGCGCGGCCTGATTCCAATTTTTCCGCATCCGCCGGACCGGCTGAAGGCATTGCAAAGTGGCTGCCTGGTTGTAATCCTGACCATGCAGGGGCAAACGCAATTCCCTCCGCAACATTCGCAACAAATGCGCTCGCTGGGCATCCCCCTGGTGGAAATCCAGCTGCAAAGCCCGGTGCAGCTCGCCTCGGAAATTTTCAAATGGGAGATTGCCACCGCGCTTTTCTGCGTGTCTCTGGGCGTCAGTTGCTTTCATGATACGGCGGAGCAAACCAATCGCACCGCGGTTACCGAACACCTGGAGAATATCTCCGTAAAACGCCAACGGCCGCTCCCGGCTGCGCGATTGGAAGACCAAGGCATCGCTCTGTACGCGCAAGGAGAAACCCGCCGCTCGATCTCCGGATTGAACCTGCGGAGCGCGTTGCAGACTTTCCTGGAATTGCGTGATGCGCAAGGCTACCTGGCAATTTGTGC
>JBBSFG010000341.1:0-3657 GCA_038238965.1 Candidatus Acidiferrales bacterium | reverse complement strand
TTGGCGTTCGGCACTAGCATCTTTTTAGCTGGGGTAGGCGCCGGGGGAATCGTTGCGCCCTTTTTCATTTCCTGGCTGATAAAAAACTGGGGCTGGCGCGCATCTTTTTTTGTGTCTGGCATCGTGGGCATGGGACTGGCCGTTCTTTGCTATACCTATGTCACGAGCCGCCCCGAAGAGCACCCGCAAGTTAACGCCGCAGAACTTGATCTGATTCACGGACGACGGAAAGCTTCCCAAGAAGACAACGGTTCAACCGCGCGGGTAACGGCCGTCCCATGGAGAAAGATTTTGGCGACACCCTCCACCTGGGGGCTGATGATCAGTCACTTCTGCTTGGTCTATCCCGTGTACATATTCTTTACCTGGTTTTTTGTTTACGTGATGAAGGCCCGAGGCATGACCATAACCAAAGCAAGCTTTTGGACCTCGGCGCCATTTGTGGCCAACGTGATTCTGGTTCCGGTGTGGGGCTGGCTTTCCGATCGTGCAGTAGAAAAACTCGGCAAGCGCATGGGGAGGCGAACCTCCGCTTGGTTGGCCATCGCGTGTTCCGCAGCGTTGCTGTGGTCCGGAAGTCAAACCGCGAATAACACGCTGGCTCTTTTACAACTCGCTATTGCCGCGGGATTCAATTTTGCGGCATCGGCAGTTCTGTGGACCACCTGCAACGATATTTCCGCAAAATTCTCCGGATCCATTTCTGGGACGATGTCGACGTTTGGCAGTCTGGGCGGTTGGATTTCGCCGGTTTTGACCGGATATGTAGCCGCGAAGCTGGGGTGGAGTTACGCGCTGGATCTGGCGGCAGCTATCACAGTGCTGAGCGGATTGGCTTGGTTCTTTATCGACGCCGATCGGCCAATACTGCCGACCGAGTCGTGTACGTGAGAAATCCAGCAATGCACCTAGCTCAGCGCGATAGCAGTTTGGCTAACTGTTTCCCGTCGGGAGCGCGTTCCAGGACATCGACCGCTTCGATAATCGCGTCGATTTTTGACTTGCACCAACCCGCGTACTCCGCGCATCCTCGGAATTTCGTGTTTACCTCTTCCATCGTCATCGGATCCGCAGGACTTCCCTTTGCGAAATCGGCGCGATCCGTCAGCGTCTTGCCGTCCTTTAGATGCACAGTTATGAGCGAAGTCATTTTGTCGTAACCGGCCTTCTCGGCGACCGGGTCAACATAAAAGTTGACGCGCTTTACCATAGCCTTGACCTCCGGACGGTTTACGTACGCGTCGGTGAACTGCGCCAGCGAGGCCGTACGTCCGAGCAAGAGAACCGCGATGCAGAACTCCATACTGAATTTAGCTTGTAAACCGGTTTGCGGACAGTGGTGGATCAGTGCATTGGGCATGTTTTGATTTGTTCCTACATCGACTTTTTCGACATCAGCCGGCGCAATGTTGTATTTCTGAATCAGGCGTAACATCGCGGTCATCGCCGGATGCGTGAGTGAGCCCGACGGATAAGGCTTCAAGGAAACACCTGGAGTGGCGAACGTCCACGGATTACCGAGTCTGTTTTGAATGGCTGCAAGATCAAACGAACCGCCGTAGGCATGAAAAAAACCTCGCGGCGCTTCCAGAATCTGCGGCGCGGCGGTCCACCCTAGCGCGGCGAGGTCAGCCGCCGCCACTCCATTTTCCGCGGCGTGCCCGGCTTGAAACGGTTTGGTCATAGTGCCAAAGTTTTCGCGCAAGCCGGCAGCTTCGGCACCCACGATTCCGAAGGCATACTGCGTCTGTTCCAGAGTGAGTCGTTTGAGCTTCGACGAAGCCGCCGCCGAACCAAAGGAACCACAAGTGCCCGTGGAATGGAATCCGTCAACGTAGTGTCGGGGGGCAATGGCCTCGGCGATTTTGGTTTCCACCTCCACACCCGCAAAATACGCCGCGATCAACGCTTTGCCGGAAATATTGTTGGCTTCCGCGATGGCGAATGCCGCGGGCAAAACGGGCGCGGTGGGGTGCGTCAGCAAACCATATACGCGATCCTTGCCGATGGCCAGTTGCGTATCATCGAAATCGTCAGCGTGAATGGAGACACCGTTGACGAAAGCCGCGAAGCGGGGACTGGCTTTCTCCGAGCTTCCGATCAGCGTCGCATTTTCTCGGGAAGTTCCGAAGTACTCCTCCACATATTTACGGCTGATCGAACCAGAATCAGCCATTGATCCAGCAAGGGCCAGACCGAAACCATCGAGAATCGATTTTTTCGCCAGGGAAACAACATCCGCCGGAATGTCTTCATATTTCAGGTCGAGCACAAATTCGGCGATATATTTGGTCAACCCCGAACTTTCCGCAGGACGCTTCCCGGCAGCCTCAGTTTGCGTTTGGCGTTCAGTGTCAAATATCCGTTTGTTTAGCATCAGGGTGGCTCCAACTGGAACGATGGATTTCAGTAAATCGCGCCGTTTCATTTAGCGATCCTCGGATTTCATATCAGTGTTTCTCTGTTTCACAGCCAGCGAGAGCACTTCGGCTAAGTGTAATGCGGCTCTTCCCGTGCTCTGCCGAATCTGTTCGCGGCAACTGAATCCATCGGCGACAATCAATGTCTCACTCGATTGTCGGCGGACGGCCGGCAACAACACGCGTTCGCCGATCGCCTGAGAAATCTCGAACTTGTCTTTTTCAAATCCGAACGCTCCGGCCATCCCGCAACAACCCGAATCGAGCAAGTTCACTTCGGCGCCCATACGACGCAGCAATGCTTCTTCATCGGTCATTTTCATTAGTGCTTTATGATGACAATGGCCCTGAACGACAATTTTTCGCTTAAGAGGCGAGGGTTGGTATCCGGCGGCATGATGTTGCAGGAATTCGCTGAGGAGAAACGTCTGCGAACGTAATTTCTTGGCGGTGACATTGTCAGGAAATAGATTGACCAGTTCGTCGCGAAAGACCGACGCGCAGCTGGGCTCGAGCACCACGATAGGCAGTCCCGCGTCGATCTGGGGGCCAAGCGCTCGCATAATGCGGAGCAGATATTTTCTGGCCTCGTCGAGCATGCCGAATTCGTAAAGAGGGCGTCCGCAACACAAGTGTTGCCGGGAAGTCGTTACCTGAAACCCCACATCCTCCAAAACTTCCAAAGCAGCACGGCAGGTCTCGGGATGGAAATAATTGTTGAAGGTGTCCACCCAGAGAAAGACTTCCTGTTTCCTCGTCTTCGAAAATTCGATGGCTTCGGAAGAGCGGCGATTTCGAAACCAGCGTTTAAAATTGGCCGCTGCGAATTGGGGAAGCTGACGTTGCGGAGCCAAGCCAAGAAACTTATTTACAAAAAGACGTGCCAAGGACCTGCCGCCCATAAAGTTGAGAAACGCAGCAAACGGCGAAGCCAAACGCGCCCATCGGTCGATCTTGCCAAAGAAATGCGCATGCAGCGGGCGGGAGTTCTGCTCGTAGTAGTGGGACAAAAACTCCGCACGGTAAGTGGCCAGATCCACGTTCGCGGGGCATTCCGACTTGCAAGCTTTGCATGACAGGCATAGGTCCAGGGCTCTCTTGACATGCTCGTCCTGCCAGCCTTCCCGGATCACTTCGCCTTGTAACATCTCGAAAAGCAGATGGGCGCGGCCCCGGGTACTGTGTTCTTCTTCGAGCGTGACCATGTAACTGGGGCACATCGCTCCGCCATCCTGTT
>JBBSFG010000340.1:0-3666 GCA_038238965.1 Candidatus Acidiferrales bacterium | reverse complement strand
GATCGAGTGCGTCACGCCCAGCGCGCGCACCAGGGGCTGCTGCTTGAGGTAGTGAAAACCTTCGCGCAGATCGGCGTACATCGCGAGGGAAATACCGGCCTCGGCGACTTCGGGATTTTCGCCGGTGGAGAGCGCTTCGGCAGTAGCTTCGGTGGCTTCGGAATACTCGCGATATTTTTGGCTCCGGCTCTGGCGCGGAGAAACGTAACCGCGCCGCACCTGGAACAGGCAAAACGCAGACACAAAATACGTGGCGCCGTCGATGGCCAGGATTCCCGCGATGCCCGCGCGGTCGTAGGTAAAACCGACGAACGCCCCGGCGATCAGCAAACCGCTCTGCACGCCGATGAGCACCGCGGCGTTTGCGGCGGTGAACTGGCTGGCGGGGATGACTTCCTGCACCAGCGCGTTAACAGTGGCCCAATACATGGCGGAAGCGACGCCGGTGACCAGCGTCATCAGGTACAAGTGCCAGAGCGCAAGGTGGCCGTGCCACGCGACGTACGCGGTTGCGAGAACGGTGACGCCGCGCGCCAGATCGAGCGCCACGCCAAGGTAGCGTCGATCGAAGCGGTCGATCAACACACCGCCAATGAAGGGAATAAACAAACCGGGCAGGGTGACCACAATGACCTGCAGGCTGACTTTCACGGTGGAATGCGTAGCGGCCATGATGAACCAGCTCACGCCGGCGAAGTTCATGCCGCCGCCGAAGAGCGAAATAAACATGGCCACAAAAAAATAACGGAAGCCCCGCTGCGCCCAGATCAGCGTCCAGTCCACCCGGTATGTCGTCGCGGCAGCCACGGAATCAAATAGTTTACTATTGCGGCGTGCGCCGGGCGGTGCAGGCGCGATTTGCGTTTCCGGAAATTACATGTGTGGGAGCTCCGATGGGTAACGAAATGAAATGCCTGGTGCGCTCCGGCAAAGAGGAATCCGAAGGCAAGGCGCTGCTGGAGACAACGGAAATTATTTTTCGCGGCGATTTCCGTTTGAAGATTCCCTTCGCGACGCTTCAATCGGCTAAAGCCGTGAATGGCGAGCTGCAGTTGCGCACTGCCGATGGGCTGACGATCTTTGAACTGGGGCCGGGAACCGCAGAAAAGTGGCGCGACGTGATATTGCATCCGAAATCGCGGATTGAAAAGCTTGGCATCAAGGCGGGTGCGAGCGTGGCATTGATTGGCTTTGGAGAATCGGACGACGAATTTCTTGCCGAGGTTCAGGGATGCACGAAGACCGTTAAGAGAGTTTCAGAAGGCGGCACTCAACCGGATACGGAATGGATTTTCTTTCAAGCGGTCAACCTGAAGGAACTGTCGCGACTTCCGAGAGTTGCAAAAGCAATGCGAGGGGCGGCAGCCCTGTGGGTCGTTTATCCGAAAGGAAATCCCAAGGGGCAGGGGAAAATAACCGAGGGAGAGGTCCTGGCGGCCGGGCGCGCCGCCGGCCTGAAGGACATCAAAGTAGTGAAGTTTTCGGAAAAGGCTACGGCGCTGAAGTTTGTGATTCCAGTTTCGCGGCGGTAGCCGTTCTTCGCGGTACCGTTTTTCCCAGCGGCGCTCCCCATTCGATGCCACAGAGGAACTGGTTGGAAATGCCGACTCGTTTTCAGGTGCCCAGAATAGCTTGTTCGTGCCTAAACTGTCGCATGGGTACTGCCGCATGAACAGCAAGTCATGAGCGAACTGCTCAACGTTCGCGGACTCACTGTCGAATTGCCCACGGGTCGGGGCTGGATCCGCCCGGTAAACGAACTGTCTTTGGGCATTGCCGCGGGCGAGTCTCTGGGGCTAGTGGGTGAATCGGGCAGTGGCAAAACGATGCTGTCGCTGGCGTTGATGGGGCTGCTGCCTCCGGGGGCAAGAGTCAGCGGCGAAGCAATCTTCTATCCCCCCAATGGAGGCGAAAAGAACCTGACCGCGCTCGGTGAAACACAATGGCGCGATCTGCGCGGACTTGACGTGGCGATGATTTTTCAAGAGCCCATGACGTCGCTGAACCCGGTGATGCGCGTGGGGGGGCAAATTGCCGAAGCCATTACGGCGCACTTTCCGAAAATGCCAGCCGAGAGAGTTCAACATTGGGTGATGGAGGCGCTACGGCTGGCGGCAGTGCCGGAGCCGGCGGCGCGTCGCGAACAATATCCGCACCAGCTCTCGGGTGGATTGCGGCAGAGAGCCATGATCGCGATGGCAATCGTTGCGGGATTGAGCGATCCCCGCAATAAAGTTACCGACCTGGAATATCGCATGCCTGGAACGCCGTTGAACCAGGCACGCTTGCTGATAGCGGATGAGCCCACCAGCGCGCTGGATGTCACGGTGCAGAAACAGATTGTCGAATTGCTGGACGGGCTGCGGCGGAGACTGGGCCTGGGGTTGCTATTCATCACGCACGATCTTGGAGTTGTGGCCCGTGTTGCCGATCGTATCGCGGTTATGTATGCGGGCCGCATCATTGAAGAAGGCCGGGTACAGGATGTGCTGGGAGCGCCGCGACATCCGTACACACAAGGACTGATCGGAGCCTCACCTACACTGGAACGCGGCAAGCTTTCACCGATTGCAGGGACTGTGCCGCAGCTTACCGATTTACCGCCGGGATGCTCATTCGAACCGCGCTGCCCTTTGCGTCTTCCGGAATGCCGGGTGGCGATGCCTGCTTTGCGTGATGCCGGACACAACCAGCAAGCGCGCTGTGTTCTGGTGGGAAAAGAAACATTGGTGAAGTAACGATGCATGGACTGGGAGGATTTCATCGCGAATTTTCTTGAGGTGCGCGGGCTGAGAAAGAGTTACCCACGCAGCGGCGGCGCATTTGCGCGGGAAGGCGAGGGAGAGCGGTTTATGGCCGTGGATGGCGTGACGTTTGAGGTCGCGCGCGGTGAGACTTTTGCCGTTGTGGGCGAAAGCGGGTGCGGGAAGACCACGCTGGGGCGCCTGCTGCTGCGTTTGATTGAACCGGACGCTGGACAAATCGAATTAGAAGGACGCGATGTACTGGCGCTACCGCACGCGGAAATGCGCGCTCAACGCCGGGAGATGCAGATGATCTTCCAGGATCCCTTCGCATCGCTCAATCCGCGCATGCGCGTGGGAGAAATCGTCTCGGAACCGCTGGCTATTCATGAACCGGAGCTCGCGAAAGCGGCTCGGCTAGAGCGCACAGCAGCAATGTTGGAACGCGTGGGGCTGGGAGCCGACACGCTGCGTCGTTATGCGCATGAATTTTCCGGCGGCCAGCGGCAGCGAATCGGAATTGCGCGGGCGCTGATTCTGCGGCCAAGACTGATTGTCGCGGACGAACCCGTCTCAGCGCTGGATGTATCCGTGGGGGCACAGGTGTTGCTGCTTTTGCGGGAACTCCAGGAAGAGTTTGGGCTGACTTACGTATTCATCTCGCACAGCCTTCCGGTGGTCGCTCAACTGGCGACACGCATCGCCGTGATGCACGCCGGCCGCTTTGTGGAGGTGGGCGTCGCGGAGCAGGTGCTGCGTCATCCGGAGCGGGAATACACGCGCGAGCTGCTTTCTTCTGTCCCCGCGCTATCTCGGACCTAAATTTATCGTGTAGCGCGTAATTTTTTGATAAATCCAGCCGTAATTGCCTATGCCAGCCCGCTGAGCTAGACTCTGCGCGACCGTAGCAGAGCCATGAGCG
>JBBSFG010000339.1:0-3681 GCA_038238965.1 Candidatus Acidiferrales bacterium | reverse complement strand
TGACGAGGATTCTATGAAGATTAAGGAACAAGTCGGTGGAGCTGTAAAAAACTGGTGTGCCAAGCATGGCATGGTGCTGGCGAATTACGCTTTCAGCGATCGAGAGGCGCGCCTGCACGATGTTGTACGGCTTAAAGCCCAAGGCCTGTTGCAGAACCCTGCCGAGGCTTGCCAGTTGATCAGCGCGTTGCGGGCGACGAGCCGGGTAGATGGAGATATTGCGGAAGTGGGGACGGCGGGCGGCCGCTCAGCGCGGCTGATCGGGGAATACTCAAACAACAAGACCATTCACGTGTTCGATACGTTTGAAGGCCTCCCCGAACCCGGCGTCAAGGATGAAGGATTTCAAGCGGGCGCATACCGGCACAGCCTGGAAGAAGTACAGAACTATTTGCAGGGACTGCCGGTTGAATTTCACAAGGGATTGTTTCCGGAGTCGACCGGCACGGTGCAGAATTGCCGCTTTTCCTTCGTGCACCTGGACGTGGACTTGTACCAAAGCACGCTGGATTGCTTGAAGTTTTTTTACCCGCGCCTGAATTCGGGAGGAATCATTATTTCTCACGATTACGTTTGCTCGGAGGGCGTCAACCTGGCCTTTGCGGAATTCTTCGCCGATAAGCCGGAAACGCCGATCGAACTGATCGGCTACCAGGCTATGGTGGTCAAACTATCGACTGGACTGGCGCGAGCCGCCGCCCACAACTGATTTTGTTTCACGAGAATGAGAACTATTTTTCTGATCTAATCACAAATTACTTTACCGGGAGAGTACTTCATGAGTTTGCGCGCGCTGTGCTTGTTTCTGATGGCCATGTTTCCGACGTTCTGGATGAACGCCGAACCGCAGAAAGACGCCGGTGATACCAAAGCGGCGGCTCCGTTGTCGGGATACGGAGCGGATAGTTCCGCTTCGCAGCGCACGTGGGAGAAAAAATTTCAGGACGCGGTCACGCGCGACACCATTCGCGAAAACATGCGCCGTCTCAGCGCGCATCCGCATCACGTCGGCTCGCCCTACGACAAGGATAATGCGCAGTGGATTCTGGCGCGGTTCAAGGAATGGGGTTTCGACGCCAGAATCGAAACGTTTGATGTGTTATTTCCCACTCCCAAAGAACGCTTGGTCGAATTGCTGGAGCCAACCAGATTCAAGGCCAAGCTTCAGGAGCCGGTGCTGAGCATCGATCCCACTTCCAGCCAAACTGCCGAACAACTTCCCACGTATAACGCGTACTCCATCGATGGAGACGTGACCGCTCCGCTGGTTTACGTGAACTTCGGGAATCGCGAAGATTACGAAACTCTCGATCGCCTGGGTATTTCGGTGAAAGGCGCGATTGTCATCGCGCGTTACGGAGGAGGTTGGCGCGGCATCAAGCCCAAGGTTGCCGGCGAACACGGCGCCATCGGATGCATTATTTATTCCGATCCCGAGGGTGACGGATATATCAACGGCGATGATTATCCCCAAGGGGGCTGGCGCCCGCGAGAAGGTGTGCAGCGCGGCAGCGTTATGGACACCGACTATCCCGGCGACCCGCTCACTCCGGGAGTGGGCTCGACGCCCGGCGCCAAGCGGCTTTCCATCAAGGAAGCCAAGACCATCACGAAAATTCCCGTCCTGCCCATTTCCTACGGGGACGCGCTGCCTCTTCTCTCCGCGCTGAAAGGCCCGATCGCCCCGGAAGGTTGGCGCGGCGCACTGGCGATTACCTATCACCTGGGGCCTGGTCCCGCGAAGGTCCATTTGAAAGTGGCTTCCAACTGGGACACCAAGCCGATTTACGATGTGATCGCGTTTTTGCACGGCACGGATGATTCGCAATGGATACTCCGCGGCAACCACCAGGATGCTTGGGTCAACGGCGCGGACGATCCGATTTCCGGACAGGCCGCCATGCTCGAAGAAGCGCGCGTTCTGGGCGAGTTGCATCGCCAGGGTTGGACTCCCAAACGGACCGTCGTCTATTGCGCGTGGGATGGCGAAGAGCCCGGTCTGCTCGGTTCCGTTGAGTGGGTAGAAACCCATTTGAAAGAGCTTCAATCGCACGCCGTCGCCTACATCAATTCGGACAGCAATGGCCGCGGATTTTTGTTTGCCGGCGGGACTCAGGACTTGCAGAGTTTCATCAGCGGCGTGGCGCGCGATATCAACGATCCCGAAACGCATTCCACGGTATTTCAACGCGCTCATCTCACATCCATCTCCAGGGCCAAGAATGCCGAGGAGCGCGGCAATCGCCGCAGGCAAGCCGAGTTATCCGTCAGAGCCCTGGGCGACGGCTCCGACTACACCGCCTTTCAGGACTTCGCGGGAATCTCCACGCTGGACCTCGGTTTTGGCGGGGAAGACGACGGCACGCAGTATCACTCCATCTACGACGATTTCTACTGGTACACGCACTTTGCCGATACCGATTTCGCTTATGGGCAGGCTCTAGCCCAGTCCGCGGGGACCGCCATGATGCGACTGGCCGACGCCGATCTGCTCCCTTTCAATTACGGTGCCCAGGTGGAAGCCATATCGAAATACGAAGATGAACTGGAACACTTGTTGAAAGATCAGCGTGACGACGCCGTCGAGCATAACCTGCAATTACAGGAAGGTGTCTTTACCGCGACGGCCGACCCGCAGAGACATTCCGTGCTTCCGCCGGCGGAGCCCGTTCCGCCATATATGAGTTTCGCTCCCATGAAAAACGCCATCGAGATGCTCAAGGCCAACTCGGAGCATTATTCCAAGGCTCTTTCGAACTGGGAGAAGAAAGGCCGTCCGGCGCTTTCTTCCGAATCTCTGGCGCTGGTTAACGGCGACCTGATGAATATTTCCCGCCTGTTTCTTAACGAAAAGGGACTTCCGGAGCGCCCGTGGTTCAAAAACCAGGTCTACGCGCCCGGGGCTTACACCGGTTACGGCGCAAAACCGATTGCGGCCGTGCGGGAATACATGGATGAAAAGAAGTGGGACAAAGCCGAAGGGCAGGTTCCGCAGGTTTCCCAGGTTCTCGAACGCGTCGCGGCAGGGATTCAGAAAGCCGCCGATGATCTGGACGCCGCGGTAAACCAGGCGCGGTAACGATGCACGGAGCGGTTCCGCGCCGCCGCTGGATGATTGCTGTGCTGCTCGGATTTGGCGTGTTCGTGAATTTTCTCGACCGCGTCAACATTTCTGTTTCGCAACAAGCGCTGCACGACGCTTTCGGCGTATCCACCATCGCCTTCGGATATTTGCTTAGCGCCTACAGTTGGACGTACGCCGCGCTGCAGCTTCCCTCCGGCGTCCTGCTTGACCGCTTTGGCGTTCGCAAGGTCGGGCTCATCAGCACATTTTTGTGGAGCATCGCTTCATTCTGCTCGGCGGCGGCCACCGGGCTGGCGAGTTTTTTCTTCGCCCGTCTGCTGCTGGGCATCGGCGAAGCGCCGACGTTCCCCGGCAATTCCAAAGCGGTGGGCTACTGGTTTCCCGATCGCGAAAGAAGCCTGGCGACGGCGTTTTTTGATTCCGCAGCGAAGCTGGGCCCAGCCATCGGCGTGCCCTTCGTCGGGTTGCTGTTGCTGCACTTTGGGTGGCGGTGGAGTTTCGCGACGACCGCGCTGATCAGCCTGGTGTATTTCGCGTTGTTCTTCTGGCTGTATAGGAATCCCGGCGAAGACCCGCATCTCTCCGGCGCCGAACGC
>JBBSFG010000338.1:0-3692 GCA_038238965.1 Candidatus Acidiferrales bacterium | reverse complement strand
AGGTAAAGTAGCGGTGGTCACCGGCGCGTCCAAGGGCATTGGCGCCGGCATCGCCAAGGCCTTGGCCGCCGAAGGCGCTTCCGTGGTCGTGAATTACGCTTCCAGCAAAGCTGGGGCGGACGCGGTTGTCGCGGCCATCACAAAAGCCGGCGGCAAGGCCCTCGCGGTAGGTGGCGATGTTTCCAAAGCCGCTGAAGCGCAGGGCATCGTCGACGCGGCGATCAAAAATTACGGCCGCCTCGATATTCTGGTCAACAATTCGGGAGTCTACGAATTCGGACCCGTCGAGGCCATCACCGAAGCGCAGTTCCACCGCCTCTTCAACATCAATGTCCTCGGCCTGCTGCTCACCACCCAAGCCGCGGTCAAGCATCTCGGTGAAGGTGGCAGCATCATCAACATCGGCTCCGCCATCAGCCGCTTGAAGCCCGCCGGTGCCGCGGTATATACCGCCACCAAGGGCGCTGTGGATGCCATCACAGGAGTGTTCGCCAAGGAGTTCGCCGCCAAGAAAATCCGCGTCAACTCCATCAATCCCGGAATCGTCGAAACCGAAGGCACGCACACCGCCGGATTCGTCGGTAGCGACTTCGAAAAAGGTCTCGTCGCGCAGACTCCTCTCGGCCGCACCGGCCAGCCTTCCGACATCGCCTCCGTAGCTGTTTTCCTGGCTTCCGACGCCTCCGGTTGGCTCACCGGCGAACTGCAGTTTGCCAGCGGCGGCCTCTGATCGCTCTGCGTCTTGATCGCCAATCATCTCCGCAGACCGCAGAACGCGAGCCACGGAGCAAAGTTTTGGGATGAGCAACCTGGACCTGTCGGCTTCGCGTTAACCAACCGTCGCGCGCCAGGTCCTTAAAACTTCTCCCACCGTCCACGCCTGAGCGATGCACCCTCGTGGAGTAAATGGCGCGTCTCCGTCGAAAATTTCGCTCAGCGTGCCCAATCCGTGCGACTGAATTTGTTTGCCGAGCGGTTCGAGAAAGCTTCGAGCCGCCTGCGAGTCGCCATAAACTTTCAAGTGCGCCAGCACAAACGGCCCCATCAGCCAGCCCCACACCGTGCCTTGGTGGTAGGCGCCATCGCGCTCGCGATTGTTACCGCCGTAGTGTCCTTGATACGCGAAATCGCTCTGCGCCAGGCTGCGCAGTCCGTAAGAAGTAACCAGCCGCCGCGCGCAAATATCCACCACAGCTTTCTGTTGCGCCGGATTGAGAGGGCTTTGCGGCAGCGATACCCCAAATATTTGATTGGGGCGTAGAGAAGCATCCTTTCCAATTCCCGGCGCGTCGATAACGTCGTAGCAATATCCCGCGGATTCGTTCCAGAACTTCGCGAAGCTTTGTTTCACCTGCGCGGCAAGTTTTCCATATAGGTCGGATGGTTTTTTCAGCGCCGGCGCCAGTGTGGCCATCGTTTCGAGCGCGTTGAGCCATAGCGCATTGATTTCCACCGGTTTGCCGATCCGCGGTGTCACCACCCAGTCGCCTACTTTCGCATCCATCCACGTGAGTTGCACGCCAGGCTCACCTGCATAGAGAAGGCCATCCGTTTCGTCCACGTGTATGTGATAGCGCGTGCCGGCAAGATGCGCGGCTATTATGCGCTCCATCACCGGGAAAAGTTTTCCGAGCGTCGCGGTATCTTGCGTCGCGGCAAAATAATGTCTCACGGCTTCGAAGTACCACAGCGCGGCGTCCACGGTGTTGTATTCTGGCAGTCCCCCGGCATCCGGAAAATTGTTGGGTAGCATGCCTCCATCGACGTAGCGCGCGAACGCCAGCAGTATTTGTTTAGCGATGTCCGCGCGGCCTGTGGTCAACGTCAAGCCTGGCAGCGCGATCATCGTGTCCCGGCCCCAATCGGCGAACCAGTGATACCCAGCGATGATGGAGCGGCCTTCCGGCTCATCGGGCAAAGCACGTTTCACGATGAATTGATCCGCGGCCAAAATAAGTTGACGCACCCAACCCGGCGCAACCGATGCCGCTTGCGCGTCCTGCGACGACCACTGCGCCAGAAGCTCATCTTCGCGCGCCGCGTTGGATGCTTGTGCCGCAGCGCCATCCATTTCCGCTTCGCTATTCGTAGAAAACGCCAGCGTAACGCTTTGATCTTTTTGCAGCGTCGCGCGAAAAACGGCCGCAAGCAGATGGTCTTCGCGATCATCGAGGCCGCGATATTTTTCCTGCGGCAGGAAACAGTCGTGGTACCACTCCTGTCGAGGCTCGACGGCAGTGCCGGCTCCCAGCAGGTAAAAGGGCGTAGCTCCCTCGAAGGCCGTAACCTCCACGCCAGTTTTTAAAGTTTCAATTTTCATCTGCCAATCGCCGGCATGCGTGCTGGCATGAAAATCGCGATAGTTGACGAAACATTTTATTCCCAGCTCAACATCCTGGGTGCCCCGCAGCATGGTGTATTGAACGTACGTCGTGTTCTCGCCGTGTCTCATCCAGATGCGTTTTTCGATCAGCGCATCGGCCACCGCGAATCCCCATACGGGCGTCGTACCATCCAATCGGAAGCTTTCGATGTTCAGGTAGCCCTTGGGTTCAACCGCGCCGCTCTCCCAGCGGTTCGTGGCCAGCGCGTATTCCGCCCCGTCATAACTGGCGATTTCATCTAGCTTGGCAACCAGCTGCGTGCGGCCAACCGGCGGAGCGAGCGCCGCCACCAATAACCCGTGATAGCGCCGCGTGAGATTTCCGCTGACGGTGCCGGAAGCGAATCCGCCGATGCCATTCGTAATCAGCCACTCGCGCTGCTCGGCAACTTCCAGGGCGCCACAAATCTCTCGTCCAAAATGTACTTCCGCATTTTGCACTGCGGTCTCTTTCGCGGCGATTCGCTGAGTATTCATACTCGACCGTACCTTAGCCATTACAAGGTAACTCCATTCGCTGATCTGTACTCCGCCTGGAGATTATTGTTATCTGCTGGCTGGCACGGCGAACTCAACATCGCGTCCTCGTCGGCATTTTCGGGAGTCCGCGAATAGTCACTCTTGCTCAGCCGTCACTCGGGGACCCATTTAGAAGAATTCGTCTAACATCGCGTAATACTCAAGTGTGGCAGAATCTGCAACTTTCGACACTCCTGCAACGAAGCGATTCGACCAGAAGCAACCGAAACCTTCCGCGATCTCGCGCGCGGCGATCGCAATATCGTGGTGAGCGTCAGCAATTCCTAGGCTTGCACAGTCAACCAATCTCGAGAAACTTCCCTCAAACCTGAAGATAGTTCCAAGAGTTAAGTCACCGTGTGCCACGACTAGGAAATCCTCGCGAGGGCGTAATCGTTCGAGGTCCCGAAAGAGGCATTCAGCGGACAGGCCCTAAACCCGGATTGTTTCCACACTAACGCCGGCCTGCTCCGCGAGTCGGCCAATGGTCCGGGGCCGGGCGCGGGGATCGCTTTTCGCAAGCGTCTCTTTATCTTTCATCGTCCACCGCAATTTCTATCCCTTAGGATAAAGTCCGTACCCAGGTACGGAGTCAAGGCCAATATTCTATGACAGCATTCGTACTGTCGGAATGCGGCCGCAGTGCGGCGCCCCCATCGCAAGTGATCCATTCATGAGTTCAACCCTTACGTTTCCTGCGGCAGGGCGCTCGCTACCTGAGTAGCTCAATTTGTTTGATATCCGTGGGCACGCCTAGATCCGCCAAATTGACCCAAGGTGGGCGTCGAGT
>JBBSFG010000337.1:0-3700 GCA_038238965.1 Candidatus Acidiferrales bacterium | reverse complement strand
GCGCATGGACATTCCAGTTTCGAAGGTGCGCAAGATTTTGAAAATCGCGCAGGAGCCGATTTCGCTGGAGACGCCGATCGGAGAAGAAGAAGATTCGCATCTCGGCGATTTTATCGAAGACAAAGCGGTGGTTTCGCCGTCAGACGCGGTCATCAACCTGAACTTGAAGGAGCAGACGTCTTCGGTGTTGAAGACGCTGACGCCGCGCGAAGAAAAAGTGATCAAGATGCGGTTTGGATTGGATGACGGCAGCGAGCACACGCTTGAGGAAGTGGGGCAGTCGTTTGCGGTTACTCGCGAGCGTATTCGCCAGATTGAAGCCAAAGCGTTGCGCAAGCTGCGGCACCCTTCGCGTTCGCGGAAGCTGCGGGCGTTTCTGGAAGGGCCTTCGCGCGATTATCTATAGAAGCAGATGTAGACGTTCATGGAGATAGGGAGTAAGACGCCCCCGAATGACAGGGGGCGTTTTCATTTTCCGGGGCCGTTTCTGCCGTGAAACGCTGGCGACATCTGTCAGTGGCACGCCGCAAGGTACATATAAACTGGACTTGAACCCATGACCAGGAATCAAAGAATTGCGGCGGTACTGCTGGCGCTGTTGCTCGCCGGGGCAGCGTATGGATTATTTCGCACCGGCCAGATGAGCAACCCGCCGTCGATGAATTCGAGCGACATCAATCCAGGGGCGCTCAGCGGGGCCATCGACCTTTCGGTGCTGTCAACGGCGCAACGGATGGCTTCGCTGGCCGCTGGCGATGACGAACAAGTGCTGGCCAAAGAGGCGCTGCGGCTTGGGGACCATGAAGTGGACCTGGCATTTGCGTCGGCATTGCGAAACGCGACGGAGCATCCACCCGTTTTAAGCGCCGAGGCGCAGGAACTTAGATCCCGCGTCGCCGAATCCGCATCGGCGCTGGAACACGATAAGGCGGAAATCGCGCGTTTGACCGCGTTGCAAGCCAAAGCGGAAGGAGGGAAAAAAGCGTCGGTGGGCGATGAACTGGAAATCGCCAAAGCGCAACTGGAACTCGATCAGGATGAGTTCGACGATGCCAAGCAGGATCTAATGCGGGCAGGCGGCGACCCGCAAGGGCGCATCCAGGCGATGGTCCAGGAACACGAAGCGGCGATGAACGAAGCACCCAATCTGAACGCCGGAAACGCGAAAGCCTCGCAAGCGGGCGGAGTAGTTCATCGACTGGAGCAGTGGTCGGAGTTGCGGCAGAAGCGGCTCCGCCTGGCACACGCGCGGCAAAGTTCTCTCGCTGCGGCTGGGGGCCTTTCAGCCAAGCACGATGCGCTGGTGGCCAAGATTGGAGTTGAGCAGCCGAGCGTCGGAAAATTGGCAGGAAAAGAAAGTGCGGATGTAGCTCCCGTCGGACATGCAGCGAGCCCGAAGGTTTCCGCCGGGAAACCAGTGGCGCGAAGCCACGAACAGGCCGTGGTGATGGTAAAGCTGACCAAGGAACGGTCAGCGCAGCAGAACGAGCTGGCCACGTTGGATAAGCGCGTCCAGACATACAAGGACCTTGCGGGCGTTTACGATAAATGGGACGGCGTGGTGGCCGGCAAGCAGCGCAGCACATTACGACTAGCGATCTGGGGACTGACGATTATTTTGCTGATTATGCTGGTCGCTATTTTTTTCAGCAGCTGGCTGGAGGGTCTACTGGGCAGGCTACCTCTGGCACGGCGCCAGGTGGACACGCTGCGCACGGTGACGCGCTTGAGCTTGCAGGTTTTTGCCGTGCTGTTGACGTTGCTGGTTATTTTTGGGCCGCCGGGACAATTGGGAACATTCCTGGGGCTTGCCGGCGCAGGCCTTACCGTTGCGCTGAAAGATTTCATCATCAGTTTTGTGGGCTGGTTCGTGCTGATGGGCAGAAATGGAATCCGCCTGGGCGACTGGGTGGAGATCAATGGTGTGACCGGCGAAGTGGTGGAACTGGGAATGTTCCACACTGTGTTGCTGGAAACCGGAAACTGGACGGACTCCGGCCATCCCACCGGGCGGCGCGTGACGTTCACGAACAGCTTCGCCATCGAAGGGCACTATTTCAATTTTTCGACCTCCGGCCAGTGGATGTGGGACGAACTGCAAATCGTTTTGCCGGCTGGCAAGGATCCTTTTCCCATCGTGGATGCCATTCAGAAGAAAGTAGTGGAAGCCACCTCGGAATCGGCCGGGCTCGCGGAGAAAGAGTGGCAGCATGCGGCCCGTTCGCGGGACATGAGCGTGCTTTCGGCGGCGCCGGCCATCAATGTGAGGCCGGTGATCGGCGGCATCGAGCTGGGGGTGCGTTATATCACGCGCGCGAAGGAGCGTTACCAGTTGCGCGCCAAGCTGTATCACGTGGCAATGGATTTGTTGGCGGCTAAAGATTTCCCGGCATCGGATGGCACGCCAGCCGCCGCTGTTGATACGGATGCCAGCGCGGCGGTGAAGATAACCACGCCGGAGTTGCCGGAAGCAGCGCCCATAAAAGCCTAGTCCATCAAGCTGCTGGCGCGCACCTGTTCTGAAGTCAGCCCATAGAGTGGCGGGGCCGCCACACCCAACAATCCGAGATAGAGATAGATCTGTCCACGGTGATGGACTTCGTGCTCCACCATGGCGCGCAGCCACTTGGCGGTTTGAATGTCCGCGCCGCCCGGTGTTTTGCATTTACGCTTTAAGTCTTCATCGGTGAGCTTCGCAAAAATCGCCAGTGATTCGGCGTGCAGGCGCTTCATTAATTCCAGGATGCTGTCGAAATCAGCCGCCAATTCCTGGCCGTGGGTGGTGTAGCGGCCCTGGCGATTCTGAATATTTTCGGCGAACAGGTAACGTTCCGTGACGGCGATGTGGCGCAGCAGATCACCGGGAGTGAACTTTCCCGGGGCGTAACTCCAGTCAACCTTGCCCGGCGGGACACAAAGGGCGACGCGCATGGTGCGCTCGCGCACGTTGTCAAAATATTTCAGGAATGGAGCGATGGTGGTAATTTCCATTTCAGCCCCCGGAAGATTGCAGTCACCAGTGTAACCGCGAAACTGGGTAAGCCTAAGACGCCGCTCTAAGCAACTGGCGCGCGTGAAACGCGGTGAGGGTGGCGCCCGCATAGAGCAGCGCGAGCAAAGTGTAGCCCGCCACGATTCCTGCTCTTTCCGCGATCCATCCCAGTGCGACGCACATGGCCAACTGCACGGCGGTGGTCACGATGGCCATGGCGGATTGCGTGCGGCCCATGAAATGGCGCGGGACGATAGCCATGAGCGAGGATTGCGCGACCACTCCGCCGAGTGCGCGGCAAAATCCAAAAATGCCTTGCAGCACGGTGGCGGCCGCGAGGAAGACAATGAATGGAGCGGCCATGTGTCCCAGCGCCAGGCACGCGAAGGCCGCGACGTATAGAGCGATACGCAAATCTTCGCGCAATTGCGTGGCGATCAAGCCGCCGATGATGGCGCCCGCGGCCCATCCGGACTCAAGATAGCCGAGGCCACGCGCACCGGCGTGGAGAACATCGCTGGTCAACGCCACCAGTACGACGTTGGCGCTGACCACCCCAGCCATCAAGATCGAGTGCGTCACGCCCAGCGCGCGCACCAGGGGCTGCTGCTTGAGGTAGTGAAAACCTTCGCGCAGATCGGCGTACATCGCGAGGGAAATACCGGCCTCGGCGACTTCGGGATTTTCGCCGGTGGAGAGCGCTTCGGC
>JBBSFG010000336.1:0-3708 GCA_038238965.1 Candidatus Acidiferrales bacterium | reverse complement strand
CGTCTTCGATGATCAGGATGCGTTTCATGCTGGGCGAGGCTGCCGCGCCACGGCTGGGCGAAAGTGTATCGTAGAGCGGCGAGTTGCGATAGTCGGGCGCAATCTTATCGTTCGGGATCTGGACGGACATAATTCATTATCGCTGCGCAGATGTGAATTATGGATGACATGAAGATGAATGCCGCGTGAATGCGGAGGCAAAATTGGCAATTCAGGAATGGGTGAAGGCCAGGGCCAGCAGCGTTTTCTGTTCCAACTCGTGCGCTTTGGCGGACCCCGTTGCCGGGCTGGCGCTGGTGGAGCGCTTGACGGAGCGCAAGCGCAGGCCTAGATCCTTGGCCAGGCGTTCCAAGCGCGGAACCACATAAAAGTAACCGCCCATGTTTCGCGGCTCTTCCTGCACCCAGATAATTTCACGCGCGTTGGGGTGCGCGGTGATGGCGGCGGTAATATCCGAGCGCGGGAGGGGATAAAACTGATCCAGGAAGAAGATGGCGGTTTCCGTGTCTTTGCGACGCCGGCGTTCAGCGCGCAATTCGTGGCCGACCTTGCCGCTGGCGATCAGGATGCGAGTGGCGTCTTGCACTTCGCGATCCGGAACTAGAGGCAGGAAGCGCGGCGCGGCGAAATCTTGGATTGGCGAACTGGCGTCCGGATTCCGCAACATGCTTTTTGGTGTGAATACAATGAGCGGCTTGCGCCACGGGCGGCGCACTTGCCTGCGCAACATGTGAAAATATTGAGCGGCGGTGGAAGGCTGGCAGATTTGAATATTGTCTTCGCCAGCCAGTTGCAAAAAACGCTCGATGCGCGCGCTGGAATGCTCCGGGCCTTGCCCTTCATAGCCATGCGGCAAGAGCATCACTAATCCCGACGGCAGATCCCACTTGTCTTCGCCGGCGCTGATGAATTGATCGATGATCACCTGCGCGCCGTTCACAAAATCGCCGAATTGCGCTTCCCAGGCCACCAAGGCTTCCGGATAATCGCGGCTGAAGCCGTATTCGAAACCGACGCACGCTGCTTCGGACAGCGGCGAATTCGCGATCTCGCAAAATGTAGTTTCGGGAGCGAGATGCGCGAGCGAAAGATATTCCTGTTCATTTTCGGTGTCGACGAGCACGGCATGGCGTTGATTAAAGGTTCCCCGTTGCGTGTCCTGGCCAGTCAGGCGAACAGGATTGCCATCAAGAAGGAGGGACCCCAGGGCGAGTGCTTCGGCGAAACCATAATCTACGGCGCGGTTGCCGTGGCCCATCTCCCGGCGTTGCTCGAGCAACTTCACAATCTTGGGATGGACGTGAAAGCCTTCCGGAGTGCGGCACAGCGCGTCAGTGATTTCTGCAAGGTTCTCGAGTGGCACACCGGTGTCGACCTCCAGTGAAGCGTCGTAGCGGCCGCGGCGATAGGGCGACCAATAATCCGGAAGCTTCCGTAGAGGCGGGGTTTTCTTCAGTTCCTGCGCCTTGGTTTGCTCGCCTTCGTATTCCGCGCGAATTCCTTCCGCCATTTCTGCGGGATCGATGTTTGTTTGCTGGGCATACAGCTTCCAAAGCTGCGGATGGCTTTTGATTTTTTCGTAAAGCAACGGCTGGGTGATCGTCGGATCATCCACTTCACTATGGCCATGACGGCGGTATCCGATGATGTCGACGACCACGTCACTGCCGAATTGTGCGCGATATTCCGCTGCGATTTTTCCAACGCGAACCACTGCATCGGGATCCTCGGCGTTCACGTGAAATACGGGCACGGACTGGCGCTTGGCGATGTCGGAAGCGAAACGCGAGGATTGCGCCTGTACCGGCCGGGTGGTGAAGCCGATCAAATTATTCACGATGATGTGAATGGTGCCGCCGACGGTGTAGGCCTTGAGGTCGGCAAGATTGAGAGTTTCCGCCCAGATGCCCTGGCCGGCGAACGCTGCGTCACCGTGCATGACAATTGGCACTACCGCTTTCGCGCTGTCCGCACCAAGCCGCGTTTGTTTTGCGCGCGCGCGTCCCATCGCTACTGGATCCACCGCTTCCAGATGGCTGGGATTCGACACCAGGTGGATGCGGATATTTTTGCCCGACGCGGTTTCGAAGACGCCCGTGGCGCCCACGTGATACTTCACATCCCCGGCTCCGAGCACGCTGCGGGGATCGACGTCTTCGAAACCGGAGACAACCTGATGTGCCGGTTTGCACGCGGTGTGCACCATGACGTTTAGACGACCGCGATGGCTCATGCCGACGACCGATTCCTCGGCGCCATTTTCGCCGGCCACTTCCAACAGGGAATCGAGCAGCGGGATCAGCGCGGTGACGCCTTCGAGAGAAAATCGCTTGGCGCCCAGATATCGCGCCTGCAGGACCTGCTCAAAAAGGTCGGCGCGAATCAAGCGCTCGAGGATGTGTCGCTGGTCCACCGGAGCGGCCGCGCTTTCCATGCGCTCGGCAATCCACTGGCGCCTGTCGGGTTCGGGCAAGTGCATGAATTCGGCGCCGATCGTTCCGCAATAAATGGAGCGCGCTTCTTCGGCGGCGCTGCCGGAAAGATTCAGTTCCGGATGGGTTTGCGGTTTGAGAAAACCGAGTGGGTCCAGGTTGGCTTCATAAAAGCCCCAGCGGCGGAAGGCCTCAAAAACACTTTCCCTGTCGCCGGCGCTGCCATTTTTCCCACCGCTTGAACCGCCTGGTTTCTTCGCGGATTTCGGCGCTTTCGCGGGGCGAACTTCTTCGAGAGTGGTCCGGTGTGCCATGGGCGTTCAATACTCATTTTGCCACAAATCAATCGGGCCTGCCGGAACCCGCCGCGCCGGTGTTTTCTATATTCACAACGATTGAACGAGATTTTGCAGCGTTTCGGCGATGTGCTGGGGAGCGGTGCCGGGAAGAAAGCGGACCGGCGCGCCAATGCGCACGGTGATTTCTCCGCGGTTAGCCAGGCGGCGATGCTCGCGTTTCATCTGCCACACGCCGTCCATGCGCATGGGAACAACGGGCAAATTCAGATTTTCTGCAAGCAGGCCGATTCCCGCCTGAAACGGGGCCATGCTGCCGTCGCTGGTGACTTCCCCCTCGGGAAATACAAGGATGCTATAGCCGCGATCCACGGATTCCCCCGCGAACCGAAAGCTTTCGCGGAATCCGGACCGTCGCGGCAGAGGAAAAACGTTGAACAGCGCCGTCACGAGCCAGTAGCCGAGCTGGTATGACCAGCGTTTCAAGAAAAACCAGGCGCGCGGCGGGTGGCGCATGTTTTGCAAAGTTTCTCCGCCCATGGCCGTCGCCAAATTGTGACGATAACGCCAGGGCAGCGCTTTCAGAATCAAGCCGATGTCGGAGCGGCGCGTTACGTGATTGGAAACCAGCAGGACCGGTCCACTTAAGGATCGCAGATTTTCGCGCCCAACGACTCTGGGATGCGCCAGCAGAACGGTGGCTGGCCAAACGAGAGCGTAGTAAACGGCGAGGCGCATCAGCCGGATCGGTAAGGTTTGCGTCCAATTTGGATAGCTGTATTGCGTGCGTTGCGCGGAAGGCTGCTTGAGGAGCGTTTGAATGTCAGCGACGGTACGGGCATTGGAGAAGGCGGTTTCATCCAGCTCGACGTTAAATTTTTGTTCGAGGGCGCTCATCAACTCGACGCGATCGAGCGAGGTGAGGCTTAGATCGCGCTCCAACGCTTTCAGATTTGAAGGCAGGGCTGCAGCATGTGACG
>JBBSFG010000335.1:0-3713 GCA_038238965.1 Candidatus Acidiferrales bacterium | reverse complement strand
CTTCCCTCCAAGCTCCAGCGTTACGCGCTTCAAGGTGTCCGCCGCGCTCTTCACGATCACCTTGCCCACCGCCGCACTGCCGGTGAAGGCAATCTTGTCCACGCCCGGGTGCGCCACCAGCGCCGCCCCGCACGTTTCGCCAAATCCGTTCACGATATTCACCGCGCCGGGTGGCAGCCCCACCTCTTCAAACCAGTTCGCGAACTCCAGCACCGTCAACGGCGTCTGCTCCGCGGGCTTCAGCACGCACGCGCAACCGGCAGCCAGCGCCGGCGCCAGTTTCCACGCCGCCATCAGCAACGGAAAATTCCACGGAATGATTTGCCCCGCCACTCCCACCGGCTCGCGCAACGTAAAACTCAGCGCGTTGGCCGGAACGGGATTCACATGTCCCAACACCTTGTTTGCCAGCCCGCCGTAATATTCAAAACAGGTAGCCACGTCCGCGATATCGAATTCCGCCTCGACAATCGGTTTGCCCGAGTTGCGCGATTCCAGTTCCGCCAGCATCCCGGCGTTCTGCCGAATCTTTTCCGCCAGCTTGAATAAAATCCGCCCGCGCTTCGCCGCATTCGTCTGGCCCCAAGGCCCGGTATCAAACGCCGCCCTCGCGGCTTTCACCGCCCCATCGACATCCGCGGCATTCGACGAAGCCACCTGCGCGATGATTTCTTCAGTCGAGGGATCGTAAACTGGAAAAGTTTCGCCGGAACCGCTCGCCACCCACTCACCATTCACATAATTCTGGTACGTTCGAACCTCCGCCTTCACACTGCCTGCCATACCCGCCTCCAGATCCCGGAATTATCGTAGCGCCAAAACTCAAATCGGGGCAGCAGCCGCCAGCTTGCGCGCTGTCTTGCGCCTGCCATACACAAAAAAGAAAAACGCCGCCAGCCCGATAAAAAATAACGTTCCGCCCACCATCCACAGCTCGTACGAACGCAGCGAAGTAATCTGCTGCGCCGGAAAGAACGCCAGCGCGATTCCCAGAGCGGTAGTCAGCAAACCGCTGGCCCCCGCCAGGATCAGCGTCGTGCGGCTGTAACGCCCGCGGACGAATGGCGTTCGAAATGCCATCTTCAGCAGCGCTCCAAACATGTATAAAAACGGCACCAGTTGCAGCACCACCGCCAACGACAATAATTTCTGAAATGTTTCCTGCACGCCCGCGCCCGTGAAACTGAAATTCAGAATCACCAGGATCATCGATACCACCGCATGCACGATCAATGCCGCATACGGCGTGCGGTATTTCGGGTGCACTTTTCCGAGCCATGCCGGCATGTACGAATCCAGCCCGGCCACGAATGGAATCCTAGCCGAGCCGCCCAGCCACGCCGAGCCGATGCCCGCAATCGAAACACTCAGCAGAAACGCGAACGGCGCCACAATCCACGCCACACCCACGCGCCCGGCCATGTGCCGCACCGCTTGCACGATCCCCTGCAGCACGCTGATATTGTCTTTGCTCACGGCGATCAGCAGCGTCAGCGTCGCGCCTACATATAGAAGACCCGAAAGCACCCCGCCCCACGCTACCGCGCCCGGCAAAGTCTTCTCGGGATCCTCGATTTCGTCGCCCATCACCGAAGCCAGCTCCAGCCCCACCAGCCCAAAGCAGATCACCCCAAATGAATTCAACACGAACCGCGGATTTGCCGGAATGGCAAAGTCGCTGGACGTCACCGTCGTTCCAAATCTCAACCACACCACCACGCCCAGCCCGATCAGCACTACTGCCGCAATGCCCGTGCCGACCGCGCCGACATTGTTGATCCACTTGCCCACGCCCAGCCCCACGATGTTCATCACCACCAGAATAATCAGCAGCAGCAGCGACGCCGACAGCGCAAAAGTCTTGTTGTCCGCCAGCGCTTCGTGCCCCGCCCCCAGCGCGTACACCGACACGCCTACGAAATACAGCATCACCGTCGGCACGTACATCATGTTGTTCGTCCAATAGCACCAGCCTGATAAAAAACCGTGGAAGTCGCCGAAAACTTCCTTGGCCCACAGATACACGCCGCCTTCGCCGGGAAAGCGATGCGCCAGCTCGATTACCGCGATCCCCTGCGGCCAGAAAAACAACACCAGCGAGATCAGCCACAGCCATACCGTCACTCCGCCGTTGGCCGCAATGGATGGAACTACGTTGAGGTTGAAAACCGCCACGACGAACAGCAGTACGAGGTCCCATCGTCCCAGCACGCGCCGCAGGTGCGGCCGGTCGCCTTCCGTCGCATTGGCAAGCGACGCGCTGACTTCCGTCGACATTTTTTCCCCGCCGCGTAACCGCCACGTTCAATCAATAATCCGATGGCGGGCCTGCGGGTCGCTCACCGGCTACACTGATCCCACAAAATCGCTCAGTGCCCGGCCGCGCCCACGAACGCCACGCCGCGTTCCTTCTGCGCCTTCGCCAGCGCCGGCGCCACCTCTTCAAACACCGCGAGGTGCTTGTCGATATCCGCCTCGGTGTGCTGCACCGAAATGGTCCACTGCTCATCCCACCAATAGGGCTGCGCCAGCACGCCGCGATTCACCATCGCAAACCAGTAGTGCCGCCACAGGTCCACGTCAATGGCCGTCCAGTCACGGTAATTGCGAATCTCCTGCGGGTAAAGCATCAGCGCGCCATTCACTCCCGCGCTCACCACGTACGCCTGCAGCCCGGCCTTCGCCACCGTCTTGCGGTAGCCTTCGGCAAGTTTTTTGCTGAGTTTGCCGACATGCTCGTAATTTTCGCGCGTTAGCACTTCGCGAAACGTCGCCAGCCCGGCGGCCATGGAGATGCGATTGGTGTTGTACGTCCCGCCGTGAAAAACCTTGTGCTGCGAAATCAGGTCCATCACCGCTCGGCTCGCTCCAAACGCCGCCAGCGGCGCGCCTCCGCCAATGGATTTCGCCAGGCAGATCATGTCCGGCTTCACGCCGAAAAATTCCGAAGCCCCGCCCCACGCCAGCTTCGCTCCGGTTTTCACTTCGTCAAAAATCAGCAACGCGCCGTTCTTGGTAGCGATCTCGCGCAATCCTTCCAGAAATCCCGGCTGCGGCATGCACAAGCCCACGTTCATCAAGATCGGCTCCAGAATAATCGCTGCAATCTGCCCGGGAAATTGCTTGAAGCGATTTTCCACGCTGCCCAGATTGTTAAAACTGGCGATCACCACGTTGTCCATCGTGCCCTTGGGTATGCCCATCCCACCCGGGATCGAATTCGGCGCGTCGGGATCGCCGTATTCCTCCTTCTTGGGCTTCACGCTCACCAGCGCCGTATCATGTAGTCCGTGGTAAGCGCCTTCAAACTTCAAAATCTTGTCCCGTTTCGTCGCCGCCCGCGCCATCCGGCAAGCGTGCATGGTCACTTCCGTGCCGCTTGATCCGAACCGCACCATCTCCACCGGGTAGCGCGCGCAAATTTCTTCCGCCAGCTCCCACTCCATGTCGTGCGGCATCCCAAACGTGGTTCCGATGTGCAGCGCGCTCTCGATCGCTTTCACCACCGCCGGATGGCAGTGCCCGGCCATCAACGCCCCAAAGCAAAGGTTGTGATCGACATACTCATTGCCATCGAGGTCCCACAGCTTGCTTCCCTTGCCCTCCTTTACAAACAGCGGGTAAGGATCGTACGCCCGGTAATTGCTGGCTACGCCCAGAGGAATGCGCTGCAGCGCTCGCTTGTGCGCTTCCGCGGACTTGGGCGTGCGCTT
>JBBSFG010000334.1:0-3726 GCA_038238965.1 Candidatus Acidiferrales bacterium | reverse complement strand
GAATTCGCGAACGCGCGAACGGTGCTTTTTTACTACGACCAGTTGTGGTTGGAATCGCTAGCGATAACCATACTTGGTAGTCGATTTTTTGTGTTCTGTTTTGCACATTACTTTTCGGGGACTCGCATTCGACCTTCAAGTCAGAGAGTTCATACTTGTCGCGCGAAGACAGGGCTTTTTCTTTTCTATCGTTCTGGAAATTGCAGGGCGAGTTCGAAACAACACGCTGCGAGAAATTGGGCTAGGTTGCGATCTCAAGCTGAAGCGCGAGACTGGGCCGATGCCTGCGGATTAAGCGGACGCGGACGCGCAAGGGGTTGAATCCAGGTGCAGAAAGCTGAAGATAGTAAATCTTGCGCCCAGCGACGGGAGCGAATGAAAACTTTCCCGCGCCGTCGGATCTCGTAGAACGCAATGGCTGTTTCCACCCGGCATCGTATTCCTCGACTGTAACCCTCGGTACGGGATTGCCTGTCCGGTCCTGGACTGTCGCAGACACCGAGTTTGCCAATTGCAGATTGGAAATTTCAACTGTCTGATTTTGCGCACTGAGCGCTAGGGGAATGAATATTGCGGCGACTGCCACAATCGATCTAGCTAGTCCAATCATTTTGCAGTGTCGCGATCCATCAGTTTCGAGGTTATGTATATAGTAGCAAAATTAGGTAATTGTAAGATTTCCAGGAAGATATCTCCTAAGGCACCAACGCCACACTGAACGACGACCGTCTCTGTGAGGTTGGAATCTCCGGACGGGCGTGCTATTCTTGTTCTGCAATTATTGTTTTTTTCTTCAAGGAGATTTGCCATGGAATGGACCACACCGAAGCACGAAGAGATCGACCTGAACTGCGAAATCAGCTCGTACGCCAACGCCGAGCTGTAGTGCGATGACCGCTTGGCGGTCTCCACACGAATGCGCGTAAAAGTCCTCGGCTCAGCGGCCGGGGGCGGTTTTCCCCAATGGAATTGCGCCTGCGGCAATTGCCAGAGATTCCGGGACGGCAAGTTTCACGGCCGCGCGCGAAGCCAGACCCAACTGGTTTTTATCACCAACAACCAAGTATGGTTTCTCCTTAGCGCCTCCCCAGACCTGCGAACGCAAATGATTGCTACGCCCGAGCTGTGTCCCGGCCGCGGTGAACGTAGCGGAGGGGGCCTGCGAAGCGGAGGGCCTTCCGCGGCGGAATGCCCGATCGGAGGGGTGTTTTTGCCCAGCGCGGATGTGGACTCCGTGGCCGGGCTGCTGCACCTGCGGGAATTTCAGCCGTTTTTTGTTTTCGCCACGCCGGCGGTGCGGCGCATCCTGCAACAAGAGAATCGCATTTTTCGCGTATTGGATCGCGCCGATCCGCCGGTGAAGTGGGTGGCGTTGTCCAGCAAGAACCGGCTGGGTTGCCACCTGGAAGAGGAACCGGGCGCCACGCCGGAATTTCTGTGCACCACCGTGCCGCTGGGCAGCCGTTACCCCGATTATGTGAGCGAGGAACTGGAACGCGTGCTGGCGCCGGAGGAGGCGACCTCGGGCTTCGTGATTCACCAGGGGGACAAGAGGTTGTTTTACGCGCCGTCGATTGGTACGGATGCTGCGACTCATCACTCGACCGGAGCAGGCGGGGCGGGTGGATGGCGGTCGTGGGTGGAAACCTGCGATGCGGCGTTTCTGGATGGGACGTTCTGGAGCGATGACGAATTGATTGCTACGGGGCGCAGCAAGAAGACGGCGCGAGAGATCGGGCACACGCCACTATCGGGGCCGGATGGCTTGCTGGAGCAATATCCGAAGAACAGCAAAGGGCGGCGGATTTTGATTCACATCAACAATACCAATCCGATATTGGACGAGGATAGCCCGCAGCATCGCGCGGTGTTGGATGCGGGGTTTGAAATCGCCTACGATGGGATGGAGCTGGAACTATGAATGCGCCCGCCAAACTCGCCGTGGGAAAGAAGATGCTGTCGGAAAAGGATTTTATCGCTGGATTCCATGCTATCGGCGAGGAACGCTATCACCACCAGCACCCATTTCACCTGCTGATGCACGAGGGCAAGCTGACGCGGGGACAACTGCAGGCGTGGGCGCTGAACCGCTACTACTACCAGAGCCATATCCCGATGAAGGATTCGGTGATCCTGGCGCACAGCGAGGACCCGGCATTCCGGCTGGCGTGGCGGAAGCGGGTGATCGATCACGACGGCGATGGGACGAAGCCGGGCGGGATTGAAAAGTGGCTGCGGCTGGTGGAAGCCACCGGACTGGCGCGCGAGCAGGCGCTGCAAGGCGACGGGATTTTGCCGGCCACACGGTTTGCGGTGGAAGCGTACGTGAATTTTGTGAGCACCCATCCGCTGCTGGAGTCGGTGGCCTCTTCGCTGACCGAGCTTTTTTCGAAAAAGTTGATCACGTTGAGGGTGGACCGTTTGCGGGAGCATTACCCGTGGCTGGCGGGCGGGCTGGATTATTTCGATGCGCGCATGACGCAGGCTCCCGAAGACGCCGAGTTTGCGCTGGCGTGGGTGGTGGAGAACGCGCAGTCACGGGAGGATCAGGAGAAGGCGTACGCGGCGCTGCGCGCGAAGTGCGATATGTTGTGGGCGCAACTGGATGCGCTGTATTTTGCGTACGTGGAGCCGGGTTGGCCGCCGCCCGGCGCGTTTCGGCCATCGACCGATCTATGACGAGGTTGAAATGAATGACGGATATCGCCACAGCATGTGCCTCGACTGCTGGCGCAAAAAACGGCGGGGAATGAGTGCTGTCGGACATAAAAACTTCTATTCTCGCGAGCGTGAGAAGTGCTGCTTCTGCGGCAATGAACACCGCTCCGGAATCCATGTCGCGAAAGACCCGAAAAGTAGTGAACTTAAATGCGGAAATCTGCATGACCATCCAAGACGCATCAAAGTCATTGGCTCGAACCATGAGGCCAGCGTGAAATGACACTCGACTTAAACAGTCGGCCTCAACTGGCGCCAGGGTGCCGACTGAACGAAACGAGTCAGCAGCAGAGGGTGCTGCTGATGCCGGAGAAGGCGCTGCGGTTGAGCGGGCCGAGTTTGCAGATTGTGGAACGTTGCGACGGGATACGAACGGTGCGGGAGATTGTGGCGGAGCTGCAAAAGCTTTATGGCAAGGCCGAGCCGCAAAAGGTGGAGAGCGATATTTTAGGGTATCTGGCGTTGTTGAACGATCAGCGTGCGGTGGATTTTGTTGGCGAGGGCGGTTGAGTGGCGGTGCTTCTGTTGGCGGGACTTTGACAGAGCGGAGCGGAACTGAGCTGGCGACCGCGAGAGATCGAAGAGGGGTTCCTCCACTGCGCGACGCGGCTCGTTCGCACGAGCGAACGAGGCAGAAAAGGCCGCGACGCTCCGGTCGGAATGACCGTTCTGGGCTTTTTGCGTTTGCAAATTGCCAAGATCAAGAGAGCTCCAAGAACCAAGAACTTCAGAGATGAATAACGACAAACACACGCCTTTGGCTTTGATTGCTGAGCTGACGCACCGGTGCCCGCTGCATTGCGTGTACTGTTCTAATCCGCTGGAGTTGGACGCGCGCGCGGGGGAGCTTTCTGCCGCGGCGTGGAGCAAGGTGTTTCGCGAAGCGGCGGAGCTGGGTGTGTTGCAGGCGGATTTCACCGGCGGCGAACCGCTGGCGCGTCCGGACGTTGTGGAACTGGTGAGCGCGGCGCGGGCCGCGGGGCTGTACGTGAACCTGATCAGCTCGGG
>JBBSFG010000333.1:0-3735 GCA_038238965.1 Candidatus Acidiferrales bacterium | reverse complement strand
GTTACGTTAGACACATATGGAATCTTCGGTTCACCCAGTTTGACCTTACGCAATAGCTCGGTGAAAGGCGCCAGCACCGGCTCCATCATCGGCGAATGGAATGCGTGCGACGTGTTCAGCCGCCGCGCCGCAATTTTCTTCACTGCCAGTTGTTCTTCGAGCGCATCGATTGCTTCGTACGGACCGGAAACCACGCACAAATTTACGGAATTGATCGCCGCAATCGTTATCTCAGGATTTAGCAAAGGAAGAACTTCCGGCTCTGGCAGGCGGATCGCCAGCATCGTGCCGCCTGGCTGCGCCTGCACCAGTTCGGCTCGGCGCCCGATAAGCGTCAAGGCATCCTCAACGGTAAAAACTCCCGCAAGGCATCCCGCCACGTATTCGCCTACGCTGTGACCGATCATGGCCGTCGGCTTCACTCCCCACGACATCCACAGTTTTGCCAGCGCGTATTCGATTACGAATAACGCCGGCTGCGTGAACCGCGTCTGCACCAGCAGCGCTTCCGCTTCTTTCTCCCCGCCCGCTTTCGGGAACATCACTGTGCGAATATCGGTTTTGAGCACCGGCTTCAGCAGCTCAGCGCAGCGATCTACCTCCGCTCTGAATCTCTCTTCCGTGCGATACAGCTCCTCGCCCATTCCCGCGTATTGCGCCCCCTGGCCGGGGAACATGAAAACAACCGGCGGCTCGCGCAACTGTTGATGATGTGTAAAAACACGTTTTGCGTCGCGCGCCAGCAAAGCGGCGCTGCCGTCGGCCGCGTCCCCGCACGCTACGATGCGCCGCTGCGCAAATTCGCTGCGGCCGGTTTGTAAGGTGAAGGCGGCGTCGGCAAGTTCGCTCGCAGCATCGTCGGAATTGTCGCGCTGGACGATTTTCTGCAAATGTTCCGCGAGCTTCACAGTAGCGCGGTCCAACGCCTCAGTCGTTTTCGCGGAGAGCACCAGCAATTGCCACGGCCGCGAAGGTCCCGAAGAGGTCAACTCCGGCGTTTCTTCCAGCACCACGTGCGCGTTCGTGCCGCCAGTCCCGAAAGAACTGACACCCGCGCGTCGCGGCTCGCCCGGTTTCGTTTTCCATTCCTGCAATTTCGCGTTTACGTAAAAAGGACTGTTCTCCAGATCCAGCTTGGGATTTGGTTTTGTAAAGTACAGGCTCGCGGGGAGGGTTTTGTGATGCAGCGACAGCGCGGTCTTGATCAGCCCGGTGACGCCTGAAGCGGCGTCCAGGTGGCCAACGTTGGTTTTTACCGAGCCGATGGCGCAAAACTGTTTCGCATCCGTGCTCATGCGGAACGCTTTCGTCAACCCGGCGATTTCGATGGGATCGCCCAGCGGCGTAGCCGTACCGTGCGCCTCTACGTAGCTGATACTCTGCGGATCGATCCCCGCAAGCGCATGCGCCATGGCGATCACTTCCGATTGCCCTTCGACCCCGGGCGCGCCAAAACTTACGCGTTGCGAACCGTCATTATTCAGAGCCGCGCCTTTGATCACCGCGTAAATGTGATCGCCATCGTTCACCGCGTCTTCCAGTCGCTTCAAGACCACCACGGCGACGCCGTTGCTGAAGACCGTTCCGGCTGCTTGCGCATCGAAAGTACGCGTATGGCCGTCCGACGATCCGATATTTCCTTCGTCGTAGTAGTAGCCGCGTTGTTGTGGCACGCGAACGGACGCGCCTCCCGCAAGCGCCACGTCGCATTGATAGGTGAGCAGCGATTGGCAAGCTTGGCCGACCGCCACCAGTGAAGTCGAGCATGCCGTGCTGACATTCAGCGCCGGCCCTTTCAGCCCCAGCTTGTAAGCCACGCGCGTGGTTAGATAATCCTTTTCGTTGCCGTACATCACCAGTTCCGGCCCTACCAGATCGATCAGATCCGGCCGCTGGTGCAGCACGTGCAAATAGTACGTATTGAAAGTAACCCCCGCGAACACGCCCACTGACCCGCGCATTTGGTTCGGCGCGTAGCCCGCCCGCTCCAGCGCCGTCCAGCACGCTTCGAGGAAAACCCGCTGCTGTGGATCGGTTACTTCCGCCTCTTTCGGGTGGATCCCGAAAAACGCCGCGTCGAAGCAATCCGCATCCTTCAGAACTCCGCGCGCGGGAATGTAATTGCCGCCCCGTCGAAGCGCTGCTGGGTCCAGTCCTGCTTCCACCATTTCCGCATCGCTGAAGAAGGAAACCGTATCCTTGCCCGCCACGAGATTGGCCCACAACTCTTCCACGTTTTCCGCACCCGGAAAACGTCCGGCCATGCCGATAATCGCGATACCTTCGTAGGGTCGTTCGCTCATATCCTTATTTCTTCAAACTACTGCGCATCTTCGCCAGTGCTTCCTTTTGCCGCGCCGCGCGGTCTTGCCATTTCTCGCCGTTTGCCGCAGCAGGCGTCGCCGCTTGCTGCAGATGCCGTGCCAGGGAACCCACGCTGGGGTGCTCTAGTAGAGTCACAATAGGAAACTCCAATTTCAACAATTCCCTGAGTCTGCTGTGCATCTGGATCAACAGCATCGAATGGCCTCCCAGATCGAAAAAGTTTTCTTCGATGCTGATGCGTTCCAGGCCGAACATGTTTTGCCACACGCCCGCGATCGCAATTTCCATATCCGTCTGGGGAGGGACGAAATTTTGCGAGCGCGAGCGCAGTTTGCGCTTGATCGATCCTTCCGCCGGGGCAGGCGCCGGCTCCGAAAGGAGTGCCAGCAGATCCGCCACGCGCTTTCCGATAAATACCGGCACAAGCTCCAGGATTGTTTCCAGGTCGCGCATCCAGCGCTCCACGGTGGTGCGCGCCAGAGCCTGCTGGTCGTAAATCAATTTCAATTGTAGCGATGCTCCCGGTTCGGCCAGCAGCATGACCGGATAGTTGGTGTGTACCGGCCCCACGAAGTCGTCAATCTTCACAGTAGTTCCGAAAGTCCGTGCGGAGTCATCGACCAGGTAATTTTGAAACACCACCACGCTGTCGAACATACGGTGTCGCCACGGCATTTCGCTGTACTGCTGAATCTCCATCAGCGGCGTGTATTGAACTGGGCTCAGCTTCAACATCTGCCCATGCAACTCTCTGAGAAATTCACCCGCGGTTGCGCCGCGATTCACGTTCATACGTACCGGTAAATTATTGACGAACGGCCCAACGATCGATTCCACGCCGCGCAAATCCGCGGGGCGCCCGGCAAAAGCCGCGCCGAATACCACGTCAGCGTTCCCCGACTGGCGGCTTAGCAAAAGCGCCCAGGCGCCTTGCACCAGGCTGCTCAACGTTAATTGTAACTGCCGCGCCGCGGTTTTCAGCGCGGCAGTGGCTTCGCTGGAAACCTCCAACGCCACTTCCACGTAACGCTCACCGCTTGCATCTAGCTGCGCGGCGTCGCGAGGCAGCGGCGTTGGCTCTGTGAATCCCTTAAGATTTTCGCGCCAGAAATCTCGCGTCTCGCTCGCGGTTTGTTTCCCCAGCCAGCTCAAATAATCGCGGTATGGTCGTACCGTTTCCACGTCAAAAGGAAGATTTTGCACCAATGATTGATAAAGCCAGCTGCTGTCGCGAAACACCAGCGGCCATGACCAGCCATCCAGCAGCAGTGCCGGCACGCTCCACAAAAATTTCCACGTTTGTTTATCCCAGCGAATTAACGCAAAGCGCATCGCTGGAGCTTCCGTCAACATCAATGGCTTGGTCCGATCGTTTTGCAGAAACTCCGCCCACCGGCTTTCGCGTTCCTC
>JBBSFG010000332.1:0-3788 GCA_038238965.1 Candidatus Acidiferrales bacterium | reverse complement strand
TTGGCTGACTTGACGACCCGGCATGATGCGCGGCGGCGTTGTGGGCCGGGAAGATTTATAATACCTCCATGGCGGATTCCCCCACGCAGTACATGCAATGCATGGAGGTTTGGGGGGGCAGCCAGCTGACGTCCAGTGGAGTCGAGCTGGCCGGTCTCGATGTGTGGGTCTACAGCAAGCCGTTTGAACAAGCCCAGCGGGGCGGGGATGTCTACTACGTTTCCAGCTGCGCTTCCGGCCGCATCAGCCGCTTGCTTCTCGCCGATGTTTCCGGGCATGGCACAGCCGTCGCGTCCACGGCTGCCGACCTGCGCACCCTGATGCGGCGCTTTGTCAATTGCCTCGACCAGAAGGAATTTGTCCGCGAGCTCAATGAGAAGTTCACCGCGCTCCCGCGCCAGAGCGGCAGTTTCTCCACTGCGGTGGTATCCACGTTTTTCGCACCCAGCCGCCGCCTCTCTCTTTGCAACGCCGGTCATCCGCGCCCGCTTCTTTATCGCATCAGCAACGGTCGTTGGACCTTACTCGCTCACAAGGACAATCCGGAAAAAAAGGGCCCGCGCAACATTCCTCTCGGCATCTTTCAACTTGCCGACTACGAACATCTGGACATCGAACTCGACCTCGGCGACTGCCTCATCAGCTACACCGACGCGCTTATCGAATCCTGCGACTCAGACGGTGAAATGCTCGGAGAAGAAGGCCTGCTGCGCATCGCCAATCTGCTCGGCAATGTTCCCGCGGATAAACTCATCGAATCGCTTCTCCAGGAAATCACCGCGCGCTATCCCGAAAATCTTTCTGCCGACGATGTCACTTTAATGGTCGTGCGCGCCAATGGCCGCTCGCTCCACTTCACTTTCCGCGAAAGACTCGACGCCTTCGGGCGCTTCCTGAAAACTTTCGTCCTTTCTCTGAATCCCCGGGCCGATCGCGCCCCGTTTCCCGACATCAATCTCGCCAATCTCGGCGGCGCCATCATCCCCGCACTTGGCCGCCGCTGGCGCGCGCCTCGCACGCCGCGGAAATAGTCTTGCCGGGCGCCCCGGGTTCGCTTTCTGAACCTGGGTCTTGGGTTTGACATTTCTCTTCTGGCTCGTCTGTTGGCAAAAATCCGTATCCGGTGGCGGCCGGCGGACAGTGGTAGCCGCAGCTATTCGGTGCGGAGGGCGCGCATGGGGTCGATGGTGGCGGCGCGCCAGGCGGGGACGAGGCAGGCGGTGAGGGCGACCAGCGCGAGAATCAGTACGGAGGCGATGAGGGTGAGCGGGTCGCGCGAATTGCCGCCCGACCAGGTGGTCATCACGCGATTTAACGCTACGCTCAGTCCTACACCGATAAGCACGCCGACACCCAGCGTGATTCCCGTGGACTCCAGCACCAGACGCACGATGCTGATGCGCGGCGCGCCGAGCGCCATGCGAATACCCACTTCCTGGGTGCGCTGCGAAACGGCGAAGGAAACCACGCTGTACAAACCGGTGGCCGCCAGCGCCAGCGCAAAAACGGCAAACAGAGAAAACAGCGTGGCGATAAAGCGATCCTGTCCCCAGCCTTGCGTGTCGAGCCACCACAACAGTGTGTGGTTTTCACCGGCCACCAGCTCGGGATTCAACTGGCGCAAGCGCTCCTTGATGCCCTTCACCATCACGTCGGGATCGGGCGTGGTCTTGATCAGCAAAGACACATCGGTGGGCAGAATGAAGCTGTGCGGAAAAAAGATGGCCGGCTTGACGGGATGGTCCAGTCCATCGTTACGAACGTCGCCGACCACGCCGATGACTTGAAACCAGTCTTCCGGCGAAGCAGCCAGCAGCAGTGACGGACGGTCGAGCTTTAACATCGGGCTGCGCACACCCTGGCCGATCGGATCGCGGTTGGGCATGTATTGCTTCACAAAGGATTCGGTGACCAGAGCCACGTGCGCGGCGCGCATGGTTTCGCTGTCGTCGTAAATCCGCCCGGCGAGCAGCGGAATATGCAGGGTGGCAAATTCGTGAGGGCTCACCGCACACAGCAACGCCTGGGCGTCGGCTAATGTCGGGTTGCTCTGCACTTCAACTTTTCCGCGGAAACCGCCAAAGCCAGGAAACCAGGTGGTGGAAATGCTGGCATCCACGACTCCGGGCATATCCGCGATGGCTTTGCGGACAGCTTCCTGCGCATTCAGGCGGCCTTCCCAGGTGGGATTTGCGCCTTTGGGAAAGCCGACATTCAGGGAGAGCACGTGATCGGGATCGTAACCCAGCGGGGTGTGCAGGCGGGCGGTGAAGGCTTTCAGGGCCGCTCCAGCGGAGGCAATGAGCAGCAAAGTTAGGGCAACCTGCCCGGCGATCAGAATGCGGTGTGTCCGGCGGCTGCTGGCGCTGCCGGTCATTTTGGTACTGGTGGCCTGAATCAGGCGGCTGACTTCCGGCCGGGAGAGTTGCCACGCGGGCGACAGTCCGAAGAGGATGCCGGTAAGCAGAGCGACGGTGGCGCTGAAGGCCAGCACCATGCCGTTCACGTGAATGGCGGCTTCATGGGGAAATGAAAAAATCGGCAGCGCGGAGACAATCCATGTGACGCCTTTGTAGGCAGCGACCACGCCCAGCGCAGCTCCCGTGGCGGAGAGCACCACGGATTCTGTGAGCAACTGGCGGATGAGGCGCGTGCGTCCCGCGCCGACGGCCACACGCACGGAAAACTCATGCTGACGGGCGGTGCCGCGCGCGAGCAGCAGGATGGAAACATTGGCGCAGCCGATGATCAACAAGGTGAGGACGCCGCCAAACAGCAAAACCAGAGTGCCGGCAAACTTGCCCAGCACTTCTTCGTTGAGCGTGACGATGGTGGCGCGGCGGTCCTGCGGATACTCCTTGTCGTTCTTTGCAAATTGATCGGCGATGACCTGGAATTCGCCGGCGGCGGCGGGAAACTTCACACCGGGCTTGAGTTTCACAAACGCCATCCAATAGTCGTGCGGGTCGGAGGTTGGTGTGGCGGGCAAATACACGTCGGAGTCGCCCCAGGTGAATCGCGGCGCCGCAACGCCGATGATGGTGTAAAGCTTGTGGTCCAGCTCAATGTTTTTCCCCACCACGTCGCGCTGGCCGCCGTATTGATGCTGCCAGAACAGGTAACTGAGCACCGCCACGGGAGCGGTGGTGCCGTTCGGCGCGTCGGAGGGGAAAAACTCGCGCCCGAGGAACGGGGGCACGCCCATGTATTCAAAGAGATTTGGCGAGTACAGGCCGACGTTTACGGAAACGGGGATCTGGTCGCCGGTGAGGTTCTGCTGGGCTTGCTGTTGCAGGAAGACGTCGTCGACGGCGGAGGCCTGGCGGATCTGCTGGTAACCGGTGCCGCTGGTGAACAGCAATGGACCGCGGCCGTTTTTGTCGCGCAGTTCGACATGGACCATGCGGTTCGCGTCCTTATAAGGGTAGGGATCGAGGAGAACACCGTAGATAACGCTGAAGATCGCGGTGGTGGCGCCAATACCGAGGGCGAGGGACAGGACGGCGGTGATGACGAATCCGGGCGCCCGGCGGAACTGGCGGAACGCGTAGCGCAGATCCTGGGCGATATCCCACATTGGTGCCCTCCTCGACGGTGTTGCAAGCTTAGACGCACTGGACAGCCGGCGGATAGATGTGTTGCAGCGAATTCGGCGGAATAAATGAAAAGAGAGGCGCCCGGGAGCACTCACAAGCGCCTCTCTAATTTACAGCTTAATTCTTCGTGTACCTCAGGGATCACCTCCTTAATCGACAGGAACGTCGCTTGGTGCAATTATAAAATTATTC
>JBBSFG010000331.1:0-3822 GCA_038238965.1 Candidatus Acidiferrales bacterium | reverse complement strand
TTGCTGGGCTCGTCAAACAGCAAAGCCCGCGGCTCATGCACCAAAGCTCGTGCGATCAGCGTCCGTTTGGCTTCACCCGAAGACATGTGCGCCACCGCGCGATGGCCCAGGTGCGCCACGCCCATGCGTTCCAGCGCTGCCTCGGCCTGCGCCAATTGCTGTGGATCCGGATGGTGGTGCGGAAATATCCGCGTGCTGCTGAAAAATCCCGAAAGCACCACGTCGCGCCCGGTGGCTTCCGTGCTGCATGCCCCCAGAAGGTCGGGTGACACAATGCCCAGCAGCGTGCGCAACTCGAAAATGTTCCAGCGTTCGCGGCCCAGGATGGAAATCGAAGTCCCTTCGCGCTCCACCGGGTAGCATTCCCGCGTAATGGTTTTGATCAGCGTCGACTTGCCGCAGCCATTCGGCCCCAGGATGCACACATGTTCCCCGGCTTCGATGCGCACGGTAATGTCATCCAGCGCCGGCCGCGTTGCTTCCTGAACTCCCGCGGCATGCACATCCCCGCGAAAAACAGTCACGTGTTTAAGGTCCAGAAGCGCTGGAGGGGCACTCATTCGCGAAAATAAGAGACGGCCACGTCGGCGATTTTCATTTATCAGCTGGAGTAAAAAGAAAAAGGAGGTGAAAACTGGAAGTCTTCACCTCCCGGGGTGGGGTGATGCATGACAATTACCTCAGATAGTGCAGTAGCCTGCCCTGCCCGGCAGAACCACAGCCTCATTCGCGTACGAAGTAATGCGATGCGTCTGGAGACTCACCATCCAAAGGCTTGTCGTTATTGCGTTTTTAGCACCTGCGCTAAACCCTGTCAACCTATAAAAAGGTACCGATACCGGCCGTTTCGGTCGATATCCCGGCTCTTTCGCCGCCAGCTTCCACCAGCCGCAGCTCAAGGCGCGCGTTCAATAGTGCGCTTCTGAAACTTTTCGCTGGTCCAGTATCTCGCGTACCAGCCGGCTTAGCGCGCTGGGACTGTACGGTTTTTGCAGGTAATGCGCGTTGGCGGCCGTCAGCGTCGCACTGTCGGACTGCGGCGAATATCCACTGGTGTACACCACCGGCAGATTCTTGAAGCGCTCCAGTAGTTTGGCGGCTGTCGCCAGCCCTCCAAGTTTGGGCATGATCACGTCCAGGATGGCGATGGCGGGCGTTTCCGTTTCGCACATGCGCAAGGCATCCTCTCCATCCACCGCTGAAAGCACCCGGTATCCCAATCCCGTCAATACCTGACACGCCATTTCGCGCATCGAGTCATGATCCTCGGCGAACAAAATCGTCTCCGACCCTCGCGCATTCGCAACTGGCGGACTTACCGGCTTCGCCGGATTGATTCCCGCCGCTCCTTCCATCACCGGCAGGTACACCCGGAATAGCGAACCTTGCAACGGCTCGCTGTAAACGTGGATAAACCCGCCGTGCTGTTTCACAATTCCGTACACGGTCGACAACCCCAGCCCCGTTCCTTTACTCAGCTCTTTGGTAGTGAAAAACGGCTCAAAGATGCGGTCCCGTGTGGCCACATCCATCCCGATACCGCTGTCCGACACGGTCATCACCGCAAATCGGCCCGGCGTAACGTAAGAATAAAAAGAGCAGTACGTCTCATCGAGGTCTACCATCTCCGTTTCGATCAGCAGGCGGCCTCCATTGGGCATGGCATCGCGAGCGTTCAGGCAAAGGTTCATTAGCACCTGTTCCATTTGTGTGAGGTCCGCCTTCACCGGCTCGATCATGCCATTGCTGATCTTCAGCGTTATATTTTTCGGTATCACCTTCTCGATGAAACTCAGCAGCCCGCTGATCACCATGTTCAGGTCGACAGCCCGGGGCTGCAACACCGCTTTGCGCGCGAACGCCAGCAACTCTCGTGTTAATGCTGCCGCGCGTTCCGCCTGTTCGCGGATTCGCAGGAAGCGCTCTGCTGTCTTGGAATCCTTCGCGTTCTGATCGAGCCCCAGCTCCGCCCATCCCAGTATCGCGCCGATCACATTATTAAAATCGTGTGCGATTCCTCCAGCCAGCTGTCCGATGGCTTCGAATTTCTGCGCTTGCCGCAGGTCCCGCTCCATGGCTCGAAACACCGTCACGTCCTCCACGATCACTTCGATCGCTCGCCGCCGGTTGGGGTCGAAAAGAAAACGCAAATGCAGCCGCACGTTGATGTGCCGGCCGTCGAAGCGCCTCCAGTCCGCCTCCGCGCCGTGCAGCGTGCCGGTCTCGCGGCAACTGGCCATGATTCGCGCGTACTGTTCCGGGAATCTGAAGAGATCGTTTTCAAAATTCATCGCCTGCAAACCCTGTGGCGTGCAACCGATAATTTTCAGCAGCGCAGGATTGCACTCTTTTAACGACCCCCCGGCGTCCACGTGACAAATCCCCAGGATGGAATGCTCCACCAGCTCGCGGTTTCGTGCTTCCGAAGTCCGCAGCGCCGCCATGTTCCGGGCGTTCTCGTCCCGCATCTTTCTTTCTGCGATGGCTCGTTGCAGCGCCACCGGCAGCCGTGACATGTGCTCCTTCAACACAAAGTCGCTGACCCCCTGCTTGATGCATTCCACCGCCGCTTCTTCTCCCAGCGTCCCGGTCACCAGCAAAAATGGTGTATTTTTATCGAGCGCGCGCAGTTCGCGCAGCACATCCATGCCCGTCCAGCTCGGCAGCCGGTAGTCCGATAGCACTGCATCGAAGGTCTGGTTACCCATTGCGGTGTGAAATTGCTCCTTGTCTTCCACTGTGGTGTGATGACTCTCCACCCCCGCTTTGCTCAACTCTAGAAGGATCAGCTCAACGTCGTCCAGGGAATGCTCCACGATCAACAGTTGTACCGGCGCCGTAATCACCGCGACGGCGGTTTCTTCCAGTGCCAGCAATGTCACAGCGGCTCTCCCAATCCCTGCGATTTAAATGTTTCCGCCGGCGGCATGTGATTCACTGTCAACCAATACCGGGCGAAGTGGCGAACCGTCTCTTGAAATTTCAGAAGCTCGGCTGGCTTCTGTATGTAGCTGTTGACTCCCAGCTGGTAACACTGAATCAAGTCCCGGTCGCGGTCCGAGGAGGTCAGCACGATCACTGGAATCGGCCGGGTGCGTTCGTCCCCTTTGATCGCCCGAAGCACTTCGTGGCCGTTGATCCGCGGCAGTTTTAGATCCAGCAAGACTAGATGAGGTGGCGTTTCGAACCGGCGATGCGCGTAAGCGCCGCGGCAGAAAAGCACGTCCAGCGCCTCGGCCCCATCCCGGGCCAGTACCACTCGATGTGCGAACGCCGCTTCGCGCAACGCCAACACCGTAAGCTCTGCATCGTTCGGATCGTCTTCTATCAGCAAAATCTCACATTCGGGTTTGTTCATGCCATCGCTCCGGCCAATTGCTCATCTCGCTTGGCCGCTTTCGTACTCGCCGGCAGCGTTAAGAAAAAAGTGGCGCCTTGCCCCAGGGCGGATTCGGCCCAGATTCGCCCCCCATGCCGGTGAACGATGCGCTGCACGGTGGCCAGCCCGATGCCGGTTCCCGAAAACTCGTCCTGACGATGCAACCGCTGAAACACGCCGAAAAGTTTGTCCGCATAACGCGGGTCGAAGCCCACTCCATTGTCGCGAACGAATATCGCCGGCACGCCATTGTGTTCACAACTGCCGATCTCGATCACCGCGTGCCCCTGTCTCCCCGTGAATTTGATGGCGTTGGACATCAAATTTGTAAAAACCTGCCCGAGCAGCACCGCGTCGCCTTCCACTTCCGGCAGCGCCCCCATGCGCCATTCGATTTCGCGCCCGCTGCACTCGGCCTGCAACCCGATTCGCGCGTCATGCAC
>JBBSFG010000330.1:0-3844 GCA_038238965.1 Candidatus Acidiferrales bacterium | reverse complement strand
GGTCTTTTTCGCGGCGGTCAGATTCACCTCAAAGCGAACTTTATTGTTTTTCAGCGCGAATTGAATCACGCCTCTATCACCCGTAAAATTCGGCATGTCGCTGACGGTTAGCACCGGTGATTTTTGCACATAGCTTGGAATTTCTCTCGTGCGGCCGGATTCCGAAGCCGCCACGAACAGTATCTGGCAACCCGGGTTATCACGTACGCTCGAAATTCGCCGGGAGATGACGTTGCGATTATTGATGGTCGCCTCGGCGGGACAACCCGGCGGCACGCACTGAACATTCCTTTATTGGCCCGGTTCGCATGTTGAATTCTCCGTTAAAGATTGCAATGTGCGTTGTAATCCGTTGCAACTCACATCAGAAAGGAACGAGCACAGGGTTTTGCAGTCCTCACGTTGGGCGGCGTTCTAACAGAGCAGCGACAGAGTCGAGTAGTTGTTCGGACCGGTGGCTTCCCTTGAGTAACCATTGATCGATGAGCCCGGAGGATTCTCCCGGCAGATCCGCCATTCCGGAAAGAACGATGATGGGAACGAATGGCTTGATTCGTTTCAATTCCGCGGCGACTGCGATACCTTTCATTCCGGACATCCAGTAGTCCAGGATCACCACGTCGACCGTTTCGGAATTAAAAAGCTGTATCCCCGCCGGCCCCGAATTCGCTTCCAGCACACGATACCCCGCGGACTCCAGCAGCAGCCTGCGCACCATCAGGCCGGAAGATTCGTCGTCTATACATAAGATGGTGGCCGGAGCCTGCGCTGAATCGCTGGAAGCATTTCCGGTATTTTTCAATTGCTCCTGGGAACCTTCAGCCTGCTCCCTGGTGTCCGCGATTTCATATAGCGGTAACGCCGCCACGATCGTGGTGCCGCCGGCATCGGCACGAATCTCCAGTCGCCCGCCGAATTGATGAATTCGTTCCCGTATACCGCGGAGTCCCACGCCGGGAATTTCGCCGGAGGAAATCTTGGATTGGATTTCAGCAGGAATTCCTTTGCCCTGGTCCTGAATCACCAGCGTAATTTCCGTGCGCGAGCGGTCCACTTTGACCGAGGCTGAGGGGCTTTCTGCGTGGCGATGGATGTTAGTCAACGATTCCTGCACGATTCGAAAAAGGGATAGGGCCAGGTCTCGCGGCAAATTGTCGGCAAAGCCCTTGACTAGCTCGGTATGCACTTTTATCTTGCTTCGTTCAGAAAAGCCTTCTAAATACCATCGCAGTGCTGAATCCAGGCCGACTTCATCCAGTAATGGCGGATGCAGAAGGTGCGACATGGTGCGAATTTCCCTCGAGACTTCGTCGATCAACAGAATGTTCTGGTCGAGAATCTCGCGCGCTTTAGGGCTGAGTTTCTCTTTTTCGCTGGTGACATTCGAAAGGTTCATGCTCATGGCCACCACAAGTTGGCCTACGCCGTCGTGCAATTCACGGGCGATGCGCCTGCGCTCTTCATCCTGCGTGCGCAATAACGTGGCGGTCAGGTCGCGGAGTTTGGTGGTGACTTTTTCCAGCTGCTCCGTGCGCTCGGAAACTCGCGATTCCAGAGTCTGGACCAGCTGATTCAGTTGCTCCTCCGCTTGCTTCCGGTGCTGGATGTCCAGATTGATTCCCGCCCAATAAATAATTACTCCGCGCCGGTCTCGTATCGCTACACCGCGCGCCAGGATGTGCCGCCAGCCTCCATCCGCGGTGCGGAACCGATGTTCGCGCTCCCAAAATGATTCCTCGCGGACGCACGCTTCCCATGCGGCTAAGGTGCCGTCTTTGTCGTCGGGATGCAGCAGGTGCGCCCAACTCAAGTCCGAGCATTCTTTCTGCGTCAGCCCGACCAGTCTCAGGAACGATGAGCTGGCGTAGATATTTTTTCCCTGGGCATCGCAAATCCACACTCCATAGTCCAGTGACTCGCCAATCGCGCGATAGATCCGCTCGCTTTGCCGCAACGCTTCCTGTGCGTCGCGCCGGCGCGAGTCGTCCGAGAAACTGAATACCGCTCCGGCGATCTCCCCATTCATTCTCAGCGGCGACGCGCTGACGATCGCCGGGAAAAAACTGCCATCCTTACGAAGAAAAACATCTTCGTGCTCCCGAATTGCCGCTCCCGTTTGCACCACACGCAGCACTGCGCACTCTTGCGGCGGGAACTGCGACCCATCGGGCCGTTGGTAGTGCGTCGCGGCGTGTATGTCCTTCTCAAGTAGTTCGGATGAGGACCATCCGAATAGTGCTTCAGCCGCCGGATTCAAGTAGGTGATGCGCCCGCGATGATCGATCATCACCAGGCCCTCCGCCATGTTGTTCATGGCGGAACGAAAGCGCTCCTCGCTATCGCGCAACGCTTTTTTAAAGTCTGCGCTGCGTTCCAACACCTGCGTCGGATCGGTACCCGAGTCCCTTTCGGAAACCTCCACACCCACTACAAACGATTCTTTGCGGTTAACTTTGGCGATGGCGCTCACCAGATCCCTGGCCACCGCCGACTTCAGTACGTATCCGCGAGCTCCGGCTTTGAATCCCTGGCGCACCATTTCCGGAGCATCATGCTGGCTGACAATTACAACTTCGGTCTGGGGCAGCAGCCGCTTGATTTCCCGAGTGGCTTCCAGCCCGTTCATCTGCGGCATGGTTATATCCATGACCACTATGTCGGGCCGCAGGGCGGTAGCTTTTTCGATTGCATCTTTTCCGTCAACCGCTTCGCCGCAAAGCGTTAACGTCGCCTCGGCCGCCAATATGGCGGTGATACCTCGCCTCACCACTTCATGGTCATCGACTACCAGAACCCGCATCGTGCTCGTTTCCTCGATCCAACTTCGCAATCGCGGTCAGGCGAGCTCCCGGCATCCCCACCTCGACCAAATTGAAACAGTAAACTTCACAAGTAAACGAGTAATGGTATGAAGGACCGTCGCAAGGCCCTATACAGTGTTCAATGTAGTGTGCGAAAAATGCACACAGTCGGCCCCCTGTTTGCGACGGACATATGCGCATTTGGCCGTGAACCTGTATTTTCCGCCCCATACCTGCACGCAGGCGATCGGCTGAAAACCGGCCCGGCTACCATTGTGCTAGCGATCAGCCGGACCGGCGGCGCAGCATACACTGTTGGTCCCACGTCTATGATTTGTGTTAAGGCTAGCCGGCCATAATGCCGGGCGCCACCGCATCCGCGTCAGCGCCGCGGCTTAACCCTGTCTAGACCCACGAGGGACTGTTGCCGCCTACCGCGATGAACTACGTTGCGAACCGCGCCTCAAGCGCAGTACATTGACCTAGTTACACACATCGCGCCCGTAGCTCAGCTGGATAGAGCGTCTGCCTTCTAAGCAGAGGGTCGGGAGTTCGAGCCTCCCCGGGCGCGCCATTTTCCTTTTGAAAATCGACTTCCATGACGAGCCGATGTAATCATTCATTGTCGTTTTAACATTGGTTTAAGCTTGGGCGCTTCGTGGGTCCGTATGTCGCCCGATTTGATGACAAGCCCTTAAACACGCACTCGGCGTTCTTGGACCCGTGATATACATCCTTGCGTCATGGATGTGGCGTTCACTGGCGAAGATAAAAAGTGGATGGAAGCGGCCGTCTCACAGGCATTACAAGATCCCCGAAAATTTAAGCTTGGCGCAACCATTGTCAGAAACGGCGTGATTCTTAAAGCCGCTCATGGCGGTGAACATCGCGCCGAATTAACAGCGATTGGGAATTGCCTGAGCAGACAAGAGGACCTAACGGGATCGACTCTAGATACAATATTACAGAAGCGGTACTCGAGTGCCTTCGGCAGTGCGTCTACGATGCCCTCGCCGAGTGGCAAGCCAGCAACAAGGTTTCGC
>JBBSFG010000329.1:0-3853 GCA_038238965.1 Candidatus Acidiferrales bacterium | reverse complement strand
CTGTTTTTTTCTTTATTCATACCGCTCATCCAAATGTTCGTGCTCGGCTTCGGCATCGATACCAATGTCCGCCATATCAACACCGTCGTTCTTAATGAAGACGGCCGCCGCGAGAGCCGCGAGCTGATCGACCGGCTCACCAATTCCGACACCTTCCACGTCATCGACTACGTCACCAGTGATCGCGCTCTTAACGACGCCATCATTGCCGGACGTGCCCGCGTCGGTATCAAAATCCCCGTCGACTACTCCGATCGCCTCATCCACGGCATGAGCTCGCAGGTCCTCGTCCTCATCGATGGCTCCGATTCTTCCGTCGCCGGCCAGGCCATCAACGTCACCACCGCGATAGGACTGGATGAATCGCTGCGTCGCGTTCTCGCTGACCGCGGCGCCATGGCCGTGGATATGCGTCCAAAACTGCTCTTCAATCCCGATTCGCGCTCGCCAAATTTCCTGCTGCCCGGCCTTACCGCCATCCTGTTGCTGAATGTCACTACTTTCCTGACTGCCTTCGCCATCGTCCGCGAAAAAGAACGCGGCACCCTTGAACAACTTTTTGTTACACCTGTGCGGCCCTTCGGATTGCTGCTCGGCAAATTGCTTCCCTATTTCTTTATCGGATTCACGGAGCTTTGCCTGATCCTCACCTTCATGCGTTTCATTTTCCAGGTTCCTATCCACGGCAGTGTTCTGCTTCTCGGCTTTCTCTCTCTGCCCTATATTTTCGTTTCCCTATCGCTCGGCATTCTCATTTCCAGTAAAGCCGGCACGCAGGGCGAGGCCATGCAACTCGCCTTTGTTACCATCCTGCCCAGTATTTTCTTTTCCGGGTACATCTTCCCGCGCGAAACCATGCCACTGTTTTTTCGCATTCTCAGCTACTTCGTGCCGGCCAGCTATTTCATTAACATTACCCGCGGCATCATTCTTCGCGGCGCCGGAATCCAACACCTCTGGATCGACGCGCTCGCGCTCTTCGCCATGGGCGCGTTCCTGCTGATCATCGCCGCGCGCCGCTTCCAAAACAAAGTCATCATGGCCTGACGAATCGCCTCAACTACCGCCTTCCGCGGGCCTGCCCGTCCAGATGAGCAACCGTCCGAGCCGCCCGCCCAGTCCTGTCATTCCGAGCGGAGTGGCGCGGATTTTTCTTCCTCGTTCGCTGGTGCGAACGAGCCGCGCTACGCAGTCGAGGAATCTCTCTTCGATTGATCGCGTGAGCCTCGTTCCTTTGACGTGGAAAGCGAGCCGCCTAACTCGCTTTGCTGAGCGAAACCGTCTTGCCGACAGCCGCCTCGACATCGCTATTCAATTTCAGCGACATCTGCGAGCACGATCCGCTCCGGTTCCGCTCCTCCCATGGCCTCGTCGAGAAGCCGTACTCCTTGCGAATTCGCGCCACCCGCTCCGTAGCCATGCGCCTGTACTCCTCCGGCGCGTAACCGTTTTTCGTGTACCACTCCTCATACCGCTTCGCCAGCCGTGGAAACTTCTCCCGCACAAACGGCAAAAACTGTTTCGCCGACGACGGCATCAGAAACAAAGCCCCGGAGAAAAACCACTGCGCGCCCGCGTTCTTCACCGCCGCGGCCACCGCTTCCAAATCCCCGTCGCGATCAGTAATTCCCGGAATCAGCGGCGACGCTGAAACTCCCACCGCCAATCCCGCATCGCTCAGTTGTTTCACCGCCGCCACCCGCAGGTCCGGTCGCGGCGCTCGCGGCTCCAGCAATCGCGCCAACCTCGGCCGCAAAGTGGTGATCGTAATATTCAGCGAAAGCGAAGACCGCTCCGCAATCCGCTTGAACACATCAATATCGCGCACGATCTGGTTGGACTTGGTAATCACCGAAATACTAAGCCCCTGACGCTTCGCCAGTTCCTCCAGGCACGCCCGCGTTACCCCGTACTCTTTTTCCGCAGGCTGGTAAGGATCCGTCGCCGTCCCGATAGCAATGTGGTCGGGACTCTGTCCGCCCGACGCTTGCGATTGATACGAATATTTACGCGACACATCCCAGGCCAGCAACGCCGCCGCATCCTTCTTTACGAAAATCTTTTTGTCGAACTCCCCGCCGTCCAGCTCCATGTACTCGTGCGTGTACCGCGCGTAGCAGTAGTGGCATCCGAATTCACATCCGCGATACGGATTGATCGTCCATTCGAATGGCACACGCTGGGAATCGCAGCGGTTCAATATCGATTTCACCGGCAACAAAAAATATTCTGGCCGCTCAGCCGATGTCCGGCGCGTCTCCGCCGGGGAAGATTTTGCTGCGAGGCGGGCTATCCCGACCAGCGGCGCGCTAACGCCACCGGCCGGTTGCGCAACAGCAGCACGGGTACCGGTTTCTACCTGGCTTTGGGGACCCGGCGAAACCGCTTGTGACGGGGGGCAATCCGCCACGTTCGTACCCGTGTTGCTGCTGCGTGGATCGCTGCCGACCGGGGCAAGGTCCGCGATCCCGTTCTTTGGGCTATGCGTGTCAGGGCATTCAGGAAAGAGTGATGGAGCAGTTGGTGGCGCGATGCGCCTGCGAGCGGAAAACCTCGCCGGCGAGGGGAACAGCACTGGGGACATAACCCACCTCGAAGCACGCCCGAGTATTTCGCCTTTTCTTCGCTACGTCAATAGTTATTTTCGCTTTTTCTTCGTATGCCCTCCCGCCATGTCCCTCCGTTTCCGGCGCGCCGCCATACCTTCTGCGCCGCATTGCCTACCTCGGCCGCGAAGAGTATCCTGCCCTAGCTCGAAAGTTGTTTTTGCAGTGCCGGCCTTGGGAGACCCTGAATCGAGTATGCCTATGCGCTCACTGTTGCTAGCTTGCTCGCTGTTGCTGGTCATCGGCTCCCAACCCAGCGCCCTCTTCGGCCAGACAGCGCCGAAGCCATCTCAAAAACCTTCACCGCAAGTATCGAAATCCCCGGCCGCGCCGCAGTCCCCACAGTCAACTCATTATCCAATCCTGCTTCTTGGTCACGGCGCCGACCCTATCCCCTGGAGCGTCCTCATCGGCCAGAAAGGGCCGGAGCGCTTTGACCGCGGGAATTACCCGCCCATCGCACTTGACCCGGTTAGCGTAAGTGGCGAAGGCAGCGGCGAAGCCTGGGCCTATCACGCCAAAGATTCAGCGACCGGCAGTGACGTAACCATTCACCTCACCCGCGAACCTTGCATCGACGCTCCCGGCAGCGCGGCTCTCGAACTCGCACCCAAGCCTGCGGCTAACTCCGCGAAAGCCGCCTCCCCGGCTTCCAATTCATCCCCTCCGGAAAAAAATGCCTTCCGCCTGGTCCTGGACCATGCCCAAGTCGGAGAATTTCGCGGCTGCGCCCGCATAGCCGCCGAGCTTTTCCCGAAAATCGTGAATCAAAGCGAAGATGACGCCGACGATGCCGACAAAAAAAAGCCTCCCGTCGCCACCATTAAAATTTTCAAAACTCCGACCGCCGTCGCTTATCTGAATCCCGCAGGAAAAATTGTGATCAGCCGCGGCACAGCCAAAAAATTCGTCCCGGCCACCGGCGCGGAACTGGCCCTCTCTCACGATGGCAAAAAGCTTCTCTTCACCCGCAACGATTCCAAAATGGGCTCCGAGCGCACCATTATTCTCTATGAATTCGACACCGGCCGCTCAAAAGACCTGGTTCACGGCACGGTCCGCCAAGCATTTTGGTCTCCCGACGATTCACGGGTCGCTTACCTGCAATCGCAGGATCAAAAGTGGCGGGTCTTATCGTCTGCGCTCAATGCGCCGGAATCCGCCACTCCGCTCTACACCGGAAGCTTAGATTCGTTGAACGGCTGGATCGACGGACACACTTTGCTGGCCGCCGACCCGCAAAATCT
>JBBSFG010000328.1:0-3857 GCA_038238965.1 Candidatus Acidiferrales bacterium | reverse complement strand
CTGCGGCGATCGCCGCAGCCGCGCCGCTGCCAAAAATATGCCGGGCCGCTTCGGCCAGCGGGCGCTCCGTCGCCGCGGGATTCGCCAGTGTGCCGTTGATCACCACTTGCACCAGCGTATAAATCAACGCGACCAGCGCCAGCGCGTAACCCAACGCCGCGGCAGAGTCGCGGCGCGGATCGCGCGTCTCGCCGGTGGCGAAAAATACCGCTTCAAATCCGCCGTACGCGTACACCAGCACCAGCACAACCGCAAGCCAGTCTTGAAACGTGATGGTGTGAGAAAGCGGCGCGGCCGCTACCGCTCCGTGTTTCGCCATCCAGCCCAGTCCCGCGCCGATGAAAACGAGCAGAAGAAATATTTTCGCGCTGGTCAGCCAGTCGCTGACTCGCGTCGCCGAGCGCACCCCACGATAATTGATTACCGCGAGTATGCCGATCAGGGCCGCAAGAATGATCGCGCGATAGAACGGCTGCACCGCGCGCGGAGTAAATTCCGCAAGATAAGTGGCAAAGAGATTCGCCGTGCCGGACGCTGCCGTCAACCGCGCCAGCCAGGTCATCCACGCGATCTGTATGCCCCAGAATCTTCCCAGCGCGGTGCGTGCGTAAAGATAAGGGCCGCCTGTTTCACGGAATTGCGAGGCGACTTCGCTGAGGCACGCGGCGATCAGCGCGATTCCCGCCGCGGCAATTAAATATGCCAGCGCGCCATATTTGCCGAGCCGCGCTGCAACCACACTGGGCAAGCCAAAAACGCCGCCGCCGATCACGGAGTTGACGATCAACGCCGCCAGGCTCCAGCGGCCAATCGTTCGAACCAGACCGCTGGAAGTCTCTGCCAATCCGTCTCCAGTTATCATGTCCGGAAAACGCGGCCAGCGTAGCACACCTCTTCACTTCGTTATTCGAGTAAGCACGCATCCTCGCGTCTTTCGCCGCCGATCACTCTGCTACAATCTCGTCACAAGCCGCCATGCCGGATCACTCCAGCGTCTTCCCGCGAAATTTCCGCAAGGAGTATCCCGTCGCCGTCCGTGGTGAAGGCTGCTGGATTATTTCCGATGATGGCCGCCGATTTCTGGACGCCGCGGGCCAGGCGGCGGTGATCAACATCGGGCACGGTGTTGCCGAGATCGGCCGCGCGATGGCCGAACAATCGTCGCAGCTCGCCTTTGCTCACACCTCGCAGTTTCTTTCCGCCCCCGCGGAAAAGCTCGCCGCTAGACTCCTGCAGCTCGCGCCGCGAAATTTTCAAAATGGTGGACGCGTGTACTTTACGTCAGGAGGTTCGGAAGCCACCGAGACCGCGATCAAGCTGGCGCGCCAGTTTCACCTGGAAACAGACCAGCCGCATCGCTTTGGCGTGATTTCGCGGCGCCAGAGTTATCACGGCAGCAGCTTGGGCGCGATGTCTGTGAGCGGCAATGTCGCGCGCCGCGCTCCTTACCAGCCGTTGCTTCCCGAGTGGGGGCACATCGCGCCGTGCTTTCCATATCACAGCGGCACGGATTTGCAAGACAAGGCCTATGGCCTGGCATGCGCCAATGAACTGGAAGCATTTCTACGCGGCCCGTCCGGCAATTCCTCTGCCGCTTTTATTTTTGAGCCCGTAGTCGGCGCAACTTTGGGAGCCGCCGTGCCCAGCGAAGGCTACGTCGCTCGCGTCGCGGAAATCTGCCGTGAGAATAAAATTCTATTGATCGCGGACGAAATCATGAGCGGTCTGGGCCGCACGGGAAAGCCTTTCGCCATCCAACACTGGAATGACGAGCCCGACATCATCCTGGTGGGGAAGGGAATCGCGGGCGGCTACGCGCCTCTTGGCGCCGTACTGGTTGCCGCGCGCGTTGTCGAGGCGTTCGAACGCGGATCCGGCACCTTCCATCACGGTTTCACGTACCAGGCGCATCCGGTTTCTACCGCTGCGGGCAACGCTGTGCTCGATTATCTGGAGACGCATAAATTGTTCGCACGCGTAGGCGAGGTTACGAAAACGCTGCGCAACGATCTTGCCCCGTTGCTCGCGCATCCCCATGTCGGCGATATCCGCGGGCTCGGTTTGCTGATCGGCGTCGAATTCGTCAAAGACAAAAAGTCGCGCGAGCCTTTTCCACCATCGCAAAATATCGCCGAACACATTCGCCATGCTGCGCTGGATGAAAACGTGCTCACCTATCCCACGCAAGGCTGTGTGGATGGCCTGCGTGGCGACCACATCCTACTCGCCCCTCCATTTATCTTGAGCGCCGAAGAGTCGGCGCGCATCGCAGCTGCGCTGCAATTCGCGCTCGCCAAAGTGTTTCCCGGTTAGTTCCAATCTCTAATAATGTTCGCGAGAGCGCCGCTGCGGAAATCGACCTTCACTTTATTCCGCCGTTGCATTACTGTTCGAAGCCGTGCTCGTCGCCATCCGCGGAGAAAAATCCTGAACATGCGCCATCCTTCGAGAATTCTGATTTCGTTTTTGATTTCGATCTTACTTCTCGCTGTTGTCACCCGTGCGCAGGAACAGTCACACGGGCAAAATTCAGCCAAGCCCCGCGCGCGCGATCTCGGCGTCCCGTTTGACGGCACGCCCGGTCCGTTGAACGCCATTACCGACGTTGCGGGCGTCACCGTCGGCGAAACCACACTCATTGCCGGCGAAGGAAAACTGCAGATCGGCAAGGGTCCCGTGCGCACGGGCGTGACTGCCGTTTTGCCGCGCGGAACAAAATCCATGAGCGATCCGGTTTTTGCCGGCTGGTTCACGGAAAACGGCAACGGCGAAATGACCGGCACGACCTGGGTGGAGGAATCCGGTTTTCTCGAAGGCCCGGTGATGATCACCAACACGCACAGCGTCGGAGTGGTGCGCGATGCCGTCATTCAGTGGCGCGTCGCTCACGGCCAGCCGGATCCCGCCGGTTATTGGTGGTCGCTGCCGGTGGTGGCCGAGACCTGGGACGGCTGGCTCAACGACATCAACGGTTTTCACGTGAAGCCCGCCGACGCATTTCACGCTATCGATACTGCGGCTTCCGGGCCGGTCGCGGAGGGCAATGTTGGCGGCGGCACGGGCATGGTCTGCAATGAATTCAAGGGCGGCATCGGCACTTCTTCGCGCAAGCTGGAAGAAAAAGCCGGCGGCTACACCATCGGCGTATTGGTGCAATGCAATTACGGCACGCGCCCGAATCTGCGCATCGCCGGCGTGCCGGTGGGCAGGGAAATTCCCGACGAGCGTGCTTACGCCGCTACGTCTTTCAACGAATCGGATCGCGGCTCCATCATCGTGGTGGTTGCCACCGACGCTCCGCTCGTCGCGCATCAACTGAAGCGGCTGGCCCGCCGCGTGACTCTGGGACTGGGGCGCGACGGCAGCATCTCCGGCAACGGCTCTGGCGATATTTTTATCGCTTTTTCCACGGCAAATCCCGGTGCCGGGTTTGCCGAGCACGTCGTGGATCTAAAAATATTGCCTAACGAAAAAATCGAGCCGCTCTTCGCCGCCACCGTGCAAGCCACCGAAGAAGCCATCATCAACGCCATGGTCGCCGCCGAAACCATGACCGGAATCGAAAATCATAAGGTGATCGCGCTGCCGCACGACCGCCTCCGCGCGGTGCTGAAAAAATACAATCGCCTCAATGAGTGAGCGGTGCGAGTGATCGATGCCGTGAGAACGACTTCGAGGTATCTGCGCAAAATCCCCACACGCAACCACGGCGTGTAAGGCACCCGTGTTCTAACAACTCGCTATTCATAGAAGTTGTACAGCAGGATTCTGGCGCCGCGCTAAATTACCGGCACGGCCATTTTGCGGGCGGGATTGAAAAACGGCATCGGCACAATTTTTGCCGAAACGGTATGCCG
>JBBSFG010000327.1:0-3863 GCA_038238965.1 Candidatus Acidiferrales bacterium | reverse complement strand
CCCATCAGAACTTTAAATCCTGGAATTCTTGACAGGTCCAAACTGTAACGTTAGTTTCAAATGAGGAATTGTCTGCCGGAGCCGGGTTTTAGGGGTGTTTTTCGGTAAATTGCAGGCCAGAGACTAGAGCTTGCTCACTTCCACCGTCCGGCGCAGTCCTACATCTGAGGGGGTTCCGATGCGAAGTGCGTACAAGTTTGCGCTCGTAGTGTTGCTGTTGAGTCTGGTTACCGGCCGTGCCTTCGGTCAGGGCGGCGCCACCGGCGCTATCGGCGGTGTCGTCGTCGACAGCAGCGGCGCCAGCATCGCCGACGCCGAAGTCCAGATCATCGACAGCCGCACGGATCAGTTGGCCCGTAAAGTGTCCTCCGGTTCAGATGGCGCGTTCGCCGCGACACTGTTGCCACCGGGCGCCTACTACGCGGTAACGAACAAAACCGGTTTTTCACAAGCTCGCGCTGATGGCATCGAAGTGCGCGTCACCGAAACCACCCGCGTCACCATTACTCTGAAGCCCGGTGAAGTCAGCGAACGCGTGGAAATTTCCGCGCAGGTCACCGCCGTCGAAACTACCAACGCCACCACCGGCGAGTCTATCGGCACCACTACCATCCGCGAGCTTCCCCTGGCCACCCAGAATTATCAGCAGCTGTTGTCGCTCTCTTCCGGCACCAGCAGCGAACTCAACGCTTCAGCGCAGCTCGGCCGCGGAAACGTGCGCATCATCGTCAATGGCCAGCGCGAAGACAACAACAACTACTTGATCGAAGGCATCAGCTCCACCGATTACAACGTGTCGCAGTCAACCAATGTGCCCCTGCCTAACCCCGATGTCATTCAGGAGTTCAAGGTCCAGACTTCGCTCTATGACGCCAGCCAGGGCCGCAATGGCGGCGGCAACGTTAACGCCATTCTGCGCTCCGGCTCCAAGGGACTGCACGGCGACGCCTATGAATATTTTAGAAACGACGTGTTGAACGCCAACGAATATTTCTTGAACGCCGCCAACGCGCCTCGTCCCCCTGTGAAACAGAATATTTTCGGCGCCAGCCTTGGCGGCCCCGTGGGAACCGAAAAATTCGGCTTCTTCTTCGTGAATTACCAGGGCACTCGCCAGCGCAGCGCACTCTCTCCCGGCACGCAAATCAATAACCCGGCTCTCCCGATTTTGCCGGCTGACCGCTCCGCCGGGAATCTCGCTGCCGTGTTCAGCACCCCCGCCACCGCTCCGACCGTCGCCAACCCCGGCGGCTGCCCCGCCGTTCCCATCGCCATCGATCCAGTAATTCAAGCTCTCATGAATTTCAAGAGCAACCAGTTCGGCGATCCCAACGGATTCTTGTTTCCTGGGGTTGGTAATCCTGCCGATGCAGGCGTCGTAGTGGATCCCGACACCTGCTCCGTCAGCCTGAACACCGCCCCGTTTATCATCAGCCGTCCCGGAAAATATACCGACGACCAGTTCACTACCAACTGGGACCGCGAATTCCGCAGCGGGCAAGACAAGCTTTCCGCCCGTTTCTTTTTCTCCGACGCGGACTCCTTTTTGCCGTTCGGCGCCGGCGGTTTGCAGGCCTCCCTTGGTGGCACCCTGGCCAGCAGTATCGGCGCCGCTGATTTGAACTTCCCGTTCGAGCTCCCGGTGCACGGCAGATTCTTCAGCGTCGCCGAAACGCATTTGTTTTCACCGGCGCTGGTGAATGAGTTTCGTTTCGGCTACGTGCGCATCAATTACAGCCTGTTGAATATCGCGCCGGTCACCGCCAGCGATCTGGGCATCGATCGGCCCACCAACAACAACACCAACTCTATTTACAAATTCACCCAGTTCGGCTCCGCCGGTTTTCAATTTGGCCCCACGCCGCCCGCCGATCAATTTCAAACCCAGAATAATTACAACTTTCTCGATACCGTGAGCTGGGTGAAGGGCGCGCACATCTTCCGTTTCGGCGGGGAATACACTCGCGTCAATCTCGACAAACTGTTTCCGCAGGTGTTTAATGGCCAGTTGTTTTTCTTCAATTCGCCCGGCTCTCCGTCCACGGCCACCTTGCCCAGCGTCGGCGGCTTGACCGATTTTCAGACCCTGCTGGAAGGCGCGCCTGGCGGCAGCTTTGGCGGGGGCGGAGTATTCAATCATCAGTACCGCACCAACGATTTCGCCTTGTTCGCGCAGGACGATTGGAAAATTCGCCCTAATCTGACCCTGAACCTTGGGTTGCGTCTGGAAGAGCTCGGCGCTTTCCGCGATAACGCCTGCCATATCGGAAATGTGGATCAGGATTTAGCGGCTACCGGGCAATATCCATTCATTTACGGCGGATGCGTGAAAAAACTAAATCTCCCGGGCCTCGACCCCACCGGAAGCGACACTACCTATAAGAACAACTACACCTCTGGATGGGGACCTCGCATCGGACTCGCCTATGACCTCTTCGGCCATCACAACACCACCATTCGTTCCGGCTACGGGATCTACTATGTGCGCGAAGACGTAGGCACTGCCGATCAACTTTCGTTCCAGGGCCCGTTTCTTCCCATCGCCTTTGTTGGGGGAGCGCCCGGCTGCCTGGCAACATTCTTCTCGGCGGACGCACCCCCGGCTTGCCAGACCAATGGTGCCAACCCCAATGCTCTACCTCCTGCCGGCACGCTCGATCCGAACTTTGTTCCCTGCCTCGGCGCCTTCCAGGGTTTCTCGGGGCCGACCAGCGGTGCGCCGGACTATGCCTGCAGCGGAACTGGTCCGGGAGTCATACCTTCTCAATTCCTTTTCGGCCTGGTGGTCCCCAGAAAATTTGTCGCTCCCAATACTCAACAGTGGAACCTGACCATTCAGCGCTCTCTGGGCCACGATTGGGTTCTTGAATTAGGTTACATCGGGACGCACGCCGTGCACCTGCGCGAAACCCGTACCTACGGCGCCCAGCTCGCCACAGCCGATCATCAACTTACCGTTGTCGCGCAGGATGGCACGCCCTATCAGATTACCGAAAGCACCGTCGCCAATGGCCCGGCGCGCTCTCCCAATCCGGGGATCAATTTTTATAACGGCATGCAGCTTTTTGCCGATGATGCCTACTCTCATTATCATTCGCTGCAGAGCACGGTGTCCCGCCGCTGGGGCGCCGGATACTTCCAGGCTGCCTACACTTTCTCGCGATCCACCGATGCCACTTCCAGCGGGAACACCGCGCTGAATACCGCGTTCAATAACGAAGTCACTCTCGACGATTCCCGCGGCTTGTCGGATTTCGATCGCACTCACCGCTTCGTGGTCAGCTATCGCTATGAACTTCCATTTTTCAAGGATGCCGAAGGCTGGAGGCGCGTGGGCCTCAGCGGATGGGCTGTCAGTGGCATCACCATCTTCCAATCGGGCACGCCATTCTCGGTTCTCGACGGCTCTGCTGGCAGCGCCTACATTGGCGGCGGATTGGGGTCTCCTACTTCGGGTGCACAGCTGGTCGACGGCGGTACCATCAACGCCGGAAACACCAGCGGAGATATTCATTCTCGCGTGGACAACGGCTATCTCAATATCGACAACTTTACGTTTGCGCCGCCTGCTGATCCTGCCGGCTGCGCTCTCGATGCCGACGCCTGCACCACCGCCTTCGGAAACCTCGGCCGCAACATTTATCGAGGACCCTTCCAGCAGAACTGGGATTTCTCTCTGATCAAGAATTTCCGTATCACCGAGCGCCAGCAACTGCGCTTCACCACGGATTTCTTCAACATTTGGAATCACGCAAACTTTGCCAATCCGACCTTCACGGATATCTCCAACCCGGCATTCGGCAAAATTTTCTCCACCGTGGGCACGCCCCGGTTGATCCAGTTCTCCCTGCGCTACGCCTTCT